>NZ_JBEXXK010000001.1:0-452548 GCF_040630405.1 Streptomyces sp. NPDC005811
CACGATCCAGGGCCGCGACTGACGTTTCCCCACGGCCAGACCAACGACCACCCAAGCCGAAAGTCACATGATCAACGACTTCTGTTAGGACCTCTTAGCCACTGCCCCGGCTGAACTCCTCTCCGCGCTGATCGGCTCGCTGGAGACGGGAGGGGCGTGGGTGATGAACCTGCGCCTGGTGCCGCACTGGCTCATCGTCGGGGCCACGCGCTCGGGCAAGTCGACCCTGCTGGCCCGGCTCATTACCCAGCTCGCCACACAGCGCGTCGCCCTGGTCGGCATCGACTGCAAGGGCGGCATGGAACTCGGCCTCTTCACCACACGACTGACCGCACTGGCCACCTGCCGCCGTGAGGCCGTGGCCGTGCTCTCCGCGCTGGTGGTCGACATGCAGGACCGGATGAGCGCATGCCGGTCGGCCGGAGCCCGCTCCATCTGGGAGCTCCCGGACAAGCTCCGCCCCGTGCCGGTCGTGGTCCTGGTCGACGAGATCGCGGAACTGTACCTGTCCAACGGCACCCGCGAGAGCAAGGCAGAAGCCGAACAGTGCTCAACGCTCCTCCTGCGGCTGGCCCAGCTCGGTGCCGCCCTCGGCATTCACCTGGTGGTGGCCGGCCAACGTGTCGGCTCCGACCTCGGTCCCGGCGTCACCGCCCTGCGGGCCCAGCTCGGCGGCCGGATCTGCCACCGGGTCAACGACCCCGGCACAGCGGAAATGACCCTCGGCGACCTCAACAAGGATGCCGTGGCGGTCGCCCAGGCGATCACGCCGGAAGAGCGCGGTGTGGCTGTCTGCACGGGGCCCGATGGCGGATGGAGCCGTGCGCGCTCACATCTCACCCCCACTGATGAGGCCGTGGCCACGGCCCGGAAGTACGGCGCGATGACCCCGGAACTGTCCCTCGTCACCCGCGCCCTGGCGGCGCTGGAAGGAGAGTCGAAGTGATCAGCGAAGGTACGGCGTTCACGTTCGCGGTGATCTTCGGGATCATCACCGTCCTCCTCGTCCGCTCGCGCGACGTCCGGGCCTGGGAAGCGGTCTGCGTCGGCCTCTTCGGCGTCTACCTCGGCCAGACCCCCGTGATCTTCACCATCCACGGGCTCGTGACCTGGTTCATAAGCGGCTTCTCCCACACCTGAGCAGAGAGGACACCCGACCATGCCCATGCCTCGCGTGAGGTGCCCCCACTGCAAGGGCGACGGCGCCCGTAAGACCTGGACCGGACGGATCCGGCGCTGCCGCGTCTGCCGGGGCACCGGCACCATCCGCTGAACCCCGCCACACCCGAGCCACCTGCAAGGGAGCGATCCCCATGACCGACGACGCGCCACCAACCCACATCCGTGCCGCTGCGGCGGCCCACCCCGGAAGGTCACCACCATCACCCCGCAGTACACCCCGGCTGACCGGCGCGCCGCCCTGGATCGCGCGGCGCGCCTGCGTCAGCTCCCCGAAACCGACCGCGACGCCATACGCCTCGCTCAAGATCCCAAGTTCCCCCGCTGGCTGGACCAGGTCACCGCGACCGGCGGATGCGCCCATCCCGTCCACCTCTCAGGCTCCACCACCACCCTGGACGGCACTACGGGCGAGATCCTCCGCCACTACGACACCCGCGACGAACCCGGCGAACGCCTCCTCGTCCGCTGCCGCAACCGCCGCGCAACCGTCTGCCCCGCCTGCTCCCGCCTCCACGCCGGAGACACCTACCACCTGGTGCGCGCCGGACTCCTCGGCGGCAAGAACGTCCCCCCGGCCGTCCGCTACCGGCCTCGGCTGTTCGTCACCCTCACCGCCCCCTCCTTCGGCCCGGTCCACCGCGCCGGGGAACAGTGCCGACCCCGCCGAGACAGCCACACCTGCGAGCACGGACGCGCCCTCGGCTGCGGCACCGTCCACGCCCCGGATGCCCCGGTCGTCGGCCAACCGCTCTGCCCCGACTGCTACGACTACACAGCCCACGTCCTCTGGCACGCACACGCATCCAAGCTCTGGGACCGCTTCGTCATCGACGTCCGGCGGCGCCTCGCCTCCTCAGCCGGCCTCGTACAGTCACGCTTCGCCGAGCACGCCCGGCTCTCCTTCGCCCGCGTCGCCGAGTACCAGAAGCGGGCGGCCGTCCACGTCCATGCCGTCGTCCGCGTCGACGGACCGAACGGATCCGACGACGAACCCCCGCCCTGGGCCACTGTGCAAGTCCTCGTCGATGCCGTACGCAAGTCGGCCCGGCGCGTCCTGGTCCGCTCGTCCTACAGCCCGGCCGTGGGACAACTGGTCCTGAGCTGGGGTGAGCAGATCGACGCCCGGCCACTGCACACCGACGGTGACGGCCCCGATGACGACGCCGTAGCCGCGTACGTCGCCAAGTACGTCACCAAGGGAGCCAGCGAAACCGGCGCCGGCCTCGATCACCCGCTCACCACCTGGGCCGATATCGAGGCGGCACCCGTCAGCACCCACGTCCGCACGCTCATGCGTGCCTGCTGGCGCCTGGGCGGCCTCCCTGAGTACGCACCCCTCCGCCTCCGCCCGTGGACCCACACCCTCGGCTACCGCGGCCACATCCTCACCAAATCCCGCGCCTACTCCACCACCTACGCAGCCCTCCGCGCCGAACGCGCCCACCACATGGGCCACACCGACACCCCCGACGCCATCACCGAACACAACTGGCGCTACATCGGCTCCGGCCACACCCCCGGCGCGGCCCTCATCGCGGCCGGCGTCGCCGAAGACCTTGCGGGATCTCGGCGGCTTGCTGTGGAGGCAGGACGAGAGGGGGGATGGCTCTGACGACGACTCTTCCCAAGCGTGGTACTCAGCACGTCAGCCCCTTGCCCCCGCCACGGAACGGTGAGAGCAGTACCGACATCATGATCGAAAATGAGATCGTGATCGTGGACGACGATGGGACAGAACAACCGTTTGATCCGGCGTCGTGGTTCTCGTGACACAAACGGCCGCCTCCCCGTATCGCTGGGAGGCGGCTGCACTCGTTCGCCAGCAGTCTCGTATCAGAAAGCTTCGGCGAAGTCGTCTTCCTTGAGTATCAGGCGGTCCCGCACGTCCTTCGGGATCATGAGCTTCATGTGGACGTACGGGGCGCGTACCCCCTTCACCTTGGTCCGCTTGATAGTGCACTTCACGCCCACCCGGAGAAGATCGGCGCCCATGGCCTCCATGCCGCCCTCCTCCCACCGCTCCCGGAACGACTTGCCGTTGTGCACGGCCACCCACCGGTCCTTCGTCGACTCGGGGTCGATGGCCTCCAACTGCTTGATCAGGTCGTCCATGGTCTTCTCGGCCTGCTCCCGCGTGAAGCGGGTCTTCGTGAAACGCCCCTCGGGTTCGAGACCGGTCATGTAGTAGCTGATGGACTCCTCAAGGCGCTTCTGCTCCTTGCGGGCTTCGGCGCCCTGGCGGTACTCGCGCACCATGACGGGGTCGTCACCGAGAACCTTCAGCACGTCCTCGACGAACTTGCTGTAGATGAGGTGCGGGTTCGGTGCGCCGTGCCCGCCGCTCTTGCACTTGCCGCATCGCAGGTACTCGTATGCCCTGCCCTTGTGCGTTGTCTTCTGGACCATCATGTTGGCCCCGCAGTCGTAGCAGAGCAGGACTCCGAGGAACTTCGTCGCCCCGCCGGGGGCGCGGGTGGGCTGATTCTTCCCGCGTCGGTCCAGGGCGGCTTGGAGGCTCTCGAACTCCTCTTCTGTGAAGATCGGATCCGCCACGCGGATGGGCTTCCCGTCGTTGCCCAGCACGATCTTCGAGCGGCGCACGCCTCCGACCTTGTTCTCCTCCACGCGGTACCCCATCAGTCCGGGGTTCCTGAGCCGGCGGAGCATCGTCGACGTGGTCAGGCCTGGTCCGCAGATTCCGGCACGGATGAGCACCCTGGACATGCGCCGCGCGGATGCGGGCTTCGGCCTCTGGGCGGCGCGGCGGCACCAGTGCAGTGCTCTGTACGCCTCTGCATTGATGGCGAGGACGACCCTGTCGTCCTCGTTCTCCGTCGTCTCGTAGCCGTACGTCGGCTTGCCCACGACCCAATCCGTCTGCGTCCTGGCGTAGTCCCACAGGCTCGTGATGCGCGTGCTGGTGTTGGCCGCCTCGATCTCGGCGATTCCACCGATGATCGTGACCATTATCTTTCCGGCCGTCGTGGTCAGGTCGATCGAGTCGTGCTTGGACAGCAGGTTCTTCCCGTACTTCAGGCACCACTCGATCATGGTGCTGAGGTCCGTGAGGCGCCGTACGAACCGGTCCAGCTTCCAGAACAGGATCTCGTCGAACTCCGGCGCGCGGTTGTTGAGCCAGTCTCCCAGTTCCTTGCGCTTCCACGGGGGGACCTTCGTCGCCGATACATTCAGGTCGCTGGCGACACCGACGACTCGGCGGCCTCGCTCCAGGGCGAGCTTCCGCAGATCGAGTTCCTGCCGGATGGGGGACGTCGTCTCGTCGGTGAGGACTGACAGGCGTATGGAGAGCAACGCCCTGGGGGCGTCGTCCGGCAGCAGGGCCTCGGCCTTCTTCAGGTCCTCCAGGACCGCCAAGTCTGCTGCCGTCCACTCGGTCTCGACGTCGTACGCCGGTAAGTGAGTTGAGCTGCGCTTCCTGCTTCGGGTTGCCATTGCGGCACCGTACTGGATTTAGGACTGTTGGTGTATGCCCTGCCATGGACACGACGATCCAGATCGGCCCGACCGGCAAGAAGCTGCTGCCGCTGACGGTCAAGAAGGACGTTGCGACCAGCGGACACGTGCACTGAGGTGAGCGAGGCGCGAGGTGCTCTCCGAGGTGGAGTGGGGCCGGCCCCGTCGGCTGCCTGAGAGCGGCCTCTGCGCACTTCTGAGCCCCCTCCTTGATCGGGAGGGGGCTCGGTCGTGGCTGGATCAGCTCTGACAGCCACAGCCGGAGGCTGCTTTCGCCGCGCTGACGCTGACGGTGGGGTCTGCCGCCGTCTCGACCTCGGTGCAGCAGGCGTTCACCCCGCAGCAGGTGCCGGCCGACGGGTCCGTCCGGGTGCCGGGCCGGGGAGCCGTCGGCTTCGACGCGCGGACGATCGCGGAGTGCATGCCGTCGGCGACCGGATGCGTCGGAATGATCTCGATGCCCGTGAACCCTGCCGCTTCCAGGCCTGTGCGGTACTCCTCGAAGGAGAGGGCGCCCGCGATGCACCCGACGTGGTCGCCGCGCTCCCCGCGCTGGGCCGGGGTGAGTGAGTCGTCGGCGACCACGTCGGACACGCCGATCCGGCCGCCGGGCCTCAGGACGCGGTAGGTCTCGGCGAAGACGGCGGGCTTGTCGGTGGACAGGTTGATCACGCAGTTGGAGATCACGACATCGATGGTGCTCGCGGGCAGGGGGATCGCCTCGATCGTGCCCTTGAGGAACTCGACGTTCGTCGCCCCGGCCTTCTCGGCGTTGGTGAGAGCCAGGGCGAGCATCTCGTCGGTCATGTCGAGGCCGTAGGCCTTGCCGGTGGGGCCCACGCGGCGGGCGGAGAGCAGGACGTCGATGCCGCCGCCGGAGCCGAGGTCGAGGACGCGTTCGCCCTCGCGCAGTTCGGCGACGGCGGTGGGGTTGCCGCAGCCGAGGGAGGCGGCCACGGCCTCGGCGGGCAGGGTCTCGCGCTCGTCGGTGGCGTACAGGGTCGAGCCGAAGTTCTCGTCGGTCTCGATGGGCTGTGGGCCGCAACAGGCGGTGCCGCCTTCGCTGACCTGCACGGCGGCTGCCGCGTAGCGCTGACGGACGGTTTCCCGGAGGTCGGTGGACTGGTCGGACATGGAGCACTCCCGCGTGAGTGGGCATGGCGGTGCCCTGAACGGCTTGTATTGATGTTCTTCGATTCCACCTTGCGCCTTGATTCGAAAAACGTCAACATAGACGCATGTCGAATCAAGAGCTGAAGATCCTCGGCCAGGACGGGGCTGGTGCCTGCTGCGAGGGATTGGCCGCTGCGCCACTGGATGAAGAGCAGGCGGCCGACCTGGCGAAGATCTTCAAAGCCCTGGGCGACCCGGTGCGCCTGCGGCTGATGTCGATGATCGCCTCGCGGGAGGGCGGGGAGGTGTGTGTCTGTGAGCTGACCCCGGCCTTCGACCTCTCACAACCGACGATCTCGCACCACCTGAAGCTCCTCCGGCAGGCGGGGCTCATCGACTGTGAGCGCCGCGGCACCTGGGTCTACTACTGGGTGCTGCCGAACGTCCTCGACCGCCTGGCCGGATTTCTGGCCATGCCGCAGACGGCGAAGGCATCCGTGTGAGCGCGCCCCTGGGGCGTCGCGTCGCTGCGGAAGCGGTCGGTTCGGCGGGGCTGGTGGCGGTGGTCGTCGGCTCGGGGATCCAGGCGGCCGGACTCTCGCGGGACGTGGGCGTCCAACTGCTCGCCAACTCCACTGCCACGGTCTTCGGTCTGGCCGTGCTGATCGTGCTCCTCGGGCCGGTCTCCGGCGCGCACTTCAACCCGGTCGTCACCCTCGCAGCGTGGTTCACCGGCCGCAGGAGCGGAGACGGGCCGAGTCTGCGGGAGGTGGCCGCGTACGTTCCGGCGCAGATCGCTGGGGCTGTCGTCGGCGCCGTCCTGGCCGATGCCATGTTCGCCGAACCCCTGGTGAAGTGGTCCACCCACGACCGCTTCGCAGGGCACCTGTGGCTCGGGGAGGCAGTGGCGACCGCCGGACTGGTGCTGCTGATCTCCGGCCTGAACCGGACGGGTCGCGAGCGATTCGCTCCGGCCGCTGTGGCGTCCTTCATCGGGGCCGCCTACTGGTTCACCTCCTCCACCTCCTTCGCGAACCCCGCGGTGACCATCGGCCGGACGTTCACCGACACCTTCGCCGGAATCGCCCCGGCCTCTGTCGCACCCTTCATCGCGGCTCAACTGGTGGGTGCCGCCGTCGGCCTGGGCCTGGTGGCGCTGCTCTTCGGGCCCGCCGCTCCTGCCGAGACCGATGTCGTCATGCCGCGGGGCGACACCGAACCCGCTGCTTCTCCTCGCTGAACCGTCTTCCAAGGAACATCCACCATGAGCGACTCCACTCCCCGCCCCTCCGTCCTGTTCGTCTGTGTCCACAACGCCGGGCGCTCCCAGATGGCCGCCGCCTTCCTCACCCACGTCGCCGGGGAGAAGGTGGAGGTCCGCTCGGCCGGCTCCGCCCCTGCCGACGCGGTCAACCCGGCGGTGGTGGAAGCGATGAACGAACTCGGCATCGACCTCTCCGCCGAGACCCCGAAGGTCCTCACCGTGGAAGCCGTGCAGGCGTCCGACGTCGTCATCACCATGGGGTGCGGAGACACCTGCCCCGTCTTCCCGGGGAAGCGCTACCTTGATTGGCAACTCGACGATCCGGCCGGCCAGGGCGTCGATGCGGTCCGTCCGATCCGGGACGAGATCGAGCGGCGCATCCGTGGGCTGGTGAACGACCTGACGGGCTGAACGGTCCAGGTGCGTCTGCAGATCGGCTCGACCGGCAAGAAGCAGCTGCCGCTGACGGTCCTAGGTGATTCTCGAACGTGATTGAGGCTTCCATCTCCGCCGTACCGGGCCTGATCGCCTCCTGGGCGGTCCTCGCTGCACTCGTCGCGGTGCCGACGGCGCTCGTGGCGAAGGCGAAAAAGAGGCCGTGGCCTCTGCGGACAGCACTGGCCGCCTACGTGGCCGGCATCGCCGCGGTGACCCTGCTGCCCGGTGACGCCGGTCTGGGGCCCTGGCAGTGCGACACGGGGATGCCCCTCCACCTCGTCACGTCGGCGAGTTCCCGGCTGAACATCGCGCTCTTCGCGCCCGGTGCGTTTCTCGCCGTCCTGCTCTTCAGGAGGCCGGCGACGGTTGCGGCCGCGTTCGGAGCCCTCAGCGGGGCGGTGGAACTCGCGCAGTCGGTGGGGCATCTGGGGCGCTCGTGCAGCGTGACGGACCTCGCGGCCAACGCGACCGGCGCGCTGCTGGGTTCTCTGGCGGGGGCGGTGTGGCTGTACCGGCGCCGACAGCCGCCCGCGCGGCCCGTGCGTGACCTGGTGTGGGGGGTGGCGCTCGCGGCGGTCGCCGTGTCGGCCGTCGGGGGAGTGTTCCAGTCGCGGATCGACCCGGTCGACGTCGTGGCGATGGACGACCGGAGGCGTGACCTGGCCGAGTCCGCCGGGCAGGCCGAGGAATGGATCGCCGCCGCGGCCAAAGGCGTGTTCGGGAACGACACCGAGGTACGGGGGACTTCGGCCGAGCAGGACGGAAGCCGCCTGAGGATCACCGCTGAGACGAACCACGGCACCCTCACCGGCACCTGGCCGGCGAAGACCCTGGAGCGTGCCCGGTCCTCGCGCCTCCGTGGGGACGAGGGCAGCCTCAGCGAGAAGGAGGTCGCGGCAGCGGCCGAACGCTTCGCCCGCACGTGGTTCCCGCGGAACGTCGTGGGGAGCGAGCAGCGCATCCGATCCACCGGTGAGGGCCCGGCCGCGGTCTGCACGGTGCTGTACCGGCGCTACACGGACGGGGTCATGATGCCCATGCGCCTCGACCTCACCCTCACCACCACGGGACGAGTCATCGCGTTCTCGGCCCGAACCGTCGATGATCCTGTGCTGCCGAGAGTGACCATCGGCGAAGCCGAGGCGAAGATTCTGGCGGAAGCCGCGACGGGCCGGTCGGCCGACTCCACCGCGCTCCTCGCGCAGCGGGTCGAGGGCGAATGGCGACCGGTCTGGCGGGTGAACGACGCCAAGGCCGGGCAGCACATCACGATCGACGCGACGACCGGTGAGCGCATCGCCGACCAAGGGTGACGGTCTGGGGCGCGCCGGTCTGCGACATCTGCCGCCGCACATCACCACGCCCGCCGACCGTCAGCCCGGCGAACGCAACCGGTCCAGTTCGGCCCCGAGCCCGTCCCGCAGCGCGTCATGCTGCGGACCCAGCTTGACGCTGTCGTCGTTCCACCGGTCGGGCGGATACAGCCACACGGGCCTGCCCACCAGTTCGGGCGGCTCCCACGCGAACCGTGGCCAGACGTGGGCGTGCAGGAACGGGTCGGTGTTTCCCAGGATCTCCAGGTTGACGCGGCGGAAGTCGGGGTCCAGCCGTCGGCAGACCCGCTCGACGGCCTCTCCGAGCCGGTCCATGTCGGACAGGAACGACAGGCGCCTGGGCCTCGGCAGGTCGGACAGCCGCCGAACTCCCGGTTCGTCCACGAGGAGAACCGAGTACCCGGGCAGGAACTGAACGTCGCCGATCACCGCGAACCCCGACTCCAGCCGCCGTAGCACGGTCGGGTTCTCGCCCCGCAGAGCAGCCCCGATCCGATCCGTCCTCCAGTCGTCCGTCTCATACGTCCCATCCGTCCCATCCGTCATGGCCCTCAACTTAGTTGCCGCCGCTGAGTGGGGATCCTTCAGGGGAGAAGGGTGCCGAGAGCGCGGCCGAGGCCATGTGCGATGACCACGTCGTCCACTGGAACAGGCACGGCTACGGCGATTTCGCGGTCCGGGATGCCACGACGCATGCGTTCCTCGGCCGGGTGGGACTGCGTCATCGGGCCCAGTACGGGGTCGACCTCGGTTTTGCGCTGCACCCGCGGGCCCAGGGACGGGGGATCGCCCAAGAAGCGGGGCGTGCGTGCCTGGGTCTGGCGTTTCGGCGGCTCTCGCTCCCCGCCGTCTTCGCGTTCGTCCTGCCCGGCAACGCGGCCTCGATCGCGGTACTGCGCCGCCTCGGCGGCCGGGAGGACGGGGTGGTCGAGTCCAGCGGTCTGCGGTGCCTGCGCTACCGGTTCGACCCTGCCGTCGCCGTGGACGACGAGTGCGCCGACTTCCGGCTGGTCCAGACGCAGAGCCGCCGCCCCGGGGCATCCGATGACGGCCTGGCCGAACCGCTCGGTCTCGTGTGGGGCGACCGGCCGCACGCCCTCGCGGCCGTCTCCGGAGGCCGGCCGGTCGCCTCCGTGGGATGGCTGCTGCGGGACATGGCGTTCGACGGTGTGCCGCGCCGCGCCGCCGGGCTGGGCGGGGTGGTGGTGCACCCCGGCCACCGCGGCCGGGGGCTCGCCCGGACGGTGATCAGTGTCGCGGTCGAACACGCCAGAGCCGCCGGAGCCGAGACGGTGGTCCTGCTGGGCCGTCCGGATCTGGTTCCGCTCTGCACCCGGCTGGGCTGGAGCCGGCTCTCCGTGCCCGTCACCTTCCGGCAGCCCGAGGGCGCCCGGACCTGGCCACTGGCCGCCATGGTCTACGACCTGGCGGGCCTGCCCCGTCCCACCGCCGGCGTCGACCTGCGGGGCCTGCCCTTCTGATGCAGGCCCGGTGCCCCGGCCTGCCCGACCGTGGCGGAACCACCCGTGGCGGGTGAGGTCGGCGACGGGTCGTGAGGGGATTCTGCTGGGGGAGCGGGGGACGCGGCGGCGAAGGGACGAGCGGGCGATGGGCGACGAGAGGGCCGAGCGGATCGCGGAGTTCGTCCGTCCGTTGCGGGTCGAGCCCGGCCGCCGGGTGCGGCTGGGGAAGGACTTCGATCCGCGGTACAAGGCGGGGATCCGGAAGAAGAAGGAGGGCGTCGAGCTGCTGCGGAGCGGGGTCGAGCTGCTCGCCGACTATCAGCAGCGGCTGGCCGCGCAGGACACGCACGGGGTGCTGGTGTGTCTCCAGGCGCTGGACGCCGGAGGCAAGGACGGCACGATCCGGCATGTGATGAGCGGCGTCAACCCGCAGGGCGTACGGGTGGCGAGCTTCAAGGTGCCCTCCGACGAGGAGCTCGACCACGACTTCCTCTGGCGTTACCACCGCGAACTGCCGGGGCGCGGGGAGATCGGCATCTTCAACCGGTCCCATTACGAAGAGGTCCTGGTGGTGCGGGTGCACCCGGAGAACCTCGAACGCCAGAAGCTGCCCGACGCGGCCCGCGGTCCGGGCGTGTGGAAACGGCGCTACCGGGAGATCAACGACTGGGAGCGCTACCTCACCGACAACGGCTTCGCCGTCGTCAAGCTCTTCCTGAACCTGTCGAAGGAGGAACAGCGCAGCCGTTTCCTCAAGCGCATCGACGTCCCCGAGCGGAACTGGAAGTTCTCGGCCGCCGACGTCCGTGAGCGCGCCCGCTGGGACGACTACCAGAAGGCGTTCTCCAAGATGCTGTCGGCGACCAGCACCCCCTGGGCGCCCTGGTACGTCATCCCGGCCGACCGGAAGTGGTTCGCACGGGTGTGTGTCAGCGCAGTCCTGGCCCACACCCTGATCGGCATCGACCCCCGCTATCCGGAGGTCGGCGACGAGACCCGGCGGGAGCTGGCCGAGGTCAAGCGCGAGCTGGAGCGCCAGGCCCCCGTCGGCGAGCCGGCCGACCCCTACGCCGCGAAGGAAGAGGGCAAGCGCGGGGGGCGGGCATGAGTGCCCCGGCCCGCGCCCCGCAGCCACAGCCGCGGCAGCGGGCGGCGAGCGGTCGGCCCTGGTACGCCCTGCCTGCGGACGAGGTCGCCACCGCCCTCGGGGCGGAGCCCGGGCGGGGGCTGTCCGCCGGCCGGGCGGCCGAGCTGCTCCGGGCGAACGGCCCGAACGCGCTGCCGGAGGAGCAGCCGGTGCCGGGCTGGCGCCGCTGTCTCGCCCAGTACCGCAGCTACATGCAGCTCGTCCTGGTGGCCGCCGCCGTGGTCTCCCTGGTGATCAAGGAGTGGAGCACCGGGGTGCTGCTGTTGGTGCTCACGGTTCTCAACGCGGTCGTCGGGATGCGGCAGGAGGGCAAGGCGGAGAGCGCCATGAACGCCCTCAAGTCGATGATGAAGGCGACCGCGCGGGTGCGCCGGGACGGGGCGGAGTCGGAGATCCCGGCCGAGGAGGTCGTCGTAGGGGATGTCGTGCTGCTCGCGGCGGGCGACGAGGTGCCGGCCGACGGGCGGATCGTCGCCGCGAACGCGCTCCAGATCGACGAGTCCGCGCTGACCGGCGAGAGCGTCCCCGCGGTGAAGGATCCCGGGACGCTCACCGGGACGGATCTGTCGCCCGGGGACCGCACCAACATGGCGTTCATGAACACCCCCGTCACCCACGGCAGCGCGACGGTGATCGTCACGGCCACCGGGGCCGACACCGAACTCGGCCGGATCTCGGGGATGCTGTCGAGCACCACCCGGGAGGCCTCGCCGCTGACCCGGGAGCTGGACCGGCTCACCCTGTGGATCGCGGGGACGGCCGGACTGACGATGATCGTGATGTTCGTGCTGGGGCGCAGCCGCGGTACGGCGTGGGACGCGCTGTTCGTGAGCGCGGTCTCGCTGGCCATCGCCGCCATCCCGGAGGCCCTGCCGACAGTGACGCAGACGATCCTGTCGATCGGCGCGGTCGACCTCGCCCGGCGCGAGGCCATCGTGAAGGACCTGCCGTCGGTGGAGTCGCTGGGGTTCACCTCGGCGATCAACTCCGACAAGACCGGCACGCTCACGATGAACCAGATGACCGTGGTGGAGGTGCTCGATCCCGGGGACCGCTACACCGTCTCCGGCACCGGGTACGGCCTGGAGGGCAGGATCCGGCACCCCGTCGGCTCGGCGCCCGACATGGAGGAGGCGATCCTGCCGTACCTGGTCGCCAACGACGCCACGCTCGTCGGGGGAGCGGTGGTCGGCGACCCCACCGAGGGCGCGCTGCTGGTGCTCGGGCACAAGGCCGGGCTGGACATCGACGCCACCCGGGAGCGGCTGCCCCGGCTGGCCACGCTGCCCTTCGACCCGTCGTACAAGCTGATGGCCACCTTCAACGAGGCGACGGACGGGACGGGCCGCCCGGTCGTGCGCTGCTTCGTGAAGGGGGCGGCGCCCGCGGTGATCGACCGGGCCGCGACGGCGCTCGCGGGCGGGAAGGCGGTGCCGTGGAACGAGGACGCCGGGGCGCGGGCGCAGACCCACATCGAGCGCATGGGCGGCGAGGGCCTGCGGGTGATGGCCGCCGCGCGGCGCGACCTCGATCCGGCGGACTTCGACGCCGACGGCGACCTCCTCGCGTACGTCACCGAGTTGCAGATGACGAGCCTGGTCGGCATGGTCGATCCGCCCCGGGAGGAGTCGCGGGCCGCGGTGGCGGACGCGCAGGCGGCCCACATCCGGGTGCGCATGGTCACCGGCGACGACGTCGTCACGGGTGCCGCCATCGCCCGGCAGCTCGGCATCGAGGGCGAGGCCATGCTCGGCGCCGACTTCGCCGCGCTGCCGGAGGAGGAGCGGCTCGCGCGGATCGACGACATCGGCGTGGTCGGGCGGGTCGCCCCCGAGCACAAGGTGCTGCTCGCGGACACGCTGAAGGCGAAGGGGCATGTGGTGGCGATGACCGGCGACGGCGTCAACGACGCCCCGGCCATCAAGGCCGCCGACGTCGGGATCGCCATGGGCTCCGGCACCGAGGTCGCCAAGAACGCCGGGCGCGTGGTGCTGTCCGACGACAACTTCGCGACGATCGTCTTCGCCGTCGAACAGGGCCGCAAGATTTACGACAATCTCACCAAGTACATCCGGTTCGTGCTGGTGCTGCTGGTCGTGTTCGTGCTGACCTTCCTCGGCGCGACGCTGTTCGACATCGCCGCGGGGGAGCCGTTCACCCCGGCGCAGGTCCTGTGGATCCACTTCTTCGTCAACGCCGCCTTCGGCTTCGCGCTCGGCTTCGACCGGCAGAGCCCGGGACTCATGGCGCGCCGGCCCCGCCCGCGCGGCGAACCGGTGCTGACCACGGGGGTGATGGTCACCGTCGGGCTCTCCGGACTGGCGATCACGATCGGGCTGCTCTGTCTGATCCAGCTGGGCACCTCGCGCTTCGACAACGTCGCGATCGGCCAGTCCATGGCGTTCACGTCCTTCGCGCTCTGCCTCATCGTGGCCGCGCTGGAGTGCCGCAGCGAGACGGACACCGTGCTCACCACCGCCAGCTTCGACAGCAAGCAGATGAACATCGCGATGTTCGTGGAGTTCGTGCTCGCCGTGCTGGTGACCCAGATGGACGGCTTCCAGCGGCTCCTCGGGACGACCGAGATCGACCTGGAGCAGTTCGGTTGGGCGCTGCTCCCCGCGGTGGCCCTGCTGGCCCTGTGGGAGCTGGGCAAGGCCCTGGTCCGTAGGAACTCCCCGAAGACCATCGGGTGAGAAGACAGACAGGTGAGAACAGAGAAAGGTGATTCCGACATGGCAACCGCATCCGAGACCCCCGTTCTGGACACCCTCGCCGCCATGACCATCGACTCCGTCGAGCGCTGTCACATGGACGAGCGGACGCTCATCCTCACCCGTATCGCCGCGCTCGTGGCCGTCGATGCGCCGGCGATCTCCTACCTCGCGCACATCGACCCGGCGATGAAGGCCGAACTCACCGTCGAGGAGCTCCAGGACGTCCTCGTCGCCATCGCGCCCGTCGTGGGCAGCGCCCGCGTGATGTCGGCGGCCGGGCACATCGCGCAGGCCTTCGGCGTCGCCATCGCGCTGGCCGAGGCGGAGGCGGAGGCCATCGCCAACGCCGAGGCGGAGAGCCGCGGCACGTCCTGAACCGCCCACGCCGGGCACACTTTTGTCATCCGTCCGGCTGATTCCGTGCATCCAGTGAGCGGTCCGCGGCGTCTACACCGGTATGGACCTGCAGAAACCGCCCGCCGAGCCGCATCAGCCGGAGGGATGCCTCGTCGTCGCGATCCGGCTGCCCGTGCGGATCGTGGTGCTCGTGCTGGTCGTGCCCGTGCGGATGGCCTGGGACGCGCTGGTCGTCACCGGCCGCTTCCTACGGGACACCCTGCTCCGGCCACTGGGCCGCGCCCTGCTGTGGCTGGGGCGGGTGGTGTTCGTGTGGCCGCTGGTGGGGCTGTGGCGGTACGTCCTCGTCCCGGCCGGCCAGGCACTGGCCTGGCTCGGGAAGGTGCTCCTGGTCGTCCCCGCCGTCGCCCTCCACCGGTACGTCCTGACTCCGGTCGGGCAGGCCGCCGTATGGCTGGCGCGGGGCGTCGGCGCGGGGTGCGCGTGGCTGTACGCGCGCGTGCTGACCCCCGCCGGGCACGCGGTCCTGTGGCTGGCGCGGTACGCGGTCGTCGTCCCCGTGCTGTGGCTGGTCCGGTACCTGGTCGTCGTACCCGCCCGTCGGGTGTACGAGTGGATCCTCGCGCCGGTCGGACGGGCCGCCGCCTGGTGCGCGCTCGGGTTGTGGCGGCTGCTCGGACTGCTGGTCACGGGGCTCGGGACGGCCCTGTACTGGATCGCCCGGGTGCTGCTGGTGCTGCCCGCGCTCGCGCTGTGGCGCTGGGTGCTCGTCCCCGTCGGGCGCTTCCTCGGCGTCCTCGCCCGGGAGGTCGGGGAGGCGCTCGGACACGCCTGGCGGATCGCGGGGCACCTCTCGCGCTCCGTCGGCCGGGTCCTCGCCACCGTCTTCCGGTGGCTGTTCGTGGAGCCGGTGCGCTGGGTGTACCGGACCGTCCTCACCCCGGTGGGGCACGTCGTCCGCGACCTCGTCCTCAAGCCCGCCGCGCAGGCCGCGCGCGCCGTGGGCCGGGTGACCCGGCAGGCCCTCGCCTCCGCGCGCGAGACGGCCCGGCAGACCCGGGCCGACGTACGGCGGATCCTGTTCGGGGAACCCCGGGAGCGGGCCGTGCGGACCCGGGAGAGGGAAGCCGTGCTCCGGCGGGAACCGACGCCGCTCGGCACACGTACTCTTGATAGCAGTACGACCGCTCTCACGAACCTCACGAAGGACTGAACGACACTGGGCAAGCGACAGCCCGAAGGCCCGCCGCCCGCACCCGCGGTGCAGCGCATCCGACTGCGCTACACCAAGCGCGGCCGCCTCCGGTTCACCAGCCACCGTGACTTCCAGCGTGCCTTCGAGCGCGCGTTGCGCCGTGCCGAGGTACCGATGGCGTACTCGGCGGGGTTCACGCCGCACCCGAAGGTGTCGTACGCCAATGCCGCACCCACCGGCACGGGCAGTGAGGCGGAGTACCTGGAGATCGCGCTCACCGCGGCGCGCGAACCGCAGACGCTGCGTGCGCTGCTCGACGAGTCGCTGCCCACCGGGCTCGACATCGTCGACGCGGTCGAGGCCCGCACCTCGGGCCTCGCCGACCGGCTCACGGCCTCCGTGTGGGAGCTGCGGCTCGACGGAGTCGACCCGGCCGACGCCGAACGCGCCGTCCAGGTCTTCAACTCCGCCGGGACCGTCGAGGTCCAGCGCATGACCAAGAACGGCCTGCGCACCTTCGACGCCCGCCCGGCGGTCGTCCATCTCGAAACACAGCTCGAAACACAGCTCGACACGCAGCTCGAAACACAGAGTGAAGCGGCTGATAGGCCGACCGACCGGCCCTGTGCGATACTGCGGCTGGTTGTTCGGCACGTGACGCCTGCCGTTCGACCCGACGACGTCCTGTCCGGTCTCCGCGCCGTGGCCGACCTGGCGCCGCCGGTCCCCGCAGCGGTGACCAGGCTGGCGCAGGGGCTGCTCGATGAAGAGACCGGCGCCGTGACCGACCCGCTCGCGCCCGACCGCGAGGCAGCCGAGGCCCTCACAACGGCCTAGCCACTGCCGCCGCGAAGGCGTCGACGCACGGAAGGTTCCGCATCGGGACGGGCGTCGTAGCGCAGCCCTCGGACTCGGGAGCCACCTGGGTCGGGCGGCGCACCCACCAGAAGACTTTCGCCAGGCCGTCGCAACAGGGCTACGGAACCGGCGAGACAGGACACAGAGAGCTCCCGTGCGGCGGCCGCGCCCCGGACGGCGGCAGCGCGCAGGTGCGCGAGCCGCGGACGTCAACGGCGACCGATCCCTCGTGATCGGCGCCGGGCCCGGTGCGGCGCCCGGGAGCCTGACGGGAGACACACCCGCATGCTCGAACCGACCGAACCCACCCAGGGTTCCGAAGAACAGAACAACACCCCCAGCGACACCCTGCCGCCGCGTCGTCGGCGCCGTGCCGCTTCCCGCCCGGCCGGCCCGCCGAGCGGCGCCGCCGAGGCCCCGGCCGAGATCACCGCGCCGGCCATACCGGCCGTGGAGACCGCCGAGCAGCTGGCGGACGAGGTCGACGAGACCGAAGAGATCGCCATGAACGAAGAAGAGGCCGCCGCGGAGAAGGCGGCTGCGGAGAAGGCCGAGGAGGCCGCTCCCGCGCCCCGTGCGCGTCGCCGTGCCACCCGTCGGGCGTCCGCGCCCGCCGGTGCCCCGGCCGAGACCGAGGCGGCCGAGGCCGCTGCCGAGACCGTGGTGCCGGTGGCTGCCGCCGCCGAGGCGGAGGCCGTGGCGCCGGTGGCCGAGGAGGCCGCCGCCGCGCCGCGTACGCGTCGTCGTGCCACCCGTCGGGCGTCGGCGCCCGCCGGTGCGCCTGCTGAGGCCGAGGCCGCGCCTGTGGCCGAGGTTGCCGCTCCCGCCGAGGTCGAGGCCGAGGCTGCCGCCGAGGAGGCCGCTCCCGCGCCGCGGAGCCGTCGTCGTGCCACCCGCCGGGCGTCCGCGCCCGCCGGTGCTCCGGCCGAGCCTGAGGCGAGCGCGGAGACGGAGCCGTCCGTGGCCGAGGTTGCCGCTCCCGCCGAGGTCGAGGCCGAGGCCGCCGCCGAGGAGGCCGCTCCCGCGCCGCGGAGCCGTCGCCGTGCCACCCGCCGGGTGACCGCGCCCGCCGGTGCCGCCGCCGCGAGCGAGGCCGAGCCGGCCGTGACCGCCACGACCGAGCCCGCCGCTGCCGAGCCGGTCGTCGCCGCGCCCGCCGCCGAGGCGAAGGCCCCCGAGGCCGCCGCCCAGGCCCCGGCCTCCACCGCCCGGACCGCTGCCGCCCAGGCCCCGGCCGTCGAGGCCACCCCCCGTACCCCGGCCGTCTCCGAGGCCGCCGAGGAGGAATCCGGTACCCGGCGGGCCCGTCGGCGCGTCGTGCGCCGGGCCGCCGGCGGGTTCTCCGAGCCCGCGCCCGTGCGTAACGGCGAGGGCGACGCGCCGCGCCGGCCCGCGCGGCCCGCGGTCGCCGTGTTCCAGGCGCCCGTGTTCGCCGAGCCCCAGTTCCAGACGCCGCAGCGCGCCGCCGCCGAGGCTGCCGCCGCGTCCGCCGAGGAGCCGGTCGTCGAGGCCGAGGAGACCGAGGAGCTGCCCGCCGAGGTGCTCGCCGAGGAGGTGCCCGCCGAGGAGCAGGCCGGCTCGCGCCGTCGCCGTCGTCGCCGGGGCGCCGCCTTCGCGGAGGAGACCGAGGCCGCCGAGCGGACCGAGCCCGCCCCCGCCGCGGAGGCGGCGGACGACACCGAGCCGGAGGAGGCCGACGAGGCCGCCGAGGACGGGGTCGAGGGCGACGAGGAGAACGAGGAGACCGGTTCGCGCCGTCGCCGCCGCCGCGGTGGGCGTCGTCGCCGCCGGGGCGAGGCCGCCGACGGCGAGGGCGACGGCCTGGACGCCGAGTCCGACGAACTCGCCGCCGAGCAGGCCGCGCAGGACGCGGAGGACACGGCCGAGCAGTCCGAAGAGGACGCCGAGGACGCCGAGGACGAGGCCGGCGGTTCCACCGCGGGCAGCCGTCGCCGGCGCCGCCGCCGTCGTCGCGCCGGAGACGGCGGCGCCGACGCCGAGCCGGGCGACGGCGACCCCGAGCGGACCGTCGTCAAGGTCCGTGAGCCCCGCAAGCCCGCCGAGCCGTCCGACGAGGTGCAGTCCATCAAGGGCTCCACGCGTCTGGAGGCCAAGAAGCAGCGCCGCCGCGAAGGCCGTGAGCAGGGCCGCCGACGCGTCCCGATCATCACCGAGGCCGAGTTCCTGGCCCGCCGCGAGGCCGTCGAGCGCGTGATGGTCGTCCGCCAGAGCGGCGAGCGCACCCAGATCGGCGTCCTCGAGGACGGCGTGCTCGTCGAGCACTACGTCAACAAGGAGCAGTCGACCTCGTACGTCGGCAACGTCTACCTGGGCAAGGTCCAGAACGTGCTGCCGTCGATGGAGGCCGCCTTCATCGACATCGGCAAGGGCCGCAACGCCGTCCTGTACGCCGGTGAGGTCAACTTCGAGGCGCTCGGCATGGCCAACGGGCCGCGCCGCATCGAGTCCGCGCTGAAGTCCGGGCAGTCCGTGCTCGTCCAGGTGACCAAGGACCCGATCGGGCACAAGGGCGCCCGGCTGACCAGCCAGGTCTCCCTCCCGGGCCGCTACCTCGTGTACGTCCCCGAGGGCTCGATGACCGGCATCAGCCGCAAGCTGCCCGACACCGAGCGGGCCCGGCTGAAGACGATCCTCAAGAAGATCGTCCCCGAGGACGCGGGCGTCATCGTGCGCACCGCCGCCGAGGGCGCGAGCGAGGACGAGCTGCGCCGTGACGTCGAGCGCCTCCAGTCGCAGTGGGAGGACATCCAGAAGAAGTCCAGGAACGGCGGCAGCTCCAACGCGCCGTCCCTGCTGTACGGCGAGCCGGACATGACCGTCCGGGTCGTCCGCGACATCTTCAACGAGGACTTCTCCAAGGTCGTCGTCAGCGGCGACGAGGCCTGGTCGACCATCCACGGGTACGTCTCGCACGTCGCGCCCGACCTGGCCGAGCGGCTGTCGAAGTGGACCTCCGAGGTCGACGTCTTCGCCACCTACCGGATCGACGAGCAGCTCGCCAAGGCGCTGGACCGCAAGGTCTGGCTGCCCAGCGGTGGTTCGCTGGTGATCGACCGCACCGAGGCGATGGTCGTCGTCGACGTCAACACCGGCAAGTTCACCGGCCAGGGCGGCAACCTCGAGGAGACGGTCACCAGGAACAACCTGGAGGCGGCCGAGGAGATCGTGCGCCAGCTGCGGCTGCGCGACCTCGGCGGCATCATCGTGATCGACTTCATCGACATGGTGCTGGAGTCCAACCGGGACCTGGTGCTGCGCCGTCTGCTGGAGTGCCTGGGCCGCGACCGTACGAAGCACCAGGTCGCCGAGGTGACCTCGCTGGGCCTCGTGCAGATGACCCGCAAGCGGGTGGGCCAGGGTCTGCTGGAGTCCTTCTCCGAGACCTGCGTCCACTGCAACGGCCGCGGTGTCATCGTCCACATGGAGCAGCCCGCCTCCCTCGGTGGCGGCGGCAAGCGCAAGAAGCGCGGCCGGGGCGGCGACGCCCACGAGCACGAGCACGAGGCCGTGGCGGTCGAGACCGCCGAGCCGCTCGTGGGTGCCGAGGAGGAGGCCGAGACCGAGGCCGAGGTCGCCGCCGAGGTGGCCGAGCCGATCGCGCTGACGCCCCCGGAGTTCGCCCCCGACGAGGAGCTGTACAGCAGCGTCGCCGAGGCGGAGGCCGCGGCCACGCGTGGGCGCGGCCGTCGCAGGGCGAGCCGTCGGGCGTCCGCCCCGGCCGGTGCGCCGAGGGGCGCCGGGCGCCGGGGAGGCCGTGGTGAGGTGTTCGCCGCGGAGGAGCCGGTCGAGGAGCTCACCGAGGCGTCCGTCGAGGCCCCCGTCGAGACGCCTGCCGAGGCCCTCGTGGAGGTGCCCACCGCACAGGCCGTGACCGCCGAGGCGGAGGCCGCCCTTCCGGTGCAGCCGGCCGAGGCGCTCACCGCGCAGGCCGAGCCGGTCGCGGTGGAGGACCCGGTCGTCGAGGCCCCCGTCACCGAAGAGGCCGCGCCCCAGGGCCGTACCCGTCGTCGCGCCACCCGCAAGGTGTCCGCGCCGGCCGGTTCGCCCGCCGGTGCCGAGGCCGCCGTGGTGACGGTCGTCGAGCCCGCCGTGGAGGCCCCGGCCGCCGAGGCCGCGCCCGTCGCGGCCGAGCCCGAGGCCGAGCCGGTCGCCGAGAGCGCGGCCCCGGCCCGCCCGCGGCGCCGTGCCGTGCGCAAGGCCACCGCGCCGACCGCGGCCGAGGAGACGGCCGTCGTGGTCGTCCCGTCGGCCACGGCGGAGGCCGCCGAGGCGCAGGCCGCCGAGGCCGAGCCCGTCGCGGCGGAGGTCACCGGGGCCGAGGGCGTCGCCGCTGAGGAGGCCGCTCCCGCCGCTCCCGCCAAGAAGACGGCCGCCCGCAAGACGGCCAAGAAGGCCACGGCGACGAAGGCCGCCACCAAGAAGACGGTGACGGCCAAGAAGACGGCCGCGAAGAAGACCGCCGCCAAGAAGACGACGGCCAAGAAGGCCGCCAAGGCGACGGTCGCGAAGAAGACGGCCGCGGCGCAGGCGACCGAGGACTGACCCTCTCACCTGCGGTGCGACAACGGCGCGGGCGTCCGGTGCGAACCGGGCGCCCGCGCCGTCGTTCGCGCCGTCGGCCGGATGCCTCTCCCGGCCCCTCACCTCGTGTCGCACTGTGTTTACCGTAGAGTTACGCTGTGTCTTGCTTGTGATCGAGGGCACCCGGGGCGGTGGTTTCTCTGTGGTAACACTCGGGAAAATTGCCGTCCCCGTGCTGGTAACGTGCAGTCTGGTCCCGGTGGCCAAAGACATGCACACCGTGACCGCAGCCGATGAGCACATCCGGTCCCGTACCGGGTACGGCTGAATCCCGCAAGGAACCCTCGGGGGGCGGGCTCCTGTGTACAAGCCGTCCATCCGCCTACAGGTGGCCATGGACAACCAGGGATGCGGCCGTGCTGAACATCGACATGGCCCTTCCCGACCGCATGACGTGGTGCGCCTTAGAGGTCGCCGTAGAGGAGGGGTACGTCGATGACCGACGCCCATGAGTTCATACCGGCCGCCAGACCCGTGATCGACGAGGACGAGATCGAGGCGGCGGTGCGCGTTCTGCGCAGTGGCCGGGTCGTCCAGGGTCCCGAGGTGGCAGCCTTCGAGGAGGAGTTCTCGGAGCTGGTCGACGGGCGTCACTGCGTCGCGGTCAACTCCGGCACCTCCGCCCTCCACCTGTCGCTGATGGCCCTCGGCCTCGGCCCGGGCGACGAGGTGATCGTGCCGTCGTTCTCCTTCGCGGCCTCCGCCAACGCGGTGCGGCTCGTGGGGGCCGACGTGGTCTTCGCCGACATCGACGCCGACACCTTCTGTCTGGACCCCGCCGCGGTCGAGGCGGCCATCACCCCGCGCACCGCCGCGATCATGCCCGTCCACCTCTACGGCCACCCCGCCGCGATGGACCGGATCATGGCGATCGCCGCACAGCACGGCCTCGCCGTCGTCGAGGACGCCTGCCAGGCGCACGCCGCCGCCCTGAACGGCACCCCCGTCGGTGCCTTCGGCGCCGCGGGCACCTTCAGCTTCTACCCGACGAAGAACATGCACAGCCTCGAGGGCGGCATGATCTCCACCGGTGACGCCGAGGTCGCCCGCACCCTGCGCCTGCTGCGCAACCAGGGCATGGAGCAGCGCTACGCCAACGAGATCGTCGGCGCCAACGTCCGGATGACGGACGTCTCCGCCGCGATCGGCCGCGTCCAGCGCGGCAAGCTCGACGGCTGGACCGAGCAGCGCATCGCCAACGCCGCGTACCTCACCGCGCACAT
This sequence comes from Streptomyces sp. NPDC005811, assembly GCF_040630405.1. Taxonomy (NCBI): domain Bacteria; kingdom Bacillati; phylum Actinomycetota; class Actinomycetes; order Kitasatosporales; family Streptomycetaceae; genus Streptomyces; species Streptomyces sp. NPDC005811. Next base: position 22,368 of record NZ_JBEXXK010000001.1, read on the forward strand.
CAGCGCGCCGAACGTGGTCACGCCGAAGGTCGCCGAGGGCGCCCGGCACATCTACCACCAGTACACCGTGCGCGTCCGGGGCGACCGCGAGGCCTTCATGGCCGGGCTGACCGAGGCCGGCATCGGCAACGCCGTGTACTACCCGACGCCCATCCACCGGCTGAAGCCGTACTGGGAGCCGGACCAGAAGGCGGGCCGCACCTGGGACCTGCCCGAGACGGAGCGCGCCGCCGCCGAGGTCGTCTCGCTGCCGGTGCACCCCTCGCTGTCCGCGCACGACCTGGAGCGGATCGCCGCCGCCGTGAACACGCTGGGGGAGCAGCTGTGAGCAACGGGAAGCCGCTGCGCGCGGGACTCGTCGGCCTCGGTTCGATGGGCCGTCACCACGCCCGCGTCCTGTCCGGTCTGGAGGGCGTCGACCTGGTCGGCGTCGTCGACCCGATGGGCGACAAGTTCGGCGCCGCCCAGGGCGCGCCGATCCTGGACACCGTCGAGGAGCTCATCGCCCTCGGCGTCGACTACGCGGTCGTGGCCTGCCCCACCCATCTGCACGAGCAGGTCGGTCTGGCGCTCGCCGAGGCCGGGGTGTGCGCGCTCATCGAGAAGCCCGTCGCCGAGACCGTGGACGGCGCCCGCCGCCTCGTCGAGGCGTTCGAGTCGCGTTCCCTGGTCGCCGGTGTCGGCCACATCGAGCGCTGCAACCCGGCGCTGCGCTCGCTGCGCGCCCGCCTGGAGTCCGGTGAACTCGGTGACGTCTACCAGGTCGTGACCCGCCGTCAGGGCCCGTTCCCGCACCGCATCGCGGACGTCGGCGTGGTCAAGGACCTCGCCACCCACGACATCGACCTGACCGGCTGGGTGACCGGACGCGAGTACGTGTCCATCGCCGCCCACACCGTCTCCAAGAGCGGCCGGGTGCACGAGGACATGGTCTCCGCGGTGGGCCGTCTCGACGACGGCACCATGGTGAACCACCTGGTGAACTGGCTCAGCCCGCTCAAGGAGCGCTTCACCTCGGTGACCGGGGAGCGCGGCTGCTTCATCGCCGACACCCTCACCGCCGACCTGACCTTCCACTCCAACGCCGCGGTCACCACCGAGTGGGAGGCCCTCCAGGCCTTCCGCGGGGTGTCCGAGGGCGACATGATCCGGTACGCCATACCCAAGCGTGAGCCGCTGCTCGTCGAGCACGAGCTGTTCCGGGACGCGGTGCTCGGCAAGGACGCCGACATCTGCACCCTGCGCCAGGGCATGCGGACGGTCGAGGTGGCCGCGGCGGTGCTCGAGTCGGCGCTGGACGGCAGCACCGTCCTGTTGGACCGCAATGGTTGCGGGGCCGCCTGAGCGTCCGGACACGCGTCGCCGGCGGTCCCTGGCCCCTTGTGCGCAGGGGGCGGAATTCTCGTCCCATCCGGAGGAAGACAAAAAATGGAATCCCCTGCTCGTAGGCCGAGGCTCGCGGTCATCGTGGCCAACGGCATCACGGGCGACTCCCGCGTCCAGAAGACCGCGGTCGCGGCGGCGCGAGACGGCTGGGACGTGACCCTGGTGGGGCGCAGCGACACCAAGCGTGTCCAGCGTTCCAAGATGGGCCCGATCACGGTGATCCGGGTCCCGGTCGGCGCGGAGTACCTGCGCGGGGTGAACTCCCGCAGGACGCACCCCGTACGGGCGGCCGCGACGCAGTTCCAGCTGCGGGACCAGGCGGCGCTGAACCGCTACACCGCGGCCTACCGGGCCTGGGTGCGCCAGACGTCGGCCGAGAGCAACTGGGCGGGCAGCCCGCGCCGCGCGTCCCTCAAGGCGCTGCTGCGGGCCCGCCGGTCGGTGCACCGGCTGCGGGTGCGGGCGTTCCGGTGGGAGGAGCAGCGCCGGCCCAAGGACCCGGCTCCGGTCGGCGACTGGCGCCGTGACTGGCCGCAGGTGGTCGACCTCGATCTGGCGTTCGGTCCGGTGATCGAGGAGATCGAGCCGGACGTCATCCACGCCAACGACGTGACGATGATCGCCACCGCGGCGCAGAGCGCGGCCCGGCTGCGGGCCCGCGGCCGCAAGTGCGCCTGGCTCTACGACGCCCACGAGTACATCAAGGGCGTCGAGTGGCCGAACGCCCGCCAGGGCTCGGCGCTGCCCGCGCTGGAGGCCGAGTTCATCGGCCGCGCCGACGCCGTGGTCACCGTCTCCACCCAGATGGCCGAGCTCCTGAAGAACGACCACGAGCTGGGCGAACTGCCGCTGGTCGTGGGCAACTCGCCGGTCCGTGAGGTCATCGGCGGACGCCGCTCCAGCGCGTCCGTCCGCGAGGCCTGCGGTCTCGGCCCCGAGGTGCCGCTGATGGTCTACTCCGGCTGGATCGGCCGGGAGCGCGGGGTGGACGCCGTCATCGACGGGCTGCCCGACCTCCCGGACTTCCATCTCGCCCTGGTGGTGGGCCGGATGACACCGCTCCTGGAGGAACTGCTCGCCCAGGCGGAGTCCCTCGGCGTGCGCGACCGGATCCACCTGGTGCCCTACGTGCCGCAGCACGAGGTCGCCGACTACCTCTCGTCGGCGGACCTCGGGCTCACCCCCTTCAAGCGCGTCCCCAACTGCGAGGTGTCGCTGCCCACGAAGGTCTCCGAGTACCTCCAGGCGGGCCTGCCGCTGGTCACCAGCGATGTGAAGGTCATCAAGGCGTACGTCGAGGAGCACGGCCTGGGCGAGGTGTGGACCTGGGACGACCCGAAGACGTTCGCCGTGGCGGCCGCCCAGGCCATGGACAAGCGCGACAAGCTCGCCGAGGCCATCACCGAGGACGTCCGCACGGAACTGTCCTGGGAGTCGCAGAGCGGCAAGCTGCTCGGGCTGTACCGCGAGCTGTCGAAGAAGACCCCGCCGGGCCCGCGCCCGGAGGTCTCCTGGACCGTGCAGGAGACCCCCGAGGCCGTCCAGACGGTGGAGGTCACCGACGGCGACGGACAGCCGGCCTGGCGCAGGCTCGGCGAGACCCGGATCAAGCTGGGCCTCGGGCCGGCCAACTACGCCGGCCAGGGTGCCGCCTACGCCCAGGCGATCACGCGCCTCAACCCGGACGTGTCCGTCGAGGTCGTGATGAACAAGCGGCCCGAGTCCTTCGACTACCCGGCCGACGTGTACGTCGACGCCACCCGGCTGCGGGAGCTGAACGTCCAGCTCCAGCAGGTGGAGCGGATCGTCGGGCGGTACACGCACCTCCTGGTCGACGCCTTCATGCCGGTCTTCGGCCAGCTCAACGGCCCGTCGATCGCCGGTGACCTCGACGCGCTCAAGCAGGCCCGGATCAAGGTGGCGCTGCTCGCCCACGGCAGCGACATCCGGCACCCGCTCCGGCACATGGAGCGGCACGCGTTCTCGCTCTTCCACGACGCTCCCGAGGGCATCGCGGAGAAGCTCCGGGTGAAGGCCGAGCTGAACCGGCGCATCGCGCAGGAGGCGGGACTGCCGCTGTACGTCACCACCCCGGACCTCCTGGAGGACCTGCCGTCCGCGAGCTGGGCCCCGCTGGTCGTCGACGTCGCCGGCTGGGCGACCGACCGGCCGGTCATGGAGCGCAAGCGCCCGCTGGTGCTGCACGCCCCCTCGAAGCGGTGGACCAAGGGCACGGACCGGATCATGCCGGTGCTCACCGAACTCCATGACGAGGGCCTGATCGAGTTCCGGCTCGCCGAGGGCATCCCGTGGGCCGAGATGCGCGAGCTGGTCCAGGACTGCGACTTCGTCCTCGACCAGTTCACGACGGGCAGCTACGGTACGTTCGCTGTGGAGGCCATGGCCGCGGGCAAGCCCGTCGTCGCGTACATCAGCGACGGGGTGAAGGCCGCGACCGACGGCGCCCTGCCCATCGTGGACGCCACCCCGGACACACTGCGTGAGGTCATCCGGTCGCTCGTCGACGACCGGGAGGGCACCGCGCGGATCGGCCGGCGCTCCGTCGACTTCGCCCGTACGTACCACGACGGAAGCTGGACCGCCCAGGTCCTGAGCGATTTCCTGAAGTGACCAGTTCAGAAAGGCTGTTCATGGAAGCGCAGAGTGCCGATGCGCCCCGCCCCACCAAGGGCCGCGTCGTCATGCTCGTCGACAACAAGGTCGACGGCGACTCGCGAGTGCAGAAGGCCGCCGAGTCCGCCGCGGCGGCCGGCTGGGACGTGGTGCTGCTCGGTCTCGTGCGGTCCGGCAGCGGGCGCACCTGGAAGCTGGGGGACGCGGAGGTCCGGCTGCTGCCGCTGAAGACCCCGCTGGCCAAGCGGCACGCCGAGCGGCACCGCTCGCTGCTGCGCCGCCCCTTCGCCTACCCGCCGGGCCCGATGGCCGCCTACCGCCGCCAGTGGGTCAAGGCGTGGCGGGTCGACCTCGCCACCCGGCGGGCCGCGCTCAGGGTGGTGCCCGCCGCGGTGGGCAGCCCGCTGTTCCGCACGGCGGAGAAGGCCCGCCTCACGGTGGCCGGCCCCGTCTCCCGGTTCATGCAGAAGTGGATCGAGTTCCGCGCCGGGCAGAGCACCAAGGCCCAGCAGGCGGGCCGCGCCCTGCGCGGTCCCCTCGACCGGGCGTTCACCGCGCTCTGGAAGGGCGCCAAGGGCAAGCGGGCCTGGCGCCGTCTGGAGCCGGTGCTGTGGGACTACGAGCTGACCTACGGCAAGGAGATCGACGCCCTCAAGCCCGATCTCATCCACGCCAACGACTTCCGCATGCTCGGGGTGGGCGCGCGGGCGACCGTGCGGGCGCGGGCCAAGGGCCGCTCCGTCAAGCTGGTGTGGGACGCGCACGAGTTCCTGCCCGGGGTACGCCCGTGGGAGGACAACGCCCACTGGATCCCCGGCAACACGGCCCACGAGAGCGAGTACGCCCCGTTCGCCGACGCCGTGGTCACGGTCTCCGAGGGGCTGGGCGACCTGCTGATCGAGCGGCACGGGCTGAGCACCCGGCCGACCGTGGTGCTCAACGCGCCGGACCGTCCCGTGGAGCGGGACCCGGCGATCGAGGACGCCGAGCCGGAGCCGGACCTGCGCGAGCTGTGCGGGATCGGCCCGGAGGTTCCGCTGGTCGTCTACAGCGGCTCGCCCGGCCCGCAGCGTGGCCTCGGTGACATGGTGGAGGCCCTGCCCGGGCTGGACGGCGTCCACATGGCGTTCGTGGTCCCGTCCCCGGCGGCCTCCTACATCCAGAGCCTGCTGCGCCGTGCGCAGGAACTGGGCGTGGGTGACCGGCTGCACGCCGTTCCGTATGTGAAGCACTGGCAGGTGGTGCGGTTCCTGTCCGCGGCGAACGTCGGCTGCATCCCCATCCACCACTGGCCGAACCACGAGATCGCGCTGATCACGAAGTTCTTCGAGTACTCGCACGCCCGGCTGCCGCTGGTCGTGAGCGATGTGCGGACCATGTCCGAGATGACCCGTTCCACGGGCCAGGGCGAGGTCTGCCGGGCGGAGGACGTCGACGACCTGGTGCGCGCGGTCAAGGCCGTGCTCGCCGACCCGGAGAAGTACACGGCGGCCTACGACAAGCCGGGGCTGCTCGACACCTGGACCTGGGAGGCGCAGGCCGAGGTCCTGGACGGGCTCTACACCCGCCTGGTCACGGGGACCGCGGGGGAGCCGGCATGAGCGCGCCCGCCGACGTCAGCGTCGTCGTCGCCGTCTACAACACGATGCCGTACCTGACGGACTGCCTGAACTCCCTGCTGGGACAGAGCATCGGCCGGGAGCGCCTGGAGATCGTCGCCGTCGACGACGGCTCCACCGACGACAGCGGCCGTGAGCTGGACCGGTTCGCGGCGCTGTACCCGGACACCGTCAAGGTGATCCACCAGCCGAACTCCGGCGGCCCGGCCGCGCCCAGCAACCGCGCGCTGGACGTGGCCACCGGCCGGTACGTCTACTTCATCGGCTCCGACGACTACCTCGGCGACGAGGCGCTGGAGCGCATGGTCAGGTGCGCCGACGCCAACGACTCGGACGTCGTCGTCGGCAAGATGGTCGGCACCAACGGCCGGTACGTGCACCAGGCGCTGTACAAGGAGAACGCCGCGGACGTCAGTCTGTACGACTCCGCGCTGCCGTTCACCCTGGCGAACACCAAGCTGTTCCGGCGGGACATGGTGGAGAAGTACCGGCTGCGCTTCCCGGAGCACCTGCCCGTGGGCAGCGACCAGCCGTTCACCATCGAGGCGTGCGTGCGCGCCCGGAAGATCTCGGTGGTCGCGGACTACACCTGCTACTACGCGGTCAAGCGCGGGGACGCCAGCAACATCACCTACCGCGCCGACCATCTGGCGCGGCTGCGGGCGGCGGCCGAGATCATGGACTTCACGGCCGGGCTGATCGAGGCGGGCCCGGACCGGGACGCGGTGCTGCGCCGGCACTTCACCTGGGAGCTGGCCAAGCTCGTCCAGGGCGACTTCCCGTCCCTGGACCGGGAGTTGCAGCGGCAGCTCTGCACGGGCATCGGCCGGCTGGCGGACGTGTACCTCACCGACGGCATCCGGGACGCCATGGACGTCAAGCGCCGGGTGCGGATCGCGCTGGCGCAGGCCGTGGCCATCGACGAGCTGGCCGAGGCGATCTCCTCGGAGGCGGAGCACGGGGCGCCCCCGTTCGTGGTGGAGGGCGAGCGCGCCTACGCCCGCTACCCGGGCTTCCGCGACCCCCGGATCGGGGTGCCCGACCGGGTCTACGAGCTGGTCGGGGAGGCCGTACCGGGCCGCCTCGCCAAGGGCACCGTGCTGCTGGACTCCGCCTGGGACCAGCAGGGCGAGAAGCTCGCCTACACGGCGTCCGTACGGGTGCCGGTCCTGGGTGACGTCGAGGGGGCCGGCGTGGCCCTGCGCCTGGTCAAGGGCGCGATGCCCAAGTCGGCGGACAAGCCGGGCGCGCGTCGGCTGAAGTCCGGGCACGAGCTCAGGCCCGTGGTGGGCGAGATGAGGGTGGAGCCGTCCGCGCACGGCTCCGCCGCGACCGTGCTGCACGCCCGTGTCCCGCTGGAGCCGGCCACCGGCAAGTGGGGCGTGCGGGTGTACGTCGACGTGGCCGGTTCGACGTACGAGATCCCCGTGAGCGGCAAGGGACTGCCCATGCCGCTGGCCCGCAAGTGGGGGAGGGACGACGATCCGTACCGGGCGTCGGCCCTGGTCAACCCCAAGGGACGCGTGGTGGTCGACACGGCCCAGATGTACCCCCCGAAGAGGACTGTGGTCCGGCGGGCGCTGGGGGGCCTTGTCCGGAAACTGAAGTCCCGTTCCAAAAGGAAGAAGTAGCGACCCTCCATGAACATCTGTGTAGTAGCGCTCGGCAAGATCGGGCTCCCGCTGGCGGTGCAGTTCGCCTCCAAGGGCCACCGGGTCATCGGCGCGGACGTCAACGAGAAGGTCGTCGAGCTGGTCAACGCCGGTGTCGAGCCGTTCCCCGGTGAGCACGACCTCGACGTCAAGCTGAAGCAGGCCGTCGACGCCGGTCTGCTGAGCGCGACCACGGACACCGCGTCCGCGGTCGCCGAGTCCGAGGCCGTCGTCGTGGTCGTCCCGCTGTTCGTGGACGCCGAGGGCACCCCGGACTTCGGCTGGATGGACGCGGCGACCAAGGCGATCGCGCACGGCCTGAAGCCGGGCACGCTGGTCTCGTACGAGACGACCCTCCCGGTCGGCACCACCCGCACCCGCTGGGCGCCGATGCTCGCCGAGGGCTCGGGCCTGACCGCGGGCGAGGACTTCCACCTGGTCTTCTCCCCGGAGCGCGTCCTGACCGGCCGGGTCTTCGCCGACCTGCGCCGCTACCCCAAGCTGGTCGGCGGCATCGACGAGGCGTCGTCGGCCCGCGGTGTGGAGTTCTACGAGCAGGTCCTCGACTTCGACGAGCGCGCGGACCTGCCGCGGGCCAACGGGGTGTGGGACCTGGGCACCGCCGAGGCCTCCGAGCTGGCGAAGCTGGCCGAGACGACGTACCGGGACGTCAACATCGGGCTGGCGAACCAGTTCGCGCGGTTCGCGGACAGCAACGGCATCGACGTCAAGAAGGTCATCGAGGCCTGCAACTCGCAGCCGTACAGCCACATCCACCAGCCGGGCATAGCCGTCGGCGGTCACTGCATCCCGATCTACCCGCGGATGTACCTGTGGAACGACCCGTCGGCGACCGTCGTGCGCTCCGCCCGTGAGGCGAACGCGGCGATGCCGCAGTACGCGGTGGACCTGCTGGCCGCCGCCTACGGCGACCTCACCGGCGTCAACGTCCTCGTCCTGGGCGCCGCCTACCGCGGCGGGGTGAAGGAGACGGCGTTCTCGGGCGTCTTCCCGACCGTCGAGGCCCTCAAGGCGCGCGGCGCGGTGCCGTTCGTCTCGGACCCGATGTACACGGCCGAGGAGCTGGCCGCGCACGGCCTCACCCCGCACGCGGGCGAGAAGGTCACCGCGGCGATCCTCCAGGCCGACCACGCCGAGTACCGCGCCCTGACCCCGGCGGACCTGCCGGACGTCACGGTCCTGGTCGACGGCCGCCGTACGACGGACCCGGAGGCCTGGAAGGGCGTCCGGCGGGTCGTCATCGGAGGCTGACACCCCCGCACACGGCCGAGGGCCCGTCCGGTACGTCCGGACGGGCCCTCGGCCGTGTACGGGTCAGCCGCGCGCGGCCGCCGCCCGCTTGGCGGACTCCTTCTCCAGGGCGGCGCGCAGCCACCTCTGGGTCGGCTTCTCCACGAACCGGTGGACGAGCCAGGACAGCCCCAGCAGCAGCGCCGTGGTGATGCCCAGGGTGGCCCACGCCCCCACGTGCCCGTACAGCGTGCGGATCAGCGCCCAGCCCAGCTCCTCGTGGAGCAGGTAGAGCGGATAGACCAGCGCGCCCGCCGTGGACAGCCACCGCCAGCCGACGCGGTCCAGCTTGTGCAGGGCGACCGCGAGCACCAGCAGGTAGAAGACGGTGACCAGGGCCAGCGCGAGGTAGGGGTCGCGGTCCATGCCCTTGTCGTGCCGCAGATGATCGGCGTGCTGGACCAGGTCGCTCTGCATCACCAGCCAGCTCGCGCCGAGCAGACCCCAGAGCTTGAGGTCCGGCCCGAACCGGTACATCAGGTACATGGCAATGCCGGAGACGAAGAGGGCCGTGTTCAGCGGCTGGGCGAAGATCCCCACCAGCGGCACGTCGTCCTGCTGCACCAGGATGCTCGCGAGCAGCCACAGCCAGCAGAAGACGGAGACCCGGACGTAGTCCAGCCCCTTCCAGACCACCACCAGGAAGACCAGGTAGAAGGTCAGCTCCACCCAGAGGGTCCAGTAGGCGCCGACGAGATGCCGCGCGGACAGCGGCACCTGGAACATCGTGAGGTTCGTCAGCGACTCGCTGACGCTGGGCGCCTTGCGCGACCCGTCGGGCATCCCGCGCCAGACGAGCACGGCCACGACCACCGAGAACCAGTACGCCGGGAACAGCCTGAGGAAACGGGCCTGCACGAACTGCCCCGGGGTCCGGCCCCAGGCGGACAGACAGATGACGAAACCGCTGATGATGAAGAAGAGCTGGACACCGTAGGAGCCGTACGAGGTGACGGGGAACAGCCACGGGAACAGTTCCTTGGGATTGACACCCCAGTTCGCCTTCGTCGCCGCGTCCACCCCGGTGAAGTGGAACAGCAGGACCGAGAGCGCCGCCACGACCCGCAGCGCGTCCAGCGCGTAGAGCCGCGTGGCGCCCTCCCGCGCGGGCGGCGCGGCCGGCGCCTCCTGCTGGGCCGGGACCGTGACATCGGTCTGGGACATGCTCCCCCTTCCACGGCCGCCACACCCCGCCTCGGCGCGGTTCGCCTCAGGGCCCCGTGGTGTGCAGCCGCGCCCGGTGAGCATACGGGGCGCGGGCCGCGTATCTCCGCGCAGGCGGCCCGGGCGGGGAAGAACACGGCCTTACCTGTTCATCGGACGTTGCATAACTCGTCACAAGGAAGTCGTCGTATGATCCGGCCCTGGCTACTCAGCCGGGGTCGGCCGCTCACCGCTCAGGATCCTCACGTGCCCGCTGCCCGCCCCTCGTCGTCGACCGTCACCGGGATCGGCCCCGGTGACAGAGCTGGAGCTACGCTGTGCCGGTGCCACCGATACCCGCTGAGCAGTTGATCGGCCTCGCCCGCCCGGTGAGCACCGGCCTGGCCAGGGCGGGAGCGCCGTCCCTCGGGGCCCGGCTGCTCAACGTGCTGGCCCACCGCGTCCCGGAGCCCCGGCTCAAGGCCGACCTGCTGGCCGAGGCCGCCGCGCTGGAACTCGCCCACGGTCTCACCCCCCGCCGCCTCAAGGCGGCCTACGCGGCCCAGCTGGTGTGCGCGGACGCGCTGTTCAAGGAGGGCAAGAAGGCGGCCGCGGCCGCGGCGGCGGCCGACGCGCTGATTCTGGCGTTCCACCGCGTCCCGCACCTCGACGGGCTGACCTCACCCCTGGCGGAGGACCCCGAGGGCTTCACGGCCGCGCTCCGCCGCAGCCGCACCCTGCGCGCCGTGGCGAAGCCGCGCGGCCGGGCGGAGGCCGCCGCGACACCGCCCGGCGACCGGCCCCACCGGCTGCTCATCGTCAACCGGGGCAACGCGAACTTCCTGCCGCTCATCACCGGCCGCTACGAGGGTCACCCCGACGCCGAGGTCCGGACGCTCGACATGGCCACCGACCCGGAGCTCGCGCCGCTGGCCAAGGGGCTCGGGCGCATGATGGCGCGGGCCGTGGGCGGCCAGGCCGCCTACGGACGGGCGGCCGAGAAGGCACTGCGCCCCCACCTCGACTGGGCCGACACGGTCTTCGTCGACTGGTGCTCGATCGGCGCGGCCTTCCTGACCCTGGTGGACCCGGGCACCACCCGGGTGATCGTCCGGCTGCACAGCTACGAGGCCCTCAGCTACTGGCCTCACGTCATGGACTTCTCGCGCGTGGACGACCTGCTCTTCGTCAGCGCGCACGTACGGGACCTCACCACGGCCGCGGTACCGCGGCTGCTGGCCGAGGACGCGCCCCGGCTGCACGTGATCCACAACGCGATGGACCTGTCCGCCTACCGGCGCCCCAAGCGACCCGACGCACGGTTCACGCTGGGCCTGGTGGGCACCGGCCAGGTCGCCAAGGACCCCCGCTGGGCGGTCGAGGTCCTGCGGCTGCTGCGCCGGCACGACGAGCGCTACCGCCTGCTGCTCGTGGGCGGCGGCCTGAACGCCGACAGCAGCCCGGCCGTACGGCGGTACCACGACGCGCTCGAGCGGGACCTGGCGAAGCTGGAGCCGTCCGGCGCGGTCCGCCGCGTCGGACAGACCGACGACGTGCCGGGCGCGCTGGAGGAGGTCGGCACGATCCTCAGCACGTCGGTCCGGGAGAGCTTCCACTGCGGACTGGTCGAGGGGGCGGCCAGCGGCGCCGTGCCCGTGGTCCGCGACTGGTCGTTCTTCGCGGGCCGCGAGCACGGCGCCCGTACGCTCTTCCCGCAGGACTGGGTCGTCGGCACGCCCGAGGACGCGGCCCGGCGGATCCTCGCGGTCACGGCCACCGAGGAGACCTGGCAGAAGACGGGACAGGCGGCCGCCGAGCACGCCCTCGCCGCCTGGGACTGGAACGTCGTGCACGACGACTTCGACCGGCTCCTGCTCGACGTCCACCGGAACACGACGGCCTGAACGGCCCGGCCGGTGCCCGGCCCGCACCCGGGCCGGGGTGGGTCAGGTGGTGCGCAGCGCCAGGACGCCGTCCTTCTCGTCGTACAGCTCGCCCGTCTGCGGGCAGGTCCAGGTGCCCTGCTCGGTCGCGTGCTCGGTGAGCCGTACGCCGGCCCGGCCGACCCAGCCGATCCGGCGGGCGGGGACACCGACGACCAGGGCGAAGTCGGGCACGTCCTTGGTGACGACGGCGCCCGCGGCGACCATGGCCCACCGGCCGATGACGAGCGGCGCCACGCAGACCGAGCGCGCGCCGATCGAGGCGCCGTCGAGGATCTTCACCCCGACGGCCTCCCAGTCGCCGCCGCGCTTCTGCTTGCCGTCGGGGTCCACGGAACGCGGGTTGTGGTCGTTGGTGAGGACCACGGCAGGGCCGATGAAGACACCGCTGCCCAGCTCGGCGGGCTCGTAGACGAGCGCGTAGTTCTGGAGCTTGCAGTTGTCGCCCATGTGCACGCCCGATCCGACGTACGCGCCCCGGCCGATCACACAGCCCTCGCCGAGACGGGCGCCCTCGCGGATCTGCGCGAGATCCCAGACACTGCTGCCCGCCCCGATCTCGGCGCTCTCGTCGACCTGCGCGCTGGGCTGGACCCTGTAGTTCACTTGTTCGCCTTCCGGTGTGCGTCCTTCGTCCGGCGAGCATACGGGGAGGGGGCACAGCCCCGTATGGGTGTCCCTGGCCCGTTCCTACGCCTGCTCCGGCGCTGATCCGGTATCTCGCGCCCGGACCACGCCACGAAGGCGGCCTGGGGCCGCCGAGGCCCGCTCACGAAGGCTCGGCGGCCCACGGGCGGTGGCGGCGGGCGCGGCGGCGAGCCGCAGGCGGCACCGCGTACTGGACCAGTTGGGACTTTGACGCCCTCGGACAGCGCCAGCACCAGATCGAGCACTCCACCACCGGCGGCAGCGACACCACCACCAGCTACGCCTACGACTACAACGGCAACGGCACGGTCCAGCCCCACGCCCTGTCCTCCACCTCGGCCGCCGGCGCGAGCACCGCGACCACCAGCTACGCCTACGACAAGGCCGGCAACACCACCGTCGCGTCGGGCAACCAGGCGCTGACCTGGAACGACGCCGGCCAGCTCACCCAGGTCAGCGGCGGCAAGACGGGCACCACCGGCTACATCTACGACGCCGACGGCAACGTCCTGCTCCAGACCGACCCGTCCAGCACCACCCTCTACCTCCCCGGTGAGCAGCTCACCCTTACCGGCAGCACCACCACCGGCGTCCGCTACCTCCCCCTGCCGGGCGGCGGCGCCGTGGTCCGCACCGGCACCACCACCAACTACAAGTTCGAGATCAGCGACCCCCACGGCACCAGCGGCCTCTACCTGGACAACACCGCCCAGACCCCGACCTGGCGCCAGTTCACCCCCTACGGCGGCACCCGCGGCACCGCCGTCAGCTGGCTCGACAACCGCGGCTTCCTCAACGCCCCCGACAACGCCAACACCGGCCTCACCCAACTCGGCGCGCGCCAGTACGACCCTGTCCTCGGCCGCTTCGCCAGCCTCGACCCCCTCTTCGAGGCCACCGACGACCAACAACTCGCCGGCTACGCGTACGCCCGCAACAACCCCATCACCAACAGCGACCCCTCAGGACTGTGCGCAAGCGCCGACTGCCCGACCCGGCCGGCTCCGGGATACGAGAACACGACGCCGGGCCACACTCCGAGCAAGCCGAAGAAGTCTGCCAACACCACCTACGCAGAAAGAGGCGAAAGCTACAACAGCGGCGCCAGCAGCAAGAGCGGTACGGCGCACAGCGGTAGCAGTGGCCAGAGCGGAGGCAGCGGCCACAGCGGCGGCAGCAGTCACCCGAGCGGGCTTGGTGGCTTCCTCTCCGGACTTGTCGATCAGACCAGTGACATGGTCACCGGCTATGTCAACCAAGCCCTCAGCAGCCTTAGTACGGTCGGCGACTGCATACTCGGAGACGGCTGAGGCAGTTGCGCCGCACTGACCGTGCCGGGCGTAATCGCCAAACAGGGGATCCCTGCCATCCAGGGCATGTGGGACACCGGCGTCAGCATCTACACCGAGTACAAGCAGGGCGACGGCGCCCACGCCAGCGGTCGGGTCAGCGCCTTCGTAGCGGTGGCTCTCCTCAGTCGGGGGCGTGGGAGCGCAGCCGAGGCCGAGGAAGCAGGCGCGGTCGCTCGGAGATGCAAGAGCTTTACGTCCGCCACGCCCGTGTTGCTGGCCGACGGCAAGTCCAAGCCCATCGGGAAGATCAAGCCCGGAGACATAGTCCGAACAGCCGATCCCAAGACGGGCAAGCGCAAGGGTTCACGTGCCGTCTCCGCAGTGTGGATCAACCACGACTACGACCTTGTCGACCTCGGCATCCGCCAGGCAGACGGCACGCTGAGCGTTCTGCACACCACCGCGAAGCACCTGGTCTGGGACGACACCCTCCACAAGTGGATACCCACAGAAAGCTGGCCGTCGGCCACGCGCTCAACACCGCCTCGAACAAGCACGTCTATGTGGCTTCCGTGACTGCTCGCCCGGGCGACCAGCACATGTACAACCTGACGGTGGAAGACCTGCATACGTACTATGTGCTGGGGGGCACGCCGGTCCTGGTTCACAACTGTGATCCTCTTGTGCAGTACGCCGACTCTGTGCGTAATGACACAGGGGTGAAATTTGCTTCCGAATACACGTCTCCTTCAGGAGAAAAGTATTAGGGCCGCAACAAGCACGGTCAGCAGGCCAGTGGTGTTCTGCAGGTTGCTTTGGACGAGGCTGATCATCATGGAGGTTGCGCCGAGGTGCACTGCCTGATTCAGGCTCAGGCGGCTGAAGGGCCGGAAGCGATCAGGGGAGGTACGATGCGTACGGTGCAGTCGAGAAATAACTCCATGCCGACGTCAAATACAGCTGGTCATGGCGCACCAGCCACTCCATGTGGTCGCTGCGTGCGACTGCTGGACAACCTCGGTATCGGTTGGTAATCCTGATCAGCTTTGACTCGTTGGACCCCGAACTTCTGCAGGCTCTTCGTGACGCCGGTTGGCACTCCCAGCGGCGAGCGGATGCCAGCCCTTGGCTCGACTCCTTGCAGTAGGAGGGGTATCAACTGAATCCGAAGGCTGAAGAAATCCTTTTCGCACTAGGGGGCCTGGTTATTGAACCTGTAAATAAATCTGGCCCGAACTTCAGCAACGATGAGCCTTTCAATTTCGACCCAATTTCAGCCGGGGCTGGTCAGCGGGCCCTGGCATTGGAGATTGAGGAAGCTCTGGGTGGGCGGTATTTCCCAATCGGCGAATGGCTCAGCTATTCGAGCGTCTTCGTAGAGGCCGGCGGGAGGGTGGTTGCCGCTGGCCTTGGATGGATCTGGGAAATGGGTTCCACCATCGAAGACGCCTTGGAGTTGGCGGCTCGTGCAGATCGCCCTCTCGTATGCCTGCACTCCGACGCGGGACTAGAGCCGTGGCCCCGGTGAATTCGTGGCAGTGAACTGAAGCCCCGTCTGGCTCGTCATGGCGGGGCTTCTGCGTGAGGGTGACGGTAGTAGTTGACGGCAACGTCAGCGGACGAAGGCGGGGCAGGGTGGCGGTTCATCGCCGTCGCCGATGGCCGTCTCGGTGGTCTCCCGTCCCAACTCGTTGTCCGAGGGCGGCCGGTCGGCCCAGGAGGCTAGATGCTCGAGCCGCACGATGTTGACCGCGGTCGCGGACCAGGCCGACGGGGTCGGCTCGGTCGCCTCCATACCGACGGCTGCTCGCCGACGTTGACGAGCGGGCACTTGTTTCTGTGCGCTCGACCCGGGCTCGGCTCGGGGGTCGCCTGGCTGCCGGGGCTGAGATCGGTGAGGGCATCCGGCTGCCCGGGCAGCGGGCGCGTGCCGCCCGGTCTGGTCCTGGATCTCGACGCCACACTGATCACCTGGCACTCCGAGAAGGATGCGGCGGCGTCCACCTGCAAGGGCGGTTTCGGGCTCGATCAGCGTCCACGAGGCGTCGTACACGATCCACGGCCCAGTGTTCGCACCTTCCCGAACGGCAGATTCGCCCTACCGGACACGCCCCACCGGCACGCCTCAACAAGATCGTGTTGCGAGCTCAAATCCGCGCCGGTGTTCGCAGAGTGGCTATCAACGCGGCGAGTTGGTGTGGAGTGGTGAGCAGGATTGTTTTCGGTTCGTCGCTTTCGCGGAGGAGAATCCTTCCGGCCAGGGTGCTGGCGAGGTAGACGCAGGCGGAGCCTTCTTCGCTGAAGGATGACTTCTGCCAGTTATGTTCGGTCATGTCTCGTCTCTCAGATGTCCTGGGCGATGTGATGGATGAGGTCGCGAGAGGCGGCGGGTTTCAGGGCGACCGCCTCCATGCGGTCCAGGACGAGACGGTACTTCTCCAACTGTCCTTCTGCATCTACAAGTTCGCTGCCATGAGCGGTGTCGACCTCCACCGTGTCGAGCGTCGGCACCGAACCGTGGAAGTAGTCGACGGCATGTCCTGTGGTGGGGAACGAAGTGCCGTTGAACGGGATCACGCGGACGGTGACGTTGGTCTGCTTGCTGACCTCGGTCAGGTACTCCAGCTGAGTCCTGGCCACCTCACGGCCGCCGAACTGCATGCGCAGGGCGGCCTCGTGGACGATCGCGGTGTATGGGGGTGGTTGTTCGCGGTGGAAGATGGACTGGCGCTTGATGCGGTGGGAGATCCGGAACTCGATTTCGTGCGGGCGTAGCGCGGGAACCGCTTCACGGAACAGCGCGCGGGCGTGCTCGGGGGTCTGGAGCAGGCCGGGGATGTTGATGACCTGGGTGACACGCAGGGCGGTGGCGTGGTGTTCCAGCTCTGCGAGGTCCAGGAGGCGGAGCGGCAGGGTGTCCCGGTACCCCTCCCACCAGCCGCGTGTCCGGTCCGCGGCCATGCCGGCGAGGGCGTCGACGAGGGGTTCGTCCGTGCAACCGTAGATGTGGGCGAGGGTGCGTACACGTTCGGCGCTGATGCCGAAGCGGTTGGCCTCGATGTTACTGACCTGGGCCTGAGTGGTGCCCAGGAAGCGGGCGGCCTGAGCGGCGGTCATGCCTGCCCGTTCCCGCAAGCGGCGCAGCTCGATGCCGATGCGGAGGCGCCGGGCTGTAGGGACGCTTCGTGGTGCCAAGTCCTCGCTCCGTTCCGTACACCTGTTTGTGAAGGTCACTCACACGAGGCAAATCGCTGAACCTTTTGCTTGGTGGTGCAAAACCTTCAGGGATTGCAGTCTACGGTGAGTCTCGAACCGCTCAACCGGCCCCGCCGATAACCCGGAAGCGCACCGCGCAAGCGCTGCTCGTGTGCGGCACTGCCACCGCCCGCGGCCGGGCCGTTGAGTGAACAGGCGAACCAACTTCCCCCACCGCAGGAGGCGTTCATGGTCACCGTATCCCCGTCGGAGTGCGAAGCGTCACCAAACTGGGCGTACAGCCTCCAACTGCCCCATGATCCCCGAGCCGCCCGCATCGCCCGCGTCACGCTCAGAGCCGTCCTCGTCGGCCACGGTATGTCTCAACTCCAAGACTCGGCGGAACTCCTGGCGTCGGAACTCGTCACCAACGCCTACCGCTACTCCACCGGCCCCGCCACCCTCCGCCTGCGCGGCCTCACCCACGCCCGGCTCCGGGTGAGCGTCTGGGACGCCGATCCGCACATTCCGCCGCCCTTCGGCGAGCGGTCCGGGCCCGTCGGACCTGTCCCGGCGGAGGCGGACAGCGGGCGCGGGCTGTTCCTCGTACGTCATTACGCGCAAGCGTGGGGCGGGTATCCGCTCGGCGGCGGCCCGTCCGGGCAGGGCGGGAAGCTGCTGTGGTGCGAGGTCGGGGTGAGGGGCGAGCGCCCAGCGGCTGGGGCATGAGCCTTGCCGAGGCGGGCTGCGGCCGCGCCCCGACACTATCGTGGTGAAAGTGACACGCTCTGTGACCAGTGGAGGATCGTGGTGACCATCATGACCGAGCGTCCTCGGGCCATAGACGCCCCGCCGAGCGGCTCCTACGAGGAGATGCTCCAGGTCGTCGAGGAGATGGACTCACCTGTCGGCTACAGGGCCGAGCTCATCCGGGGGAAGATCGTCGTGTCGCCGGGGCCGAAGCCGTGCTACCTGCGGGTCATGAGGTCGCTGCGGCTTCAGTTGGGTCCGCATGCTCCGGAGGGGTACGGCGTGGACGTGGCTCCGTTCCTCTTCGCTTTCCACGGCTCCGGGCGGGCATACGGCCCTGACCTGCACGTCGCCGACGAATCCGCCTTCGAGGCCGACGGCCGTCACGCCGATGCCTCCGCCCTCTCCCTCGTCGCCGAGCTGACCTCCGACTCCACCAAGGACGTCGACTGGCTCGACAAGATGGCGACGTACGGGCAGATCGTCCCGGTGTATCTGCTGCTCGACATGCGGATCGGGGAGATCAATGTCATGTGGGATCCGTCTCCCAAGGGGTACCGGTCCCGGACCAACGTGCCGTTCGGGCGGCCGGTGCGCATTCCGGCGCCGTTCGACTTCGCACTCGACACCTCGGAGTTCGTCGTGGAGGAGTACGTGGATCCGGAGGCCGAGCAGCGCTGAGCGCGCGGGCAGGGCCCGGTTTGACCCCTCAGGCAGGGCCCCGTAACCTTGAGCGTCGGTGTGTCCCCTAGGCGCGCCACATCCCCGTAAACCTCTTCCTCCCGGGTGCCGGTCCGCCGGTGGCTCAGGGAGAGGCTGTCCGTGACTCTTCCCGGGCGGCTGGACTGCGGGGGTGCCGTTTCCGAGCGAGAGAGTGAGATCCGCGTGTACGCCATCGTGCGCAGCGGTGGTCGCCAGCACAAGGTTGCTGTCGGCGACATCGTTGAGGTTGACAAGATTTCCACCGCCCAGGTTGGCGACACGGTCGAGCTCTCGACCCTGCTCGTTGTCGACGGCGACGCCGTGACCAGCGACCCGTGGGTGCTGGCCGGCATCAAGGTCCAGGCCGAGGTCGTGGACCACCACAAGGGCGTCAAGATCGACATCCTTCGGTACAAGAACAAGACCGGCTACCGCCGTCGTCAGGGCCACCGCCAGCAGTACACGGCGATCAAGGTCACTGAGATCCCCGCGGCTGCGAAGTAAGGGACTGAGGAGACATGGCACACAAGAAGGGCGCATCGTCCACCCGGAACGGTCGCGACTCCAATGCCCAGCGGCTCGGCGTGAAGCGCTTCGGCGGTCAGGTCGTCAACGCGGGTGAGATCCTGGTCCGCCAGCGTGGCACCCACTTCCACCCGGGCGCCGGTGTCGGCCGCGGTGGCGACGACACGCTGTTCGCGCTCGAGGCCGGTTCGGTGCAGTTCGGCACCCACCGTGGCCGCAAGGTCGTGAACATCGTTCCGGTCGCCTGAGTCGGCTGATCGGAAGCTTTCGCGAGGCGGACCTCACTTCCCTGGTGGGAAGGCGGGTCCGCCTTTCGCGTGTTACGCAAGAGACAAGAACGTACGTATCTGATGGAGGCACCCACCATGACCACCTTCGTGGACCGCGTCGAGCTGCATGTCGCCGCGGGTAACGGAGGCCACGGCTGTGCCTCCGTCCACCGTGAGAAGTTCAAGCCGCTCGGCGGCCCCGACGGGGGCAACGGCGGGCGCGGCGGCGACGTCATCCTCACCGTCGACCAGTCGATCACCACGCTGCTCGACTACCACCACTCCCCGCACCGGAAGGCCACCAACGGCAAGCCGGGCGAGGGCGGCAACCGCTCCGGCAAGGAGGGCCAGGACCTCGTCCTGCCCGTGCCGGACGGCACCGTCGTGCTCGACAAGGCGGGCAACGTCCTCGCCGACCTCGTCGGCCACGGCACCTCCTTCGTCGCCGCCCAGGGCGGCCGCGGCGGCCTCGGCAACGCGGCCCTCGCCTCCGCCCGCCGCAAGGCCCCCGGCTTCGCGCTGCTCGGCGAGCCCGGTGATTTCCAGGACGTCGTCCTGGAGCTGAAGACCGTCGCGGACGTGGCCCTGGTGGGCTACCCGAGCGCCGGCAAGTCCTCGCTGATCTCGGTGCTCTCCGCGGCCAAGCCGAAGATCGCCGACTATCCGTTCACCACGCTCGTGCCGAACCTGGGTGTCGTGACCGCGGGGTCGACCGTCTACACCATCGCCGACGTCCCCGGGCTCATCCCCGGCGCCAGCCAGGGCAGGGGCCTCGGCCTGGAGTTCCTGCGGCACGTGGAGCGGTGCAGCGTCCTGGTGCACGTCCTGGACACCGCCACCCTGGAGTCCGACCGTGACCCCGTCTCCGACCTCGACATCATCGAGGA
The DNA here is from genome assembly GCF_040630405.1 of Streptomyces sp. NPDC005811. Taxonomy (NCBI): domain Bacteria; kingdom Bacillati; phylum Actinomycetota; class Actinomycetes; order Kitasatosporales; family Streptomycetaceae; genus Streptomyces; species Streptomyces sp. NPDC005811. Next base: position 42,324 of record NZ_JBEXXK010000001.1, read on the forward strand.
GGAGCTGCGGCAGTACGGCGGGCTCGGCAACCGTCCGCGGATCGTCGTCCTGAACAAGATCGACGTACCGGACGGCAAGGACCTGGCCGAGATGGTGCGGCCGGACCTGGAGGCGCGCGGTTACCGCGTCTTCGAGGCGTCCGCCGTCGCGCACATGGGGCTCAAGGAGCTGTCGTTCGCGCTGGCCGAGCTGGTCGGGCGGGCGCGTGCCGCCAAGCCGAAGGAGGAGGCGACCCGGATCGTCATCCGGCCCAAGGCCGTGGACGACGCCGGCTTCACCGTCATGCTGGAGGAGGACGGCCTCTACCGCGTCCGCGGCGAGAAGCCCGAACGCTGGGTCCGCCAGACCGACTTCAACAACGACGAGGCCGTGGGCTACCTCGCCGACCGCCTCAACCGCCTCGGTGTGGAGGCGGAGTTGATGAAGGCGGGCGCCCGCTCCGGCGACGGTGTGGCGATCGGCCCCGAGGACAACGCGGTCGTCTTCGACTGGGAGCCGACCGTCATGGCCGGCGCCGAGATGCTGGGCCGCCGCGGTGAGGACCACCGCCTCGACGAGCCCCGTCCGGCCGCCCAGCGCCGCCGTGACCGCCAGGCCGAACGCGACGAGGCCACCGAGGAGTTCGAGGGCTTCGAGCCCTTCTGAGGCACGCGTGACCGACCCGTTGCGGCTTCACCGCCGCAACGGGTCATCGTTGTCCGTCTGCTTGTCATGTATGCGCGGCCCTCCATTCAGCCTGCCGACCGGCCGGCCGTGCCACCTTCTTTGCGTCAAGACGCCAGCGACGCAAGGGAGTTCCCCCCATGTCCCCGGACCGCCGTCGTCTCCTCACCGCCGGTGCCGCCGTGGCCGGCGCCGCCGCCTCCGCCCAGCTGTGGCTGCCCGCCACCGCGCATGCCGCCGCGAACACCCTGCCCGAGAACGTGTTCAGCCTCGGCGTGGCCTCCGGCGACCCTCTGCCCGACGGGATCGTGCTCTGGACCCGTCTCGCCCCCGACCCGCTCGACGGCGGCGGGATGGCGCAGCAGGACGTCGCCGTGCAGTGGGAGATCTCGCCCGACGCCCGCTTCGCCTCCTCCGTGCGACGCGGCACGGCCACCGCCCGGCCCTCGTACGGGCACAGCGTCCATGTGGACGTACGGGGCCTGAAGCCGGGCCGCGACTACTGGTACCGCTTCCGTGCCGGCGGCCGGATCTCCCCGGTCGGCCGCACCCGTACCGCTCCCCAGCCCCTGGCCTCGGGCGGTTCGCTGCGCCTGGCGCTCGCCTCCTGCCAGAACTGGCAGCACGGGTACTTCACCCCCTACGCCGACATGGCCGCCCAGGACCCGGACGTCGTCCTCTTCGTCGGCGACTACATCTACGAGTCCGGACCCTCCGCGTCGGCGGTGCGCCGGCACGAGGGGAGCGGTGAGCCGTACACCCTCACCCAGTACCGCAACCGGTACGCCCAGTACCGCAGCGACCCCGATCTGCGGCGGATGCACGCCCGCGCCCCCTGGGTGGTCACCTTCGACGACCACGAGGTGGACAACGACTTCGCGGGAGAGGTCCCGCAGGACCCCGACAAGCAGTCCCACGACGCCTTCACGGCCCGGCTGACGGCCGCCTACCAGGCGTACTACGAGCACATGCCGGTACGGGCCACGGCGGTCCCGGACGGCCCGCACATCCGGATGTACCGGGCCCTGCGGTTCGGCCGGCTGGCCCGGCTCAACGTCCTCGACACCCGGCAGTTCCGCAGCGACCAGGCCGTCACGCAGGAGGGCGCCCAGGACCCGGCGCTCACCATGCTGGGCGCCGAGCAGAAGCGGTGGCTGCTGAACGGGCTGCGCACCTCCGACACCCGCTGGAACCTGATCGCCTCACAGATCATGATGGCCGAGACCGATCTGCTGGCCGGCCCCGGCAAGCTCTGGTACTACGACGCCTGGGACGGCTACCAGGCCGAACGCAACGCGCTGCTGGGGGAGTTGGCCGCCGTCCGCAATCCGGTGGTGCTCAGCGGCGACCGGCACCTCACCATGGTCAGCGATCTGAGGCGGGACTTCGCCGACCCCTCCTCGGCGGTCGTCGGCGCCGAGTTCGTCGGCACCTCGATCTCCAGCAACGGCGACCAGGACCAGGCCGCCTTCCACGCCCAGTGGGACCCGCTGAAGGCCGACAACCCGCACTGGAAGCTGATCGACGCCCACCGCGGCTATCACCTCTTCGACATCCGGCCGGACGCCGTCGACGCGCAGATCCGGGTGGTGGACACCGTCCTGAGAACGAAGGCGACCGCCCGCACGCTGGCCAGGCTCAGGGTCACGGACGGCAGGCGCGGCGTCCGCACCGTGTGAAATCTGTGTGACCGGAGCCTGGGGCTCATCTGTGTCCCAGGCTCCTCTCAGCGCACTCTAAGGAACATCTCTTACCGTCCCTTGACCATGGAGACGGACTGTACGACAGACGACGCCCCGGTGAACGAGCGCGCGGAACTCGCGGCCATGCCCGCGCAGCGCAGCCCCCGGACCGCGCAGACCGCGCGACCGGCCCCGCTGCCCGCCGGAACCCGACTGCTGCACATCGGCCCGCACAAGACCGGGACCACCTCGATCCAGGGCGCCCTCTTCGGAGCCAAGGAGACGATGCCGGCGTACGGCGTCGACTTCCCGGCCACGAGCAGGCACCCCATGCAGGCCGTGCTCGCGGCGTGCTCCCGGGGCGGGATGATCGGTGACACCACCCCCACCGAGCGGCACTGGCAGCAGTTCGTGGAGCAGGTGGCGGCCGGCGGCCGGAAGACCTCCGTGATCAGCAGCGAGTTCTTCGCCGACGCCCCCGACGACGCCACCGTCGAGCGGGTCGTCGACCAGCTCGGCGGAGAGCGGGTACACGTCCTGATCACCCTGCGTCCGCTGGCGAAGATCATGCCCTCGCAGTGGCAGCAGTACGTGCAGAACGGGCTGCGCATGGGCTACGAGGAGTGGCTGGAGCACATGCTCCGCAAGGCCCCCTACGAGAAGCCCAACCCGAGCTTCTGGCGGCGGCACCGGCACGACCGGCTCGTCGAGCGGTGGGTGCGGGTGGTCGGCGCCGACCGGGTCACCGTCGTCGTGGTGGACGACCGGGACCGCGAGGGGCTGATGCGCACCTTCGAGGCGCTGCTGGGTCTTCCGGACAAAATGCTTCAGCCGGTTCCGGACACCGCGAATCGTTCCCTCACCCTGGCCGAGACCGAAATGCTGCGGAATCTCAATAAAGAATTCCGGGGCAATGGGCTGCCGGACGAACTTTATTCGAAACTTATCCGCAACGGCGCGGTGATGCATATGAAGAACGCGTGCAGCCCGACGTCGCGGGACGTGAAGATCTCCACCCCCGGGTGGGCGGTGGAGGCGGCCGCCGGGATCGGCGCCGAGATGGCCGAACGCATCACCGCAATGGGCGTACGGGTCATCGGCGATCCCGCACTGCTGTCCGCGGTGCCGAAACCGGCCGCCTCCGACGGTGGCGAGGAGCCCCGGATGGCTCCCGAGGTGGCCGCTCAGGCCCTGTACGGGGCGCTCGCCGCGGTGGCCGAGACCGGACCGGGCCGCCCGGGCACGCGCGGAGTGCACCAGACCTCTTCCCGGGAACTGGTGCGCGTGCTCGGCCGTCGCTGCCTCAAGCGGCTGCGCCGTCACTGAACAAGGTTCACCGTTACTCTCAGGTATCACTCGGCCCCTGTGGAGTTACTCACAGGATTTCCAGGGAGCATCCTCGTGGTTCCCGTACACGTCTTACCAATCACCAGCGGTTCAAGGTGAATGGCGGGTGGCGCGCACATATGCAGTGAAGGGCGCTCACCTTGCATCGCGGTAACCGCAAGTGGGACCATTTCCCCGTTCCCGTCGCCCCAAGGTAGGTCTTCTGGTGTCCCAGCACATAGCCAAGCCCCGTACGACCGCAGTGATCCTGGCCGGTGGCACCGGTCAGCGCGTGGGTCTGTCGATCCCCAAGCAGCTGCTGAAGATCGCAGGCAAGGCCGTCATCGAGCACACCCTGACCACCTTCGAGAAGGCCGACTCCGTCGACGACATCATCGTGCTGATGGCGCCGGGCTATGTGCCCGACATCGAGAAGATCGTGGCCAAGGCCGGGTTCAAGAAGGTCTCCCGGATCATCGAGGGCGGTTCCACCCGCAACGAGACCACGGAGCGCGCCATCACCGCCCTGGGCGAGGGCCTGGCCGAGGGCGAGGACCTCAACGTCCTCTTCCACGACGCCGTACGCCCCCTGCTCTCCCAGCGTGTCATCGACGACTGTGTGAGCGCCCTGGAGCGCTACCAGGCCGTCGACGTCGCCATCCCGTCCGCCGACACCATCATCGTCACCCGGACGCACGGCGAGGACGGCGAGTTCATCACGGAGATCCCGGACCGCTCCCGGCTGCGCCGCGGCCAGACCCCGCAGGCCTTCAAGCTGTCCACCATCAAGCGGGCCTACGAGGTCGCCGCCGGTGACCCCAACTTCCAGGCCACGGACGACTGCACGGTCGTCCTGCGCTACCTGCCGGACGTGCCGATCCACGTCGTCGCGGGCGACGAGTACAACATGAAGGTCACCCAGCCGGTCGACGTCTTCATCGCCGACAAGCTGTTCCAGCTCGCCTCCACCGCCACCCCCGAGCCGTACGGCGAGGAGGTCTACCGCGAGCTGCTGACCGGCAAGACCGTCGTCGTCTTCGGCGGCTCCTACGGCATCGGCAAGGACATCTCCGAACTCGCCGAGTCCTACGGCGCCACGGTGTACGCCCTCGGCCGCTCCACCACCGGCACGCACGTCGAGAACCCGGAGGAGGTCGACGACGCGCTGTCCAAGGCCTACAGCGAGACCGGGCGCATCGACTACGTCGTCAACACCGCCGGGGTGCTGCGCATCGGCAAGCTGGCCGAGACCGACAACGCGACCATCGAGGAAGCGCTGAAGGTGAACTACCTGGCCCCGGTGCAGATCGCCCGCTCGGCCTACAAGTACCTCGCCGAGACCAAGGGCCAGCTCCTGCTGTACACCTCCAGCAGCTACACCCGCGGCCGCGCCGAGTACAGCCTCTACTCCTCGACCAAGGCCGCCATGGTGAACCTCACCCAGGCACTGTCCGACGAGTGGGCCGGCGACAGCATCCGGGTGAACTGCGTGAACCCGGAGCGCACGGCCACCCCCATGCGCACCAAGGCCTTCGGGCAGGAGCCGGCGGGCAGCCTGCTCTCCTCCGAGGCGGTCGCGCGCACCTCGCTCGACGTCCTCCTCTCCGAGCTCACCGGGCACGTCATCGACGTCCGCCAGCAGGACCCCACGGCCGCCGCGGGCAAGGCCTCCGGCTTCGAGCAGGCCCTGGCCTCGGTGCTCGACCGACAGGACGGCGTGGCATAATCAAGCGCAAATAGCCATCGAATTTCAGGCCTCTGTCGCTCCCTGTTCACGGAGAATTCACAGGGGCCTGAAGCGTAAGAATCCCGAAACCTTCACAAAGGATTTTCCGGACTTTTAGGCTTCTATGACCGGCACCCCTCCCAGAGCAGGTTTCTCCGTGATATCCACTGCCATTCGCGTGGCCCGGGTGGGCAGCGCGGCCGAACTGGCCGCGGCGGTCCTCATGATGCTGGGTTATCCCTGCCTCATGCTGGCCGCGCTCGTCCCGAGCACCCCCGCCTTCGCCGCCGCGGCCGCCGTGACGTACCTGGCGGACCTCTATCTCCACCGCAAGGGCACCTACCTCATCAGCCTGCTGAACAAGGTGAGGGCCGGCCTGTCCACCCGGTTCCTGGTCCGCGAGCTGCTGCTCATCCTGCTGCTGGCCCGGCTCGACCTGTCGGAGGAGCCGGTCTTCTACGCGGCGATCGCCTGCTTCACGCTCTTCTTCGGTCTCCAGGCCCCGCACGGCGCCCTGGTCACCCTGATCGGCAAGCGCCGCCAGATGCCGGTCGTGACCCGCAACGTCGACCTGGCCTCCCGGCTGACCGTCCCGGACGCCCCGCCGCGCGCGCTGCTGACCCGGGCCGGACAGAAGATGCTCCACCTGGACCTCGCGGCGATGGCAGGCCTGCTGGTCTGCGCCCTCACCGGCGTCGACCTCGCCGGTTACGCGGGCGTCGCCGTGACCCTGGGCCTCGGCGCGCTGTACGTCGCCCTGCTGGTGCCGCACCTGCGCGCCCGCCGGCTGCCGCCGAAGCCCGACAAGGTGCTGGCCACGGTGAGCGCCTGGCTGCGCGAGTACCGCCCGGAGACCGTGCTGTACTTCTCCGGCTCCAAGGAGTCCGCCTACCAGGTCAACATGTGGCTGGAGACCATGGAGCAGCTCGACTCCCGGCCGCTGATCATCCTGCGTGAACGCTCCGTCCTGGAGAAGATGTCGCCCACGACGGTCCCCGTCATCTGCGTGCCCGGGGGGGTGCACCTGATGAACATGGACCTCTCCATGGTGCGGGTCACGTTGTACGCCGCGAACGTCGGCAAGAACATCCACATGCTGCGCGTGCCCACCATGAAGCACGTCTTCATCGGCCACGGCGACAGCGACAAGCTCGCCAGCGTCAACCCGTTCAGCAAGGTGTACGACGAGGTGTGGACCGCCGGCCGGGCCGGCCGCGACCGCTACGCCATCGCCGACGTCGGCATCCGCGACGAGGACATCGTCGAGGTCGGCCGCCCGCAGCTCGCGCCCATCAGGACCTGGGAGGGCGCGCCCGACGACCGCATCCCGACCGTGCTGTACGCGCCCACCTGGGAGGGCTGGGACGACAACCCGGGCAACACCTCCCTCCTGCTGGCCGGCGAGAACATCGTGAAGAAGCTGATCGCCGCCGAGCCCCCGGTCCGCGTGCTGTACAAGCCGCACCCGTTCACGGGCACCCGCAGCGCCGCCGCCGGGGCGGCGCACCGCCGGATCACCGCGCTCATCAAGAAGGCCGCCGAGCAGCGCGCGGGCGACGCGCGCTTCCAGGGCGACGCGGCGGCCCAGGCCGCGGCGAAGGCCGACCTGACCCGGCTCAAGGCCCGCCTGGAGGACCTCTCGCTCTCCTTCGACGAGAAGGCCGACGAAGCGGTGACCAGCCGCGACGGCATCGTCGACGTGCGCAAGCACGAGGAGGCGGCCCGGCTGCGCACCGAGTGGAACGACGCCTACTGGCGGTCCTTCCCCGACTTCGAGCACCGGGTGGTCACCGGCACCGAACCGCGCCTGTACGACTGCTTCAACGCCGCCGAGGCGATGGTCTCCGACATCTCCAGCGTGGTCTCCGACTTCATCGCGAGCGGCAAGCCGTACGCCGTCACGGACTCCGCGGAGCTGGGCACGGAGGAGTTCCGGCGGCAGAACACCGCGGTGCGCGCGGCGGTCATCCTCACCAACTCCGCCGCCGAGCTGGACCAGCTGCTCGGCGCGGTGCGCGACCCGGCCGCCGACGCGCTGGCCGAGGACCGCAAGGAGCTCAAGGAGTACCTGCTCGGCCCCGACGAGCCGACCTCCCTCGCGCAGTTCAACACCGCCGTCGCGGACCTCGCCCTCAAGGCGGAGGCCCGCAATGTCGGCCAGGCCTCCCGGGCCGCCGCGGCGGAGGGCGCGGCCGGTGCGGCGCCCGGTGACGGCGCGGAGCTGACCAATGGTGTGACGGCGGGCTGACGGCCGTATCGCGAAAGGGCCCGGCCCCCGGAGACGTTCTCCGGGGGCCGGGCCCTTCGGCGTTCTGTGATGTGGGACACCTTCGGGAGCCGGGACAACCCCTTCACCGGGCCGGCCGTCTATCGGGTTGCTGGAACATGGAACAAGGGCAACCGTTGCGTGATGAGAGGGAAAAGTGACGCGTGCGCAGCCTGACGTCACGGTGATCATCGGGGCGTACGAAGCGATGCCGTATCTGGTCGAGTGCCTCGCGTCGGTCGAGGCACAGACGCTGGACCCGGCCCGGATCGAGGTCGTCGCCGTCGACGACGGCTCCCAGGACGGCACCGGGGACTACCTGGAGGAGTTCGCCGCCCGCGCTCCCATGCCGGTCACGGTGATCCGCCAGGAGAACTCCGGCGGACCCAGCGGCCCGCGCAACGTCGGCCTGGCCAGGGCCACCGGACGGTACGTGTTCTTCCTGGACGCCGACGACCGGCTCGGCGCCGAGGCGCTGGAGCGCATGGTCGCCATGGCCGACCGCAACGGCACCGATGTCTGCCTCGGCCGGGTCGAGGGCGTCAACCGCAAGGCGCCCCGGTCGATGTGGGGCGCGAACCAGGACCGTACGGACGTCTTCTCCTCCAACATCAAGTTCACGCTCAGCGCCCAGAAGCTGTTCCGCCGCGCCCTGCTGGAGCGCCATCACATGCGCTTCGACGAGTCCCTGTGGACCGGCGAGGACGCGCTGTTCACCATGGAGGCCTATCTGCGGGCCGACGGCGTCTCGATCGTCGCCGACTACACCTGCTACTACCTGGTGGGCCGCGACGACGGCAAACACGTGACCAAGAGCGGCGGTTACCAGCTGCGCTTCGACTCGGCGCGGGCCCTGATGGGTCTGCTGGAGCGGATGCTCCCGCCCGGCCCGAAGCGGGACGTCCTCATGGTCCGGCCCTTCCAGGTCACGCTGCTGCCGCAGTTCGGCCCGGTCTTCCTCCGGCAGGACGAGGACATCCGGCGCACCAAGTTCGAGCTGGCCGCGCCGCTCATGGACGCCTACTGGAACGAGGGCGTCGCCCAGCGGCTGAAGGTCCAGGAGCGGCTGCGGCTCCAGCTGGTGGCCATGCGGCGCCCGGACCTCCTGGTGGACGTCCTGGAGTTCATGAAGGCCAAGCGCGAGCCCGGCCCCGTCCTGAAGAAGGGCGGCACCCAGCTCTATCTGGCCTACCCCGGCTACCGCTCCCGCAAGGACGGCGTCCCCGACCGCGTCTACCTCGCCGAACCGCGCGAGGCGAAGGCGTACCCGGGCTGGCGCCAGACCCCCGCCGAGACCTTCCTGCGCGGCGCGACCCGCAAGGTGCGGCGCAGGCTGGGACGGCTGAGGAAGCGGGTGACCGGGCCGCACGGCCGGGTGGCCGCCTGAATGCCCGGGGCGCTACTTCGCGGGCTTCAGCGCCCGGCCCATCACCCGGCGCGCCCTGCGGTAGATCGAGGGCGCCGGGACGGTCAGGGCGGCGGCCTTGGCGGCGGCCTTCGCCCCCGCCCGGGACTTCGCCAGCTCCCGCTGCAACTGGCTGTTGTGGGTGTCCAGTTCGGTGATGCGCTGCTGGAGCCAGCCGAACCGGCTGGTGAGCGACGCCACGTCCGCGTCGATCCAGGGGCGCACGCCCTCCGGGAAGCGCAGCGCGCGCAGCCGCTCGTCGAAGGCCTTGCCGCCGTCGCCGTGCGTGAAGGTGTTCTCCAGCCCGTTCTTGTCCAGGAACGAGGTGAACCGGTCGAACCGCTCCCGGTGGTTGCCGGTCAGCGCGCTGAAGTCGGCCTCCTCGTACAGCTCGGCCGGGTCGAGGTCCGCGGGCACCTCGCTCAGCAGCCGGTGCGGGATCTCGAAGTAGCGGCACAGCTCCAGCGTGCGCGAGTCGAAGGCCAGCACGGTGGCCGGCGTGCCCGCGAGCAGGGCCGCGATGTTGCCGTGGATGCGCGAGCCGAAGGAGTAGTCGAACTCCTTCAGGTCGTCGATCCAGGTGACCGGGTCGATGTAGACCCGGACCTTGTCCTCCCGGTACATCGGGTGGTCGGGGTGGGTCGGCATCTCGCGGACCCGGCCGGCCGAGGAGTCGGTGTCGCGCCAGTGCAGCTGGCGGGCGTCGGTGAGGTTCTGGCCGATGTAGCGCAGGTGGGGGTAGTTCTCGTGGGCGCGTCTGAGGATCTTGCTCAGGCCGCCGCGCACCGCGGTGTGCGAGCCGTTGGTGGAGATCCTCGACTCGGGGGTGATGGCCGCCACCCGCTTGGTCACCTCGAGCCGCTCGCCGTGCATGAACAGCGACGGGCAGCCGATGATCTCGACGTCCTTGAAGCCCATGTCGGTGACGTACTGCGCGGTGAACTCGCCCCGCACGCCGATGGAGGCGCTGTGGTCCAGGACCGCGGAGACGAAGTCCCGCACGGTGGACTCCATGGACTTCAGCCGCGCCGGGTCGTTGTCCAGGCCGGCCTGGGCGCCGACGCCGACCACCACGACCGGGATCTTCAGCTTCGAGATCAGCTGTGTCAGCCGCTTGAGCGGGGCCTCGAACGTCGGCCGGAAGGCGTTGGCCAGAGGCACGACGAACGCGTCGTACTCCTCGTTGATCCGCCCTGCGGCACTGACCTGGGTCGCGATGCCGTTGGACACCACCTCCGCGCTGCCCGGCACGGTGAGGATCTTGTGCGTGGCGTCGCTGAAGATGAGGTTGCCCGAATTGGTGGCAAAGACGTCGCGGTGGAGGGCTTCCTCGACGGGGACCACGTCGAAGGGGCTCTTCCCCGACCTGAGGAGTATGCGCTTCACAGGGCGAACTGTAGGTGACACAAACTTCAAAATAAATTTGTATTCCCTTCAGATTCTATGTGGAACCAGTACAACCTTTTTGCCGTACGCGAAGAGTGAGCAAACGATTACGCAGGCGCACCGTCCGGGGAGTGGAACTCGCGCGCGTCCCCGGGGTCCGTTCGCGTAGATTGCGAGAGGGCCCGGAAGGACTCGGAACAGCCGCGCGAGGGGACGAAGAACAAGGTGGCAGGCGCAAGGCAGGCCGTGGGCGAGGCCCGCAGGATCGTCGTCAAGGTGGGCTCCTCGTCGCTGACCACGGCCGCCGGGGGACTGGACGCCGACCGCGTCGACGCCCTCGTCGACGTCCTCGCCAAGATCCGCAGCGGCGGCGAACGTGAGATTGTCCTCGTTTCCTCGGGCGCCATCGCCGCCGGCCTCGCCCCGCTGGGCCTGCGCCGCCGCCCCCGCGACCTGGCCCGCCAGCAGGCCGCCGCCAGCGTCGGCCAGGGCCTCCTCGTCGCCCGCTACACCGCCTCGTTCGCCCGCTACGCCGTGCGCGTCGGACAGGTGCTGCTGACCAGCGACGACATGAGCCGCCGCGCCCACCACCGCAACGCCTCGCGCACCCTCGACAAGCTGCTCGCGATGGGCGCGTTCCCCATCGTCAACGAGAACGACACCGTCGCCACCGACGAGATCCGCTTCGGCGACAACGACCGCCTCGCCGCGCTCGTCGCCCACCTCGTCCACGCCGACCTGCTGGTGCTCCTGTCCGACGTGGACGGCGTCTACGACGGCGACCCCAGCAGGCCGGGCACCTCCCGGATCGCCGAGGTGCGCGGCCCCGAGGACCTCGCGCACGTCGAGATCGGCAGCGCCGGCAAGGCGGGCGTCGGCACCGGCGGCATGGTCACCAAGGTCGAGGCCGCCCGGATCGCGACCGGCGCCGGCATCCCCGTGGTCCTCACCAGTGCCGTGCACGCCGCCGACGCCCTCGCCGGCAAGGACACCGGCACCTACTTCCACCCCACCGGCAAGCGCTCCGCGGACCGGCTGCTCTGGCTCCAGCACGCCTCCACCCCGCAGGGCTCGCTCACCCTGGACGACGGCGCGGTGCGCGCGGTCGTCGAGCGTCGTAAATCGCTGCTGCCCGCCGGGATCGCCGACGTCGAGGGCGAGTTCAGCGCGGGCGACCCCGTCGAACTGCGCGACACCGCCGGACACGCGGTGGCCCGTGGCCTCGTCAACTTCGACGCCAAGGAGATCCCCCTGCTGATCGGGCGGTCCACCCGCGAGCTGGCGCGCGAGCTGGGTGCGGAGTACGAGCGGGAGGTCGTCCACCGCGACGACCTGGTGATCCTCCACCCCTGAGGCCGTCGAACGGCTGTCTCCGGAGGGCCCCGAACGGTCCGTACCGGTGGGGGACGTTCCGTGAAACCGCCCCAAGGAGCCGTGCGGCCTGCTCAACTTTGTCTCAGGGAGACCGGTTGCACGAGCGCTGCGAAAAGGAGGCCGTCGTGAGACGAGTGCGCCCCGGGGTGGCAGCGGCGCGGGGGAGTACCGGCGCGGCGGGCGAGGAACGCGCGCTGACCAGCGTGGCGGCGGGGGAGCGGTACGAGGGACCCGCCGAGCTGCCCCGGCTCTGGCACGTCACCCTCAGCGTCTCCGGCGAGGAGGCCCCGCTGGGGGAGGTCCGGCGCGCCCTCGAACAGCTCGCCCACGACCATCCCTTCCTCCTGACCAGCCGCTACGCGGGCGATCACGCGGAGATCCGCTACTTGGAGGAAGCCCGCGACCTCCACGACGCCGCCGCCGTCGCGCTGCGGCTGTGGGGCGAGCACCGGCGCACCTCGCAGCTGCCGCCCTGGGAGATCGTCGGCCTCGAGGTGATCGACCGGGAGACCTACCACCAGCGCATCGCCGAGGGCTACGGCCCGCGACCGGCCAGCCCGGTCGGCGTCCACCCCTTCTGACCCCTCCCGTTCTGACCCCTCCCGTCGGCCTCCCCGTCCCCGCCCCTCCGGGTACGTCTCGGTGCTTGGGACGGCCCGTGGACGACCATGGCCCCCTCCGCCCGGCGCACTACCCTTCCCGTATGACCACGCTCTCCCCGTACGACGCCATGTCCCCGGTCACCCAGGCCGCCTACCGCGCCAAGGCCGCCGCCGCCGACCTCGCGCCACTGCCCCGGGCCGCCAAGGACGACGCGCTGCTCGCCATCGCGGACGCGCTGGAGGTCCGTACGAGCGAGATCGTCGAGGCCAACGCCAAGGACATCGCCAAGGCCCGTGAGGCCGGCACCGCCGAGTCCGTCATCGACCGGCTGACCCTCACCCCGGAGCGGGTCCGGGCCATCGCCTCCGACGTACGGGACGTCGTCGCCCTGCCCGACCCGGTCGGCGAGGTCGTCCGCGGCTCCACCCTCCCCAACGGCATCGACCTGCGCCAGGTCCGCGTCCCGCTGGGCGTCGTCGGCATCATCTACGAGGCCCGCCCGAACGTGACGGTGGACGCCGCCGCCCTCTGCCTGAAGTCCGGCAACGCGGTCCTGCTGCGCGGCTCCGCCTCCGCCTACGAGTCCAACACCGCCCTCGTCCGGGTCCTGCGGGACGCCGTCGGCGGCGCCGGGCTGCCGGCGGACGCCGTCCAGCTGGTGCCCGGCGAGGGCCGGGAGTCCGTGCACGAGCTGATGCGCGCCCGCGGCCTGGTCGACGTCCTCATCCCGCGCGGCGGCGCCTCCCTGATCCGGACCGTGGTCATGGAGTCCAAGGTCCCCGTCATCGAGACCGGCACCGGCAACTGCCACGTCTACGTCGACGCCCAGGCCGACATCGACATGGCGATCGACATCCTGATCAACTCCAAGGCCCAGCGGGTCAGCGTCTGCAACGCCGCCGAGACCCTCCTGGTCCACCAGGACATCGCCGCCGCGTTCCTGCCCCGTGCCCTGGACGCCCTCGCCGAGGCCGGGGTCACCGTCCACGCCGACGACCGGGTGGCGGCGTACGCCGAGGACTCCAAGGCCACCGTCGTGGAGGCCACCGCCGAGGACTGGGAGACCGAGTACCTCTCCTACGACATCGCCGCCGCCGTCGTCGACTCCCTGGACAAGGCCGTCGAGCACATCCGGCTGTGGACCTCCGGCCACACCGAGGCGATCGTCACCACCTCGCAGCAGGCGGCCCGCCGGTTCACCCAGCTGGTCGACTCCACCACGGTCACCGTGAACGCCTCCACCCGGTTCACCGACGGCGGCCAGTTCGGCTTCGGCGCGGAGATCGGCATCTCCACCCAGAAGCTGCACGCCCGGGGCCCGATGGGCCTGCCGGAGCTGACCAGCACCAAGTACATCGTCACCGGCGACGGCCACGTACGGCGCTGACGCACGGCCGGGGGAGGCGGTGGGCGAGGCGGCCGTGAAAGGCGTCTCATCCGGTGGACGAATTTCCCTACCGCCTGCCCAAATTGACCCCCCAGGTCTACTCTGGATCCGTGCCGGAGGACGTGGGGGGCACGCCGTTCCCTGACGGCTGGGAGCCCGACGACGACCACGACCGCGGGGTGTCGGACGAAGAGTTCGCCTCCGTGGTCTTCGACGAGGCCTTCGTACGGGCGGCCGTGGTGCACGAGCCGTCCGCCGTGGAGCGCCTCCTGGCCGCCGCCGAGGCGAGAGCCGAGGCCTCCGAGGCCGAGGCCCGCCGTGCCCGCGCGCGCGGCGACCGCTACGACGACGCGTACGGTCCCGACGGACCCGGCGATTTCGGCCATGATCCGGACCTCGACGACCTGGACGACGACGACCCGGACGGCCACCACGGCCCCTTCGGGCCGTACGGCAAACAGGTCCGCTGGCACCGTCCCGTCGCCTGGATGCTCGCCGTCGTGATGGGCGTCGGCATGGTCGCGCTGGCCTTCGCCGCGGTCTACCGGGGTTCCTCCTCCGGCAGCCGGGACCAGGTGCCGCCGCCCGCCTCGACCGGACCGGAGCAGGGCGGGGCGGCGACGCAGGGCGGGGCGGCGACGCCCTCCACCTCCGCCGACCGGTCCAGGGCGGCCGTCTCGGCGGTGCCCCGCACGCCCTGAGGCCCGGGGCCCGTCCGGCGCGTCGAACCTGGTGAGAACCTGTCAGAACTTGTCGCGCAGCGGGGCGTTTACCCGGGCCCCGCGCGACCTACCCTGAAAGTATGAGCGGGCCTGGCGACCCACCGGAGGGGACCCCCGAAGGCGCCCCCGGAGGTGGAGAGGACGAGTACCGATCCGTCGTCTTCGACGAATCGTTCGTCCGCGCTGCCCGCCTCCAGGAGTACTCGGCCCTGGAGCGCATGGCCGACCACGCGCCCGCCGTACGCCGCCGCCCGCCCCTGCACCGGGGCCTGTCCCGGCAGGCGCTGATCCTGGTCCTGCTGATCGCCGTCGCCTTCGGCACCGCGATCTACATGGGCGTACGCAACCCGTACCAGAGCTCCGCCACACGGCGGGCCGTGGACCCCCTGCGGATGACCGTCGTCCCGCTCGCCCCGCAGGGACCGGTGCCCGGCACCGCCGACACCGGGTCGTTGTTCGCCCACAGCCCGGCCGCGCAGTTCCGCGTCGGCGCCGAGGGGATCCCGCTGCCGGCCGCCCGGCGCACCGCGCACTTCTCCGACAGCCAGGTCGTCACCGCCCTGACCACCGCCAAGGAGTACCTGGTGCGCTCCTCCCTCTACCCGGAGGTGCTCACCGGACAGGAGGTGCAGCCGGTGCGCGGGCTGATCGACGCCGAGCAGCTCGACCAGTTCGACGAGGGCTTCAGCCGTCCGGCGGCCGACGGGCGGCACGCGCCGACCGGCTGGCTGGTGCGCTTCGACCCCGCCCGGGTGGAGCTGGCCGACCGCAAGGTCCGGGTCCAGGGCACGCTGACGGTCACCGAGACCGACTCGGCGACGCTGGAGGTCACCGCGGAGCACACCTTCGTGTACGCGCTGCGGCCGGCCGGGGCCGACGCGAAGGCGCCGGCCTCCCTGTTCACCGTCCGCCGTGAGCTGCTGTTCCGGTTCGACCGGGAGGACCTGCGGACCCGCCAGACACAGATCGTCTCGGCGACCGTGCAGGCGGGGCCGCTGTCCTGCGCGGAGGACTCCGCGAACCGGCTGCGACCGCTGCTGGCCGGCCAGACGGCGGCGGGCCGTCCGGCCGGGACCGATCCCTATGCGACCGGGAGCGCGGTCGGGTTGTGCGGGACGCTTGACGCCGGGGCTGAGCCGAAGTTCTGAGGCTGCGGGCCGGTGGGGGCTGGTCGCGCCCAAGCGGCGGAGCCGCACATCGATGCAGCCCCGCGCCCCTGGGGCGATGCGCTTACCGGGCGCTTTCCGCCGGGGGCTCCTCGTTCCCCTCGTTCCCCTCCGGTGTGCTCGTGAAGCCGTCGAAGCCTCGGCGGACCCGGCCGCCCAGGCCGCCCGCGCCGCCCGCGATGTCGGTGACCAGCTTCATCAGCGGGTCCTTGGAGGTCTTGATGTTGGTCGCGTAGTGGGAGGCGGACTCGCGGAAGGAGTCCGACACCGAGGTGTTCTTGTCCTCGTCGCGGCGCGGGTAGTGGCCGTCCATGATCCGCTGGTAGTCGCGGGACTCGGCCCACTTCTTCAGCTCCGCCGCCCGGACCGTGGCGAAGGGGTGCGTACGGGGCAGGACGTTCAGGATCTTCAGGACGGAGTCGCGCAGGTCGCCGCTCTCCTCGTACTCCTCGGCCTGCTTCAGGAACGCGTCCACGTTCATCTCGTGCAGGTGGTTGCCGCCGGCCAGCTTCATCAGACCGCGCATCGAGGCCTTCAGGTCCTGGCCGACGAGGAGGCCCGCGCGGTCGGCGGACAGCTCCGACTTGCGGAACCACTCGCGCAGCGCCGTGACGATCGCCATGATCGCGATGGTGCCCAGCGGGATCCAGGCGACCCGGATGGCGAGGTTCGTCAGGAAGAGCAGGATCGTGCGGTACACCGCGTGCCCGGACAGGGCGTGGCCCACCTCGTGGCCGATGACGGCCCGCATCTCCTCCTCGTCGAGCAGTTCGACGAGACCGGTGGTGACCACGATGATCGGCTCGTCAAGGCCGATGCACATCGCGTTCGGCTGCGGGTCCTGGTTGACGTACATCGGCGGGACCTTCTCCAGGTCCAGGATGTAGCAGGCGTCCCGCAGCATGTCGTTGAGGTGCGTGAACTGCTGGTCGGAGACCCGCACCGAGTCGGACAGGAACAGCAGCCTCAGGCTCCGCTCGGGCAGCAGCCCGCTGAGTGCCTTGAACACCGTGTCGAAACCGCTCAGCTTGCGCAGCGCCACCAGGGCGGAGCGGTCGGCCGGGTGCTCGTACGCGCGCGAGGAGATCCCGGGGAACCGGGTGCGCTGCCTGCTCGGCACGTTCTCGGAGCCGTTGTTCTGGCGGCCGTCGTCGGACATGTACTCCCCCATGTGCGTCTGTGTGGCCCTCGTGCGGCCCGCCCTTTGCGGACCCTTGTGCGGCCCTTTGCGCCCCCGAAGCAGAGCCCAGCCTAGGCGGAGTTACCGTGGACGGGCACTACACCGAAGGAGTCCCGAACCATGGAGCAGTACCCCGCGGCCGCCTGGCTGACCGAGGCCGCCCAGCAGCAGGGGGCGGGGAACCTTCTCCGTGTCGTACTGATCGTGATGATCCTGGGCTGTGTGCTCACCGCGTGGTTCGTACTGCGGGGCTACAAGCGGAAGGACGACTGAGTCCGCGGGAAGGTTCCCATGGGCGGAGTCGGCGTGATCGCCGCGGAGCGCCCCGCTTACGATGGGCCGACATCTTTATCCCGCCAACACCGGATAGGTCGTCCCGAAGATGAGCCTTCACAGCGCCGCCGCCCAGCTGGTCACCCTCGCCGCCGAGGGCGAGGAGCACGGTGGCAACCACGAGAGCCTGAACCCGCTGCTCACCGGCGGTGGCGCCTTCCTCATCCTGATGCTCCTGCTCTGGATCACCACCCGCTTCAACCGCGACCGCTGAGGCACACCGTGTTCCCACCGGGGTGGATACCGGGGTACTTCGGGCACCGGCCGGCCGGGGCCCTCAGGACGGGCCGGTAGGGTCTGCACGCATGGGAGAGCAGGACATGCCTACCGGCCCGTCGAACCGGGGCAAGCGCCGCCTGGGCGTCATGGGCGGAACGTTCGATCCGATCCACCACGGACACCTCGTGGCGGCCAGTGAGGTCGCCGCGCAGTTCCACCTGGACGAGGTCGTGTTCGTCCCGACCGGTGAGCCCTGGCAGAAGAGCCACCGCCGGGTCTCCCCGGCCGAGGACCGCTATCTGATGACGGTCATCGCGACCGCCGAGAATCCCCAGTTCTCGGTCAGCCGCATCGACATCGACCGCGGCGGTGCCACCTACACCGTGGACACCCTGCGCGACCTGCGGGCCCTCAACCCCGACACCGACCTCTTCTTCATCACCGGCGCCGACGCCCTCGGTCAGATCCTGACCTGGCGCGACAGCGAGGAGCTGTTCTCCCTGGCGCACTTCATCGGGGTCACCCGGCCCGGACACCAGCTCACGGACCCCGGTCTCCCGGAGGGCGGCGTCTCCCTCGTGGAGGTTCCCGCGCTGGCCATCTCCTCGACGGACTGCCGTGCGAGAGTCGCCAAGGGAGACCCCATCTGGTACATGGTGCCGGACGGAGTCGTGCGTTACATCGACAAGCGCGAGCTGTACCGCGGCGAGTGAGCCGAGAGGGGTACCGGTGAACGACCGATATGACGCGGGGTACGGGGGCGACCCGTACGAGCTCGTGGGCTACGACGAGTACGGGCAGCCGGTCTACCGGCAGGTGACGCCCGCCCAGCCGCCCCAGCAGCAGGGCTACGACCCCTACGGGCAGCAGGGACAGCAAGGCCAACAGGGGTACCAGAACCAGCAGGGCTACGGGTACGACCCGTACACCCAGGGCGGTCAGCAGGCACCCCCCTACGACCCGTACGACACCGGGGTGCAGCAGACCGGTGGCGGCTACGCCCCCTACGACCCCTACGGGCAGACCGTCGTCGGCGGCCAGCCGCCGCGGGCCGAGCAGCCCCGTACCGTCGAACAGCCCCGTACCGCCGAGCAGACCGCCTACATCCCGCAGCAGGCGGGACCGGCCGAGGGCGAGACGGACGAGCGGGCCGGGGACGACACCCCGGAGCCGGACGGCCGGGAGTACCACACCGCGCAGTTCGCGTTCGTGGAGGAGCCCGACGGCGACTCCGAGGACGTCATCGACTGGCTGAACTTCACCGAGAACCGCACCGAGCGGCGCGAGGAGGCCAAGCGCCGCGCCCGCAGCCGGCTCGTCGCGCTCACCGTCGTCCTCGCCCTGGTGGCCGTCGGCGGCGTGGGCTACCTCTGGTTCGCCGGGAAGCTGCCCGGACTGTCCAAGTCCGCCGGCTCCAAGGCCGGCACCACCACCGCGAGCGCCGCCCAGAAGCGGGACGTGGTCGTCGTCCACCTCCACAACACCTCCGGGGGCGGCACCAGCACGGCCCTGCTCGTCGACAACACCACCACCGACCGGGGCACCACCGTCCTGCTGCCCAACTCCCTCGTCCTCACCGACACGGACGGCACCACCACGACCCTCGCCAAGTCCGTCGACGACGACGGCTCCGACGGCACCCGGGACGCCCTGGACACCGTCCTCGGCACCGACATCGAGGGCACCTGGCGGCTGGACACCCCCTATCTGCAGAACCTCGTCGACCTCGTCGGCAACATCGAGGTCGACACCGACACCGACGTCCCCGACCCGGCCGCCAAGAAGAAGGGGCAGGCCCCCCTCGTCAGCAAGGGCAAGGACCAGACCCTGAGCGGCAAGATGGCCGTCGCCTACGCCACCTACCGCGCCTCGGGCGAGGCCCAGAACGCCCAGCTGGAGCGGTTCGGCCAGGTCATGCAGGGCGTCCTGCGCAAGGTCTCCTCCGACCCGGGCGCGGCGACCACCACCGTCGAGACGCTCGCCCAGATCCTGGACCCCTCCCTCACCGACAAGGACCTCGGCACCTTCCTCGCCAAGCTCTCCGACCTCGCCAAGGGCGGCGACTACAAGACGGCCCTGCTGCCGGTCCAGGCGGACGGCACGCTCAGCGCCGACGACAGCGCGAGCGTCGTCAAGGACGTCCTCGGCGGCACCGCGAAGAGCCCCGACAAGGACGCGGCCGTCAGCGTCTCCGTGCAGAACGCCAGCGGCACCAAGGCCGACACCGAGGACGCGCGCGTGGTGCTCCTCAACGGCGGCTTCACCTTCCTGGACGGCGGCACGGCCTCGGCCGCGCAGACCGCCTCCCAGGTGCTGTACGCGGACGCCGCCGACAAGGAGAACGCCACCGAGGTCGCCAAGACCCTGGGCCTGCCCACCGGCACCGTGAAGAAGGGGAAGGTCTCCGGCAACGCGAACGTGTCCGTCGTCCTCGGCCGGGACTACGAGCCCTCGTCGTCGTAGTCCCGATCAATCGCGTGGGGGACCGTCGGTGGTCCGTGAGACCCTTGAGGGCAAACGACCGCCGACGGAAAGCCACGTAGTGACCGCCACCGACCGCTCCATCGAGCTCATCACCGCCGCCGCCCAGGCGGCCGCCGACAAGCTCGCGCACGACATCATCGCCTACGACGTCAGCGACGTGCTGTCGATCACGGACGCCTTCCTGCTGGCCTCCGCGCCCAACGACCGCCAGGTCAAGTCGATCGTCGACGAGATCGAGGAGCGGCTGCAGAAGGAGCTCGGCGCCAAGCCGGTCCGCCGCGAGGGCGACCGCGAGGCCCGCTGGGTCCTGCTCGACTACGTCGACATCGTCGTCCACGTCCAGCACAGCGAGGAGCGCGTCTTCTACGCGCTGGAGCGGCTCTGGAAGGACTGCCCCGAGCTGGAGCTGCCCGAGGACGCCCGGGCCACCAAGGGCAAGGCCGCGGAGTACGCCAAACTGCGGGCCGAGGAGGACGACGCCGAAGAGTTCGGGGACCTGCGGTGAGCGCCCCCGGCCGGGGACGGCGGGTCATCCTGTGGCGGCACGGCCAGACCGCGTGGAACGTGGAGCGCCGCTTCCAGGGCACCACGGACGTCGAGCTGACCGAGACCGGCGTGGCCCAGGCCCGCCGTGCCGCCCGGCTGCTGGCCTCCCTCAAGCCGGACGCCATCGTCGCCTCCGACCTCGCGCGCGCCGCGGCCACCGCCGCCGAGCTGGCCGTGCTCACCGGTCTGGAGATCACCCACGACGAGGCCCTGCGCGAGACCTACGCGGGTGTGTGGCAGGGGCTCACCCACGAGGAGATCGTCGACCGGTACGGCGACGAGTACGCGGCCTGGAAGCGCGGCGAGCCGGTCCGCCGCGGCGGCGGCGAACTGGAGACCGAGGTCGCCGACCGCGCCGCGCCCGTGGTGCTGCGGCACGCCGAGAAGCTGCCCGAGGACGGCACGCTCGTCGTCGTCAGCCACGGCGGCACCATCCGCACCACGATCGGCCGTCTCCTCGGCCTGGAGGCACACCACTGGGAGAGCCTCGGCGGCCTCTCCAACTGCTGCTGGTCCGTCCTCGGCGACGGCGCCCGCGGCTGGCGCCTGCTCGAGCACAACGCCGGCACCCTGCCGGAGCCGGTGCTCGGCGACGACGACTGAGCCGATTTCGCTTTCCGGCAGGTCGCAGGCTAAAGTTCTTCTTGTTCGGCCCGCGGGAGCGGGGGAACAGCGGGGCTATAGCTCAGTTGGTAGAGCGCCTGCATGGCATGCAGGAGGTCAGGAGTTCAATTCTCCTTAGCTCCACAGCGACGGGACCCCGTCCGATCGGCTCGATCGGACGGGGTCCTTCTCGTTCAACGGGCCATCTCCTCGTGGTACACGCTGCGCAGCCGGCTGCGGGCCCGGGTGAAGGCGCTCTCGGCCGACTTGTACGTGATCCGCAGGGCCGTCGCCGTCTCCGCGGTGCTCAGCCCGCGCGCCCGGGCGAGCAGCACCTCGCGTTCACGGCGGCCCAGCGCGGGGACCTGGGTCAGCAGCCAGGCGCCCGCGGCCCGTTCGCAGGTGCGGTGCTCGACCTCCGAGCCGGTGTCCGGTTCGGTGCGGTGCAGCAGATGGGCCCGGTCGGCCAGCCGGCGGTCGCGCTGGGTGCCGCGCTGCTGGTCCACGCAGAGCCGCAGGGTGATCGTGGTGAGGAGCGCGGCGACCCGGGCCTCGTCCAGCGCCTCGAAGGTGGCGGCGCGGATCATGGCCTCCTGGACACAGTCCTCGGCGTCCGCCGATCGCCCCAGCCGGCCCTTCGCGAGGCGCAGCAGCCGCTCGCGCTCGGCCGTCACCAGGGCCCAGCGGCGGGGGTCCCGGTACTTCTCGGTGCAGGTGTCGTCGGTGCAGGTATCGGACGACGTGCGCGTCACAGCAGCTCCCGAGGGCGAGGTCGTGGTGGTGAGGACACCCTCGGCGGGCGCGGTGGCGAAAACCTTGACGCATTCATGGGCGCGTTCTCCGCACGTTGCGGACGCCGTACAGTGAAAATCAAGAAATGCCTCATGGTGACGATGTTCGTTCGTCAGTACGAAGTCGATCGCTTCGGGGCGCAACGACCAGAGACAGCGCACACCCGGGGGAGTGGGAGCGTGGTTCTTGTTCAGTTGTTGGGGCCTGTGGAGTATCGGGCCGCGGGGGAAAGCCTGGTGGAACTCGGCCAGGCCAGGCAGCGTTGCATCTTTGCCATGCTCGCCGTGAGCGCAAATGAAGTCGTCATGCCCGACGAACTCATCGACCGGGCCTGGGGCGCTGAGCCGCCGCAATCGGCTCGGAACATGATTCATTCCTATATATCCAGGCTGCGCGGCGCCCTGGAGAACGGCGGCAGCGGAGCGGGGGCCACCCTGCGCCGCCGCAACGGCGGTTACACCCTGGAGGTGGACCCCGACGCGGTCGATCTGCGCCGCTTCCGCCGGATCGTGGCGGCCGCCCGGGCCACGGCGGACACCCGCACCTCGGTGGCGCTGTTCCGGGAGGCGCTCGACGCCTGGCGGGGCCGGGCGCTCGGCGGACTCAAGGGCGAGTGGGCCGAGCGGACCCGGCGGCTGCTGGAACGGGAACGGGTGTCGGCCCTCGTCGAGTGCCATGAGGCCGAGCTGCGGCTGGGGAACCACCTCGGGCTGCTCGACGAACTGCACTCGCTCGCCGACCAGCACGCCGACAACGAGCTGGTCATCCGCAACCTCATGACGGCGCTGCACCGCTCCGGCCGACGTGCCGAGGCCGTCGAGGCGTTCGAGGTCCTGCGCCGCAGGCTCGCCGACCGGCTCGGGGTGGATCCGGCTCCCCAGACCCGGGAGCTGCACGCCCGCATCCTGCGCGGCGACACCGAGGTCGTGTCCGCGCAACCGGCCGCCGACGTGGCACCGACCGTGCCGCGCCAGCTGCCGCGGGGCATCCGCTGTGTGGGCCGCGAGCAGGAACTGGCCATGCTGGACGGGTTCGTCACGGCGGACGACGGCCGTCCGCCCACGCGGGTCATCGAGGGGCCGCCCGGGATCGGCAAGACGGCCCTGGCGGTCCAGTGGGCCCACCGGGTCGCCCGTCGCTTCCCGGACGGCCAGATCTTCGTGGCCCTGCACGGCAGCGGCGGCGAGGGGCGGCAGGGGCGGGCGCGGCTGACCGCGCGGACCACGGCCACGGTCGCGCTGCGGCAGGACGAGCCGCGCGCCGTCCAGGCGGCGGTGGCGGTGCCGGTCCCGGTGCCGCGTGCGGTGCGGGCCCGGGAGCGGGCCCCGTCCGCCGACGACGTGCTGCGGTTCGTGCTGCGCAGCCTCGGGGTGACGGTGCCGCGGACGGAGAGCGATCCGGTGGGGTTCGGGCAGCGGGTCCTGAGGGATCTGAAGGTGCTCGTGGTGCTCGACGACCTCGCCTCGGCCGATCAGCTGGCGGCGCTGCTGCCGGGCCCGTCCGCGGGGGCGCTGCTGGTCACCACGCGCGACGACGGCCGCCTCGACGGACTCGGCGACCTGCGCGCCGTACGGCTGCGGGAGCTGAGCGCCCAGCAGGCGCGGCGGATGCTGGCCGGGATCCTCGGGGAGCGGCGGGTGGCGGCCGAACCGGAGGCCGTGGCCCGGATCATCGAACTGTGCCACCGCACTCCGCGGGCGCTGAGCGAGGCGGCGGAACAGGCGCTCGTACGGCCCTGTCTGCCGCTCGCCGACCTGGCGGAGGCGATGGCGGCCGGGGCCGTCGGGCCCGGGTGACCGGACCCGGGGCCGTCAGCGGCCGGACACCGCCAGGGCGTCGAAGAGCAGGCGCAGCTCGGTGAGGCTCGCGTCGAGGGCCTTCTGCTGGTCCTCGGCGCGGGCCACCACCATCGCCGTCTCGCACAGGGCGCCGTAGAGCAGATGGGTCAGGGACGTCACGGAGTGCGGGGCGATGTCGCCCTTCGCCGTGGCGCGCCGGACGCCCTCCTCCATCATCTTCACGCAGCCGGTGTTGATCTCCCGCATCTCCTCCGTGCCCAGCGCGCCCGGCGCGTCGAGCAGGTTGATGCGCTGGACGTCGGTGGCGAGGACCTCCACCAGGAAGGCCCGCGCCCCCACGTACACGGCCTCCCAGGAGTCCGGCTCGGCGGCGTCCAGGTAGGCCTCGGCGACGATGTGGGCCAGCCGGGCCTGCTCGCGTTCGTACACGGCCCGGAAGAGGTGCTGCTTGCCGGAGAAGTGGTGGTAGAGGGCGCCCTTGGTGAGATGGGCGGCCTCGACGACGGCATCCAGCGACGTGGCGTTGTAGCCCCGCTCGGCGAAGAGCGTGCGAGCGGCGCGCAGCAGTTCCTCGATGGTGCCGTCGGACCGCTCACGCTGCGTCAGACGTGTTCTCGTGCGAGTCGTGGGCATGTTCACACTTCCCGGGTCGGACCGCCTTCAGCTTGGCCTTCCAGGTTACACGCACTTTCATTCCAACCATACGTATGTGTTCCGTTCGGTACCGGTACGGCTCAGCCGGCGCCGACCCGGGCGGTGAAGCGCAGCACCCGGGCCCAGGCGTCCGCCGAGGCGTCGGCGTACGCGTCGCGCTGGGCGTCGAAGAAGCTGTGCGGGGTGCCCGGGTAGGTGACCACCTCGTGGTCGGCGCCGGCCGCGGCCAGGGCCTCCTCGAAAGCGCTCACATGGGCGGGCGGGATGCCCGGGTCGTCCCCGGCCATCAGCGCCAGCACCGGGGCGGCCAGGTCGGCGGCCCGGCGGGTCGGCCCGGGGGAGCCGTCCGGACCGTCGGCGGGCCAGCAGTAGAAACCGATCACCCCGGCCAGGTCCAGGCCCCCGGCCGCCGCCATCACCGCGAGCCGGCCGCCGATGCAGAAGCCGGCGGTGAGGACGGCGCGCGCGGCGCCGCCCTCCTCGGAGCGCAGATGGGCGACGCCGGCGGCCAGGTCGGCGTAGAGCTCGCGGGGGCTCAGTTTGGCCATGTGCTGGGCGTAGGGGAAGTCCTTCTCCCGCTTTCCGGCGCCCGCCGTCCGTCCGTAGTAGTCGATGACCAGAGCCCGCACACCGTTCTCCGCGAAGCGTTCGGCCAGCTCTGTGTAGAACCCGTAAAGGCCGCGTACATCGGGAAGGATCACGACGGCCGTTCCGGTGCCGTCGGCGGGGGCCGCGGAGAAAGCGGCGAAGGTGTTGCCGTCCTTCGCCGTCAATTCCAGATATCCGCTTTCGATCACGGCGTCCGGAATCCTCGGTACGGGTGGAACGGCGTCTTCGTCGAAGCACATGGGCCGGGGGCCTCCGTCGCGTTTGTTGCTTTTTTGTTTCGGGTCGTTCGGGATTCTTGAAAAGAACGGGTTTTCTACGGCTCGACCTCGTCGAGTCCGAACGGAACCCGGAACGGGGGCACACTGGTGCCCTCGATCCGGTACCGGTTCCACAGATCGGGTTCGGTGATACGGCCCGCCGCATGGCCCTCGGCCGTGCGCACTTCCACTCCGGCGCTGCGGTCGCCCACCAGCCGGGTCAGCTCCTCGTGCGCCTCCAGCCGTCCGTACCAGCGATAGCGGCCGTCGAGCGGCTGGAAGCCGCCGGTCAGCGTGGCCCGCACGGTGAACTCCGTGCGGCCCTCGACGACGAGCACCGCCAGACCCTCGTAACCCTCATCCTCCACGGTCAACTCCCTTGGATCTAGGCGTCCTTGAGCCAACCGGCCTCGCGCCACACCTTCTCCGAGCGGCCGCCGATGAGACCCAGCGACCGGTAGTAGGGGGCGATCCGCTCGGCGCCGTAGCCGCCGTTGGCCTTGCTGATCGGGTTGGAGCGGCCCGCCTCCACGGCCGCCTTGGGGTCCAGGCCGGCCCGCTCGTACATCAGCGGGTTGTAGCGGTCCCGGCGGATGGACTTGACCACGGCCGCCAGGAAGTTGCGCAGCAGCTCCAGCCGCCGCTTGGACAGCGTCGGGACGAAGCGCTCCAGCTCGGTGCGGGCGAAGCTGATGTGCCGGGCCTCCTCCACGACATGGATCCGGGCCACCGTGCGCACCAGCGGCTGGACCGTCTCGTCGGCCGCCTGCTCGCGCTGGAAGCGGTCGAAGAACTCCTCGGTGAGCAGCAGCATCGCCCACAGCGCGGGCACCGGCGCGAACGTCTTCAGCAGCAGCCCGCTGCGCTGCGTCTTGGGGTGGAGCGGATAGAACTCGGTCCCCGTCTTCTCCACCAGCCGGGCGAACATGATCATGTGGCGCACCTCGTCCGCCACCTCCGTCAGCGCGAACTGCACCTGCGGGCTGGTGATGTCCCGCTTGTAGGCGTAGCGCGACACCAGGTGCAGCAGGATGTGCTCGGTCCACACGCCCGCCGCCAGCGACGACGCCAGCTCCTCACGGCTGAGCAGCAGCTTCTGCTCCAGGCTCAGCGAGTCGTACAGCTCCGTCCCGTACAGCGAGATCCGCTTCTCGGGGAGGAACCACTTGCCCTCCTCCAGGGGCTCGTCCCAGTTGACGTCCACGCGCGGGTCGTAGGAGTGCCGGGCCGACGCGACGAGCAGCTGCGCGGCCTTCTTCGTCTGCCGGACCAGCGGGTCCTCCGAGCGGCGGCCCGGACGGTCGGTTGCGGTGGTCATCGAGGCTCCTCAGTCCTGTGTGCGCGGGGTGGGGTCGGAAGGGGTGTCCGCCGAGACGAGCCGGTGCACGTCCACCGTGATCTGCTCCCGGACCGGGCGACCGGCCAGGATCTCCACCACGTAGCGGGCCGCGAGCACACCGAACTGGTGTGACGCGTAGACGAGTTGGGGGACGCTGTAGTCCGGTTCCGAGCGGTGCGCGGTGACGTCGGCGATCAGGTCGGCCGGGACGATCTCGCGGGGGATCACCCTCAGCAGCAGCGTCCACAGGGCGTCCTCGGCGATGTCCTCCTCGGCGATCGCCCCCGCGAGCGGGACGGACTCGGCGCGGTAGTCGTAGTAGCGGACGTGCTGGGTGCCCGACAGGTCGTAGCCGGAGACCACGGGCAGCCGGCGGCGGGCCGCCGCGGCGTGCAGGGCGTACTTGGCCCGCCAGCCGCCCAGGGTGGTGACGTCCACGCCGTCGACCACCACGTCCACCCCGTCCAGGAGCAGCTCCGGGGCGTCCGGACGGATGCCGGCGGTGTCGACGCGGATCCCGGCGTACGGGTTGACCGACCGGATGCGCTCGGCCGCCACCTCCGCCTTGTTGCGGCCGATGTCCGCGTAGGTGGCGCTCTGCCGGTTGAGGTTGTTGAGCTCGTACGTGCCGGGTTCGGCGAGCACGAAGTGGCCCGTGCCGAGCCGGGCCAGCGGTTCGACGACCGCGCCGCCGGTCGAGCCGCACCCCGCCACCAGGACGGTGGCGGTGCGCAGCCGCTCCTGCACGGGGGCCGGGATCAGGCCCCGGTTGCGTTCGGTGAGGGACCGGTAGTACGACTCCGGGTCCTCGGGGACGTCGGCGGGGACCGTCGGCGCGGGTGCCGCGGCGGTGGTGCTCATATCCTCACCCTCCGGATCTCTCCTGAGACCTGGCCGACCAGCTGCTGGAAGCCGGCCAGCGGGTTCGTCGCGTCCAGCGCGCGGGCCAGCCAGCGCACGAGCTGCTCCAGTTCCTCGCCGTGCGGGACGCGGGCCACGAACGGCTTCACGACCGCGCGCTCCACGTAGGCGGGGAAGAGCAGGTCGTCCTCCGGCAGGCGGGGGCTGGTGCCCTCGATGACGGTGATGTCCTTCAGACTGCGGGTCAGCCGCCGTACGGCCAGGCCCTCCTCGCCGTCCCCGACGAGGAGTTTCGGCTGCGGCGACAGACCGGCCAGCACCGTGTAGAAGCCCAGCATCAGCTCCAGGGACAGCCGCAGCCGCCGGGCGGGGGAGGTGTCGCGCTCCGAGGGGCGCTGCATCAGACGCTTGACCTCCCACACCTCGTGGCTGGTCACCGGCTCGTCCAGCGGCACGTGGTCGAACAGGTTGATGTCGTGGGCGACCTCGCAGGGGAACCGGGCGCGGTCCGGGTGGGTCACGGGCAGCGGGGCGGCGTCCGTGGTGCCGATCACCGACACATAGCGCAGGATCGCCCCGGACCGCTCCTCCATCCCGATGACGTGGATCTCCTCGCCGTGCCCCACGCCGAGCGGCTCCGCGAACAGACCGCGCGCGAAGGCCACGCGGTCGCTGGCGAAACGGGACCTGAGGTACTGGGCGAGCCGGAAGCCGTAGATCGCCAGCCGGTAGCGCTCCGGCAGCCGGGACTGCGGGACCGCGACGACGGTGAGGCCGTCGGGCCTGCGGGCCAGGTACAGCGGCTCGGTCTCCTCGGGCAGGCCCGCGAGGTTCATCCGGTCGTGCAGCGCCAGCACATGGGCGACGTACCGGGCACGCCGGGCGTCCTCACCCGCAACCAGCTCCTCACCGCCCGCCCTCCCACCGACAACGGTCGGGACACTCATACCGCCGCCTCCCTTCGGGCCGGGACCTCGGGCAAGGCCCCGGACTGCACCGGCCCAGCCCCGGGCTCCCGGCCGGGGACCGGGCCCGCCTCCGGCTTCCCGGCCGGCGCCGGGGCCGGGGCCCGGTCCGAGTTCGGCGCCCGGTCCAGCGCCTGGTCCGCCTCCGGCTGCGGGTCCGGGTTCGGCGCCCCGTCCGGGGCCGGGCTCGACTTCGGCGCCCGCTCCGGGGCCAGGTCCGCCTCCGGCTGCCGGTCCGAGTTCGGCGCCCTGTCCGGGGCCGGGCTCGACTTCGGCGCCCGCTCCGGGGCCAGGTCCGCCTCCGGCTGCGGGTCCGGGTTCGGTTTCCGGTCGGCCCGGGGCGGGTTCGGCGCCCGGTTCGACCCCGGGGCCCCGGGCGGGTGCAGGTCCGTGTGTGGTTCTGGGGGCAGGTCCAGGACCAGGCCCGAGAAGCGGGTCGTCGTGGCCAGGGTCGCTTCGATGTAGCGGGTGGCGGAGAGCGTGGCGGCGGCGCGGGCCCCGGGGGCCGAGAGGCCGACGGCCGCCCGGGGGCGGGGCGTCGGGGGCGTCGTGGCCGTCCCGGCGCCGGGACGGGGGCGGCGGGGGGTCGTGGTGGCCGCCGTACGGACCGTCGTGCGGGGCGCGGTCACAGCCGGCGTCCGTACAGGGCGCCGGTGACGGCGAGGGCCAGGACCTCCGGGGTGCCCTCGTAGATGCGGGCGCCGAAGGACTCGCGGACCAGCTTCTCCACCGCGTGATCACGGCAGTAGCCGCGGGCCCCGACGATCGACATGGCCTCCTCGGCCACCTCGATCGCCGCACGGTCGGCGAACAGCTTGGCGACGGCCGGCCCGTAGACGGGCGCGGGCAGCATGTTGTCGGCCTGGTAGGCCGCCTGGAGGTACAGCAGGCGCGAGGCCTCGATCTTCGAGGACATCTCGGCGAGCTTGCGGGCCGTGAACTGGTGCTCGTACAGCGGCTTCCCGGCCTGGACCCGCTCGCCCGCGAACTCCTTGGCGATCTCGAACGCGCCCCGCGCCACCCCGGTGGAGATCGCGGCGACGATCGAACGGGCCTGGTTGGACTGGAGGGTGAGGTAGTTCCAGGCGCCGCCCTCACCGAAGGCGATGTTCTCCTCCGGCACCCGGACGTCGTCGAAGTGGAGCGTGGTGCCCAGGCAGGCGCGGTACCCCATCTTGTCGGCGACCGCGCCCCGGGTGACGCCCTCGCTGTCCAGCGGCACGATGAACACGGTCAGCCCGGTGGCGCCGGGGTTGCCCTCGATGTTGGCGAACACGGCCGCCCACTCGGCGACCTTGCCGTTGGTGATGAAGCGCTTGACGCCGTTCAGGACGAAGTGGTCGCCGTCGCGGCGGGCCGTCATCACGTCCTCGGCGAGCTCGGCGTGCTCCGGTATCAGCAGGTCGCAGCCGGCGGTCTCCTCGGTGATGGCGTTGCAGGCGAGGACCGGCTTGTCACCGAGGAAGGACGGCAGGAACCGGGCCTGGAGCTGCTGGTCGCCGGAGAACAGCACCGACGTCTGGCCGAGCAGCGAGGCGCCGAAGATCAGCGCCGTGCTGGCGCAGACCGACGCCAGCTCCTCCATGGCGACGGCCACGCCGAGCACCCCCATACCGCGGCCGCCGAACTCCTTGGGCATGGTCAGGCGCAGCAGGCCGAGACGGTGGCCGGCCTCGACCATCTCCCAGTCGAAGTCGTCGGCCGGGGCGAAGTCGTTGTCGAGGACCCGTGGCTTCACCACGGTCTGCGCGAACTCGCGCACCTCGTCACGGAGTTCCTCGACCTCGGGCGGAAGCCGGAACATCGACGGCATCGCCGCCGCGTCGAGGGCGCGCAGATCGGACAGGGTCGGGGCGTTCGGCACGACGGTCGTGGTGGTGGCGATCACAGTGGTCCGCTTTCTGTGGTGGGCGAATTGCTGTGGTGACGGGCTCAGGGGGTACGGCGGCCGCGACCGCCGCTCAGGAGGCGGCGGGCGCCAGGGCGAGCTGCGCGTACTCGCGCCCCAGCACCGGCAGATAGTCCGCGAGCGAACGCACCCGGGCGACCGGGCCCTTCACGACGAGCCGGCGGGCGACGATCGCCTGCGTCACGCCGAGCTGCCCGAGGAGGACCAGGTGCAGCGCCTGCGCCTGCACCTCCAGCCGCAGGCTCGCGGGGTGCGGGGCGCCGTCGTGCACCCCGTCGGAGTCCAGCAGGAAGGCCGCGTCGGCGGCGCCGGTGACGACGAACTGGAGCGAGAAGTCCCGCTCCTTGAGCAGGGCGGCGAACTCGGCGTCGGCGAGGGCCGCCCGGAAGGCGTCGATGAACAGCTGCGGGTCCTGGACGGTCACAGTCGTACTGCCTTTCGTGAGGTCGTTCCTGTGGTCGGTCGGGTGGGGGAGCCGGCGGCCAGGATCAGTTCGGCCGCGCGCTCCGCGAGCATCACGGTCGGCGCGTGGGTATGGCCGCGGGGCAGGGAGGGCAGGGCGGAGGCGTCGACGACCCGCAGCCCGGAGACGCCCCGCACCCGCAGCGCGGGATCGAGGACGGCCTCGGGGTCCGCCCCCATGCCGCAGGTGCCGACGGGGTGGTACAGGGTCTCCGCGTGGGCCCGGGTCACCGCGTGCACCGTCCCCGGGTCGGGGTCCAGCGCGCCCGGCGTCAGCGGCCTGCCGAGGCGGGCTGCGAGCGCGGGCCGGGTCAGGACGTGCTGGGCCCGGCGCACGCCCTCGGCGAGGACACGCAGGTCGTCGCCTTCGGGGTCGGACAGATAGCGCGGGTCGATCACCGGGTGGGCCGCCGGGTCGGCCGAGGCGAGCCGGACCGTGCCGTGGCTGCGCGGGCGCAGCAGGACCACGCCGAGGGTGACGCCATGGGTGCGCGGAGCCTTCCCCTGGTCGAGGAACGGCACCAGCATCCACACGAACTCCAGGTCCGGCGCCGCCAGTCGGGGGTCGCTGCGCAGGAACGCCACGGCCTCCGCGAGATTGGACGTCAGCCGGCCGCGCCGGCCGCGCAGGAACGCGCCGATCTCGCCCTGCGGGTCGGTGACACCGGGGGTGACCCGGCCGTTCGCCTCGAAGGCCAGCGGTACGTACAGGTGGTCGGCGAGGCGGTGACCGACCCGGGGCGCGTGCGCGTGCACCGTGATGCCGTGCCGGCGCAGCTCGTCCGCGTCGCCCACGCCGGACAGCATGAGCAGCTGGGGCGAGCCGATCGCGCCCGCCGCGAGGACGATCTCGCCCTCGGCGCGCACGACGCACGGCCCGTCCGGTGTCGTACAGGCGACCCCGACCGCGCGGCCGTTCTCGATCAGGATCCGCTCGACGCGGACATCGGTGAGGACGGTCAGGTTCGCCCGGCGCGAGGCGGGCCGCAGATAGCCGTCGGCCGCGCTCCACCGCCGCCCGCCGCGCTGGGTGGCGCGCACCGGCCCCGCCCCCTCCGGCTCCAGCGGCCGCCCGTCGTCCAGCGCGGGCAGCCCCGCCTCGGCACAGGCGGACAGGAACTCGGCGGTGGCGGGACTCGGGTCCCGCAGGTCCTCGATCCGGATCGGCCCACCGGAGCCGTAACCGCTCGCACCGGAGCGGTCCTCCGCGCGGCTGAAGTACGGCGTCACCTCCGCCGTCGACCAGCCCGCGCAGCCCTCCTCATCGGCCCAGCCGTCGAAGTCCGCGCGGTGGCCGCGGGTCCAGATCTGGGCGTTGAGGGAGGACGAGCCGCCCAGGGTGCGGCCGCGCGGCCAGTTCAGGGCGCGGCCGTCGAGGCCCGGTTGGGCGACCGTACGGTAGCCCCAGTCCGCGGAGGAGCCGAACAGCGCCGGGAACGCGGCGGGGATGCTGATCTCGGCGCGCCGGTCCGGGCCGCCGGCCTCGATCAGCAGCACCTCTCCGTCGTCACCGGCGCTCAGCCGGTCGGCCAGCACACAGCCGGCCGAACCGGCGCCGACGACGATGTGGCGTACCGTGCGGTCGCCGCCCATCAGCCCTCCGTCCGGTCCGCGAGCCGGGAGCCGAGCGCCTTCACGATCTCCGCGGCGAGGGCGGCGTGCCCCTCCATCGCGAAGTGGATGCCGTCGGCGCTCATCAGGTTGGGGCGCAGCCGCACCGGGTGGTGCCACATCTCGATGAGGACGGCGTCGTGCCGCCCGGCCACCGCGCGGATACGGTCGTTGAGGGCCGCCGTGCGGTCGCTGAAGACCGCCAGCTCCGGTACCGACTCGAAGACGTTCGTCACCGTGAACGTGAAGATGTCCGCGCCCTGGGCGCGCAGGGCCCCGTACATGGCGTCCAGGTCGGCCTCGACGCCGTCGAGGTCCGGCTCGGCGTCGAACAGGTCGTTGCCGCCGGCCGCCACGTTCACGAGATCGGGCCTGAAGGCCAGGACCTGCTCCAGCTGCTCGGCGCGCACCGCACCGGTCCGTTTGCCCTTGACCCCGGTGTTCAGATAGCCGAAGTCGGGCCTGTCGGCGCTGAGCGCGGCCGAGATCCGCTCCGGCCACGGCACGGTGGCGTACCCGGGGCTGGGGTCGCCGAGGCCGGCGGCGAAACTGTCGCCCATCACGGCGAGCCGCTGCCAGGGCGCCCCGCGCAGCAGCCGTACCGACTCGTCGTGGGAGAGCGCCAGCGGGTCGTCCGCCTCGCTGCGCAGATCGTGGGTCGTCATCTTCTCGTGGTACCTCTCTGGGATGGGTGGGATCAGGCGGCGTCGCTCGGCACCGCCTGCTGCTGGTCGACGAAGTCCTCGATGTCCTTGACCGTGGTGATGTCGGGCGTGCCGCCCGTGCCGAGGTCGACCAGCGCGAACTCCTGCTCGATGCGGAGCGAGAGCTCGATGACGGCGAGGGAGTCGTAGCCGAGCTCCTCGACGAGACGGTCGTCGGACCGCGCCTCGCGGGCGCCGAGCGGGCTCATCTCCCCGACGATCCGGCGGACCTGGGCGCGCAGGGTGGTGTTGTCGGTGCTTTCCGTGCTGTCCGTGCTGTTCATGGTTCGTCGTCCCCTTCTGCTGATGTGGTCGTCAGGCCGCGGCCGCGCGGATCGGGTGCGGCGTGTTCCAGCGCTCCTCGTACGCGTCGAGGGCGGTGTCGATCGCGAGGTCCCAGGCGTCGCCGGCCTTCTCCACCAGGTGCGGCAGCCCGACCAGGCGCAACTGCTTGACCAGGCGTTCCCGGGCGATCTCGACGCTGCCGCGCAGCTGGGCGGCGCGGCTGAGCAGGGCCGCGCGGAGCGCCGGGGACGGGTTGTGCCGGGAGGGGCCGATCAGCACCCAGGCGGCGGCGCCCAGCGATTCGAAGTGCGCGTCCTCCACCACCTGGGCGAAGCCGCCGGCGACCCCGTCCTGGGCGGCGCGCAGTCCGAAGGAGACGTGCCGCGACTCGTCCCGCGTCACGTTCGTGAGCCCCTCCTCCAGCGCGTCCAGCTTCAGCCGCTTGGCGAGGAAACGGGTGGTGCGCAGCGCCGTCGCCGCGAGGACGCCCTCGGTGATCAGGTGGTAGTAGACGAGCGCCCGGTACCAGGACTCGCGGTCCTCGTGGTCGGCCCGTACCGCGTCGGTGGCCCGGGTGAGCACGGGCGCGAACACCTCGGCGTAGTCGGCCCCGTCCTCCGCCTCGTCGAGCGAGGCACCGCATGCGTCCTCCAGATACGTCTGGAAGAACCGCACGTGCCGGGCCTCGTCGGCGAGCTGCGTGCACAGGAAGATCCGGTCGTCCTCGGTGGGCGGCGACTCGATCAGGGCGCCGAGGGTGTGGGTCACCGTGACCTCGCCCACCTCCAGCTCGGCCAGGGAGCCGAGCATCTGGCCGCGGGAGAAGGGGCTGAGTGCCTGCCAGGTCTGTGCGTCCCCGGCGGGCGCGACCTGGGCGACGGCCCACTGCTGGCGCTCCCAACGGCGGTACAGATCGGCGGAGTTCGCCAGCCGGCCGCGCTGTTCGGCGGTGGCTTCGGGGGCCGTCTCGGTGACGTCGAGTACCAGCCCGGCGGTCGTGACGCTCATGTCGCTGCCCCATCCAGGTGTGTCGCGGTCGGTTGCGGTGCGGTCGGCGGTGCCGGGCGGTGCGTCGGGTGCGTGGAGTGGAGTACGTCGCCGGCGAGGGTGCCCTCCGCGGTCTGCCGCCACAGCAGCCGGCGGCGCGGTTTGCCGCTGGAGGTGCGCGGGATGGTGCCGCGCCGGGCCCGGACCACGGTCACCTCGACGGTGGTGTCCAGGGCGGAGCGCAGGACGCCGGTCACGGCCTCCAGCCACGCCTCGCCGGGGGCCTCCACGACGACCACGGCGCCGCCGCGGCCTTCGAGGGTGCCGAGCGCCACCGCGCAGCGGCCGGGCGGCACCCCGGGAACGGACACGAGCGCCGCCTCGAGGTCCTCGGCGTGCACCTTGCGGCCGCGGACCTTGAGGCTGTCGCCGATCCGCCCGACCACGTAAAGCTCGCCGTCGTGGAGGAACCCGGCGTCGCCGGTGCGCAGTCCGTCCGGGCCGAAGGGCGCGCTCGCCGCCGGGTCGGGCGACCGGTAGCCGTCGGCCACGGAGGTCCCGCGGACCCGGATCTCGCCGAACGTGCCGTCGGGCAGCGGTGTGCCGTCCTCGTCGACGACGTCCACGGCCGTCTCGGGCACCGGGGTGCCGCAGGCGGCGATCCAGCGCGCGGGGTCCTCGGGGCGGTCGACGCCGAGGACACCCGTGTCCGTGACGGTCACCGGCGCCCCGGTGGCGAGCGGGCCCGCCGTACGGACGATCCGCGCGCCCGTGCCGGGCCGTACGCCGGTGACGGCGAGGGTCGTCTCCGCCATGCCGTAGCAGGGCGTGAGCGCCCGGGAGTCGAAGCCGTACGGCGCGAGCTTCGCGGTGAAGTCGGCGACCACCCGCGCGTCGACGCGTTCGGCGCCGCTCATGGCGACCCGCCAGGCCGAGAAGTCCGTACCCGCCAGCTCCTCCTCACGGACCCGCGACGTGGCGTATCCGTAGCCGAAGTTGGGGGCGGTGGTGATGGTCACCCCGTGCCGGCCGTGGCAGTCGAGCCAGCGGGCCGGGGAGCGGATGAAGTCGACCGGGCTCATCAGCCACAGGTCGATCTGGGCCACGACGGAACCCAGGAACGTCCCGATCAGACCCATGTCGTGGTAGAGCGGCAGCCAGGAGGAGCAGGAGTCCTCGCTGCTCACGCCGAGCCAGCCGTGGATGGCGCGGACGTTGGCGGTGAGGTTCTCGCCGGTGACCCGGACCCCCTTGGGGGTGCCGCTGGAGCCGGACGTGAACTGCAGCAGCGCGAGGTCCGCGGTGCGGCGCGCCAGTGTGTCGGCGGCGGGCAGCTCCGCCGGGTCGGGCAGCACGAGGGGTGTGCCCGTGCCGGCCTTCGCGCACGCCGTGGCGGCGAGCGGGGCCAGGGCCGCGTCGGTGAGGACGGCGGCCGGTTCGGCGGCGCCGAGGACGGCGGCCGCGTGCTCGGTGAAGGCCTCGTGGCCGCCGAAGGTGACGGGCGAGGCGATCGGGGACGGGGTGGCCCCCGCGTACATGACACCGAGGAACGCCGGTACGAAGGTCTCGGGCTCCTCGATCAGCAGGGACACGACGCCTTTGGTGACGCCGTTCGCGTGCAGGAAGGCGGCCGTGCTGCGGGTGGCCGCGGCGATGCCGGCGTAGTCGCGCAGGTGCCAGTCGCCGTTTCGGTGGTAGTGGATTCCACGCTCGGGTGCGGGGGAGTCCAGCCAGTCGAGGACTGTGTTCATCAATTCCCCTCATGAACCGATGGGCTCTCGTCCTGTGTTACGGGCTGGTGGGACCGCCCCCTCGTGGGAATCCCGGGTTTTCGCAGGGGCCGCCGGGCAGGGGGGCGCCGGGCAGGGGCCGTACGGAAACACGCGGGGCGGGGCCGCGGGTCCGAGACCGCGGCCCCGCCGGGACCGGCCGCGACCGCGGGGGGTGTGAGTCGCGGCCGGTGTGCGAGGGGTGAGCCGGGGTCAGGCCCGGTCCACCGCGGGTGTTCCGTCGGCGGCCTGTGCCGCGGCGGCCTTGGCCGCGGCCTCGGCCTGCGCCTTCATATAGGCCTGGATCTGCCGCTGGGTCTCGGCGATCTGGGCCATGGACTTCTTGGTGAACAGCCACAGGGCGGGCACCGCGGAGGCGGCGATGAAGATGCCGGCCAGCAGGAAGGCGTCCAGGTAGGGCTGCGGGGTGCTCAGGTCGCCGGCCGCGAACACCGCCGCCATCGAGGCGACCCCGACCGATCCGCCGAACTGGCGGGCGGTGGTGTTCATCCCGGTGCCGGTGGCGAACTTCAGCGGGTGTACGGAGATGGAGGCGGCGGTCGTCACGCTGGTGAGCGCGGCGCCGATGACCGCTCCGCCGAGGGCGCCGTAGGGCAGCCACAGGGCCAGGAACTTCTCCTCGCCGCCGAGGCCGTAGTACGCCCAGAAGCTCAGTCCGAGGAAGGCGAGCGCGGAGACGACGATCACCGGACGCTGCTTCTCCGGCGGCACGCGGCGGCCCACCGAGATGGCGGCGACGGCGGAGAGCACGGCGCCCGGGGTGACGGCGAGACCGGCCTTGAGGACGGAGTAGTGCCAGATGGTGGTGAGGTACAGCGGCCCGGACAGGAACCAGACGAACAGTCCGGCGCCCAGCAGGAACGAGGTGAGGTTGGCCGCCGCGAACATCGGGGTGCGCCACAGCTCGGTCTCGACGGCCGGTGCCTCGTGGCTGCGGGAGCGCAGCAGCGACAGGGCCACGAAGAGCACGCCGGCGCCGATCCAGATCCAGGTCTTCGCCGCGTCCCAGCCCCAGTCGCCGCCCTTCGTCAGGCCGATGACGATGCCGGCGATGCCGAGGGTGATGGTGGCGGTGCCGAGGAGGTCGGGCAGCTTGGAGCTCTCGACGGCGCGCTGGGGCAGCTTCAGTCCGCCCGCGATCACGGCGAGGCCGATCGGGACGTTCAGCACGAACACCGCGCGCCAGTCGATCTCGCTGACCAGGAGCCCGCCCAGCGAGGGGCCGGCGGCCGCGGCCATGGAGCCGGCGGCTCCCCAGATGCCGATGGCCTCGGCACGTTTCTCGGCGGGTGTCTCGGAGAGGACGAGTCCCAGGGCGGCGGGGATCATGCCGGCCGCGCCGATGCCCTGGACGGCGCGGGCCGCGATGAGGCTCTCGACGTTCGGGGCGAGGGCGCAGGCCAGCGAGGCGGCGCTGAAGACGCCGAGCGACCAGAGGAACAGATTGCGCCGGCCGAGGATGTCGGCGAAGCGTCCCGCCGGGGTCAGCAGAGCCGCGAAGAGGATGCCGTAGCTGGTCACCACCCAGGTCAGGTCGGTCAGGGACTCCTTGGGGAAGTCCTCGTGCAGGGCCGGGAAGGCCACGTTGACGATCGTCGTGTCGAGAAAGGCCATGAATGTGGCTGCCGATGTCAGCAGCAGTGTCTTCCCCGCGCTCGACGGCTCGGCGCGAGACGCAAGCGTGCCTGAGGTCACTGTCGATCCCTCCAACTACCCAACTAACATTCCTTGGGTATGTGAGTACATACCGTAGGTATGTAGTTGTCAAGTCACAGGGGGTGGCGGGGTCCGCGTGCGTAATCCCCGAGAAGGGAGCAAGCAGGAGCAGAACCAGCAGCTGCGAAGGAGTCCGTGTGAACACCACGTACGCCGTACCCGCCCCCGGACCGGCCCGCCACCCCGCGGCCC
This sequence comes from Streptomyces sp. NPDC005811, assembly GCF_040630405.1. Taxonomy (NCBI): domain Bacteria; kingdom Bacillati; phylum Actinomycetota; class Actinomycetes; order Kitasatosporales; family Streptomycetaceae; genus Streptomyces; species Streptomyces sp. NPDC005811. The sequence goes on from NZ_JBEXXK010000001.1 coordinate 80,328, forward strand.
TGCTCGGCATCGGTGCCTACCGGCCCCGACGGATCGTCACCAACGAGGAGATCTGCCGCACCCTGGACTCGTCCCCCGAGTGGATCCTGCGCCGCAGCGGCATCGCCACCCGCTGCTTCGCCGGGCCCGAGGAGACCCTCGCCGAGATGGGCGCGACCGCCGCCGGCAAGGCGCTCGCCGACGCCGGTGTCGCCCCGGACGAGGTCGACGAGATCCTCGTCGCCACCATGTCGGACATCGGTACGGCGGGCTCCGGCGCCCCGCCCGGCGACCTGGCCGCCGAGATCGGCCGCCGGCTCGGCGTCCCCGCGGCCGCCCGCCAGGTCGGCGCCGCCTGCGCCGGGTTCACCGTGGGGCTCGCCCTGGCCGCCGCGTCCGTCACCACCGGCCAGGCGCGCACCTGCCTGGTCGTCGGCGTGGAGCGCATGTCGGACATCCTCGACCCGCGGGACCGCTCGACCGCCTTCCTGTTCTCGGACGGAGCGGGCGCCGCGCTGGTCGGCCGAGGCACGGAACCCGGCATCGGCACCGTGGTGTGGGGGACGGACCCCGGCATGCGGGACGCGATCACCGTACGGGAGGAGCCGGAGCCGGGCGGGCCCGTCATCCGGATGCAGGGCTCCTCCGTCTTCCGCTGGGCGGTGACCCATCTGCCCGACGTCGTCCGGGAGATCCTCGCCCGCTCCGGGGTCGGCCCGGACGACGTGCAGGCCTTCGTCCCGCACCAGGCGAACCTGCGCATCATCGAGGCGGTCGCGCAGAGCGTCGGCTTCCCCGCCGAGGTCGCCGTGGCCCGGGACATCGTCGACCAGGGCAACACCTCGGCGGCGTCCATCCCCCTCGCCCTGGACCGCCTGCGCACCTCCGGAACCCTCGCCGAGGGCGACCTGGCGGCCCTGGTCGGCTTCGGCGCGGGCCTGACGTACGCCGGAATGGTGATCCGCATGCCGTGAACCCCGCGACCGCCGACGGCCCCGGACCTCACCGGGGCTCTCGGTACCGGCTCGGCGGGCCTGCTTCCCCGGCGGGCGCGCCGGGGATCGGCGGGGTCAGGTGTGCGTCGTCCCCGCGCGGGTGTTGTGGAGCAGCGTGCGCAAGGTGTCCGCCTCCGGTACCGCCAGCGGGTCGGCCAGGCGCAGGGCGTGTCTCCACAGGCGGGCCGGATGGCCGTGGTGGGGCGCAGTGGCGGCGGCCCGGCCCCAGGACAGCAGGGCGCGGATCTCGCCCAGGCGGTGGCCCGCCGCCCGGTACAGCGCGGACGCCTGCCGGTACCCGGCGACCGCGGCCGCGCACCGGCCCGAGGCCAGGGCGCAGTCCGCCTCCGCCATGAGGGTCTGCGCCCGCACGAGCCGCATGTCGCAGCCCCGCAGGACGCGCCGGGCGCGCCGGCAGGCCGCCAGCGCCTCCTCGTACAGGCCCAGCCGCACATACGCCGCCGCACTCTCGGCCTGCGCCCGCGCCGCCGCCTGCGGGTAGTTGACCTGCTCCGCCATGACCAGCGCCCTGCCGAAGCTGCGCATGGCCAGCTCGGCGTGATCGGCGGCGGCCTCCACACTGCCCAGCCGGATCAGACAGTCCGCCTCGATCCGCGGGTCGGACAGATGCGGGATCGCCACGTGCGCCTCGCGCGCCGAGGTCACCGCCTCGGCGTGCGCGCCCACGTCGCCGAAGAGCTCCGCCCGGCAGGACAGCGCGATCGCCACCCCCTCGTGGAAGTCCATCTCACGGCTCGTCAGGATCGCCAGCTCGCACCACTGCTGCGCCTCCGCGTGCTCCCCCAGCTGGCGCAGCGACAGCGCGACGTAGGCCGGCAGCCGGATCTGCCCGAACCGCGATCCCGACTGCTCCGCGAGCCGCAGCGCGTCCCGGAAGCCGTGCAGCGCGGCACCGGGGTCCCCGGCGTCGTAGGCGTTGCGGGCCAGCCGGGCCACCGCGTTGGCCTGCCCCGCGAGATCGCCGAGCTCCTCGTGGATCCGCTGGGCCGCCCGCATGTACCGGTCCGCCAGACCCAGCACCCCCACCGACCAGTACGTCCGGCTGAGCACCGCCAGCGACAGCGCCTCACCGGCCCGCCACGACGCGCCCCGGCTCACGGTCAGCGCCTCCCGGGCCCGCTGCCGCTCGGCCCGGTAGTGGCCCTCCCGGTAGCGCGAGTCGGCGACGTTCAGCAGCATCGCCGTGTTCGCCCGCTCATGCCCCGACCGCGCGGCCGCCCGCTGCGCCGCCTCCACCGCCGAGGACCAGTCGTCGCCGCCCGGGTGCAGCCGTATGTACCCCAGCATCGCGTCGGCCAGCCGCCAGCTCGCCGGTCCCAGCCCCAGCTCCGAGGCGAGCCTGATGGCCGCGCAGAGATTGGTCTTCTCCCGGTCCAGCCAGGCCACGTCGATGCCGGTGCCCCGGCTTCCGGCGGCGTCCTCCGCCCGATCGCCGACTGCTCCGGCCGCTCCGGCCGGGCCGTCCGTGCCCCGCGCGGTCCCCGAACCCGTACCCGTACCGGGCACCGTCCGTGGCCGCCCGCCCCACGGCAGGAGCGCCGCCACGGCCGCCCCCCTGTGCACGCCCGACATCTGGATCCCGTCGGCGAGGCTCGCCCGCTCCACCGCCTCCCGGTACCACTCCAGCAGCCGCAGCAGGACGTCCCGGCGCGCCTCCCACGGGTCCTCCTCGGTGGCGCGCCCCACCGAGTACTCCTTGACCATGTCGTGCATCCGGTAGCGCCGCGGCCCGTACTCGGCCAGCAGATTGGCCCGTACGAGCGCCCCGATCGCCTCCTCCAGCACGGCGAACGGGCAGTCCGCGAGCGCCCCGACCGTCTCGCGGCCGAACTCCGTCCCCGGTACGACACCCAGCTGCCGGAACACCCGCCGCTGCACCTCGGTCAGCTTCCCGTACGAAAGGTCCAGCGCCCGGCCCATCGCCCCGTGCGCGTCCGCCCCGTCCGTCGTCGGGACCTGCGCGAGCAGCAGGCCCAGCGGTTCGTCGGGATGGCTCGCGGCATAGGCGCCGCTGAGCCGCACGGTCAGCGGCAGCCGCCCGGACGCCTCGACGATCCCGGACGCCGCCGCCGGCTCCCTCGCCACCCGGGCACTGCCCACCAGCGACGCCAGCAGCTCCAGCGCCGACGCGTCGTCCAGGGCGTCCAGCAGGACCTCACCGGCGAAGTAGGTCGCGGTCAGCCCCGGCAGCCGTTCCCGGCTGGTCACCAGGACCGCGCTGCCGTCGACGCTCGGCGGCAGCAGATGACGTACCTGCTCGGGGCTCGCCGCGTCGTCCAGGACGAGCAGCACCCGTCTGCCGACGAGCAGCGTCCGGTACAGCGCGGCCCGTTCGTCGAGCCCGAAGGGGATGTCCGCGGCCGGCAGACCCAGCGCGAGCAGCACCGAGACGAGGATCTCGGAGGGTTCGAGGGGCGGCAGATGCCGCTCGTGGCCCCGCAGCGGCACGAACAGCTGCCCGTCGGGGAACGCGGTGCCCGCCCGCTGCGCCCACCGCAGCGCCAGCGTCGTCTTGCCCGCCCCGGCCATGCCGCTGATCACGGCCAGATTGGTGCCCTGCGACCCGCCCGCCTCCCGCCGGGGCGTCAACAGCTCGTCCAGTGCGTCCAGTTCACGCACCCGGCCGGCGAAGTAGCCGCTGCTGACCGGCATCCGCAGCCGTTCGCGCGCCTGGGACGCGACGGGGGCGGCCGGGGCGTCGCCCGCCGGGTGCGGCGCGGGGCGCAGCAGCTGCTCCCCGGCCCGGCGCAGGGCCTCACCGGGGCGCGTGGACAGCTCACGGGCGAGCCGGGACCGTACGGCCTCGTAGGTGCGCAGTGCCGCCGCGGGGTTCCCGCTGTCGCGATGGGCCCGGATCAGCCGGAGCGCCAGCTCCTCGTCGTAGGGCCGTTCCTCGGTCATCTGCTGGAGCGGGGGCACGATCTCCTGGGGCCGGCCCAGCAGTAATCGGGTGTCGTAGTACTCCAGCAGGGCCGTCTGCCGCTCGCCCTCCAGCGTCGTGCGCAGTGAGTCGACGTGGCCGCCGTCCAGGTCGCCGAGCGCGGCTCCCGACCACTGCGCCAGCGCGGCCGCCAGCAGCTGGGAGCGCTCCTCGTCGTCCTCGGCGCCGGCGGCCCGGGCCGTCAGGTCCCGGAAGCGGCACAGGTCCACGGCCGTGGGGTCGACCCGCAGCACGTATCCGTTGGCCTCGGACACCAGGACGGGCCGGCCGGGCGCCGCGGCCAGGACCTTGCGCAGCCGGGCGGCGTACCCCGCGAGAGCGTTGCGCGCCCCCCGGGGCGGGCGGTCGTCCCACATGAGCGCGGTGAGCCGCTCGGTGGGCACCACGTTGTTCACGTCCACGAGGAGGATCGCCAGCAGACTGCGCTGCCGTGCGTGCCCGATGTCCAGGTCGTGCCGGCCGGCCAGCGCCCGCACCGGTCCCAGCACCCGCAGGTCGATCACTGTTGACTCCGCTCGAGAGTTGGATCGGACGCGAAGCTGTCGTGGTGCTTCTCCGCGGTCGGGACCTCAAGGATTCCGGACTCCTCGCGGCGGGGCAAAGCCCTCCGGGATATTCCGCCGCCCGTGTCGGTGGTGCACCTGAGTCGGAACGGCCCCACCAGGCGTATACCTCTGCGGAGGCGCTCCCGTGTCCGGACTGGTACTGAGGCGTCGCTGACCGTATTGGCCCGGCCGTGGCAGAATCAAACGGCCGGAAGGGGGCGCGGCCCGACGGGAGGGAGTAGCGATGCCTGCGAGCATCCTCGGAGAGGGCGGCCACCTCTCCGGAGCGGCGTTGACACGGGGCAAGGCCACCCGGCTCAGCTGCCCTTCCTGCGGTTCGGCGTTCGTGGCCCAGGTTCTCGGCGACAACGGCGGGATCTCCTACGTGTGCACGGCCTGCGGCCACAGCTGGAGCTGATTCATGGGTGCACACAGGCGGAAATGCGACTGGTGCGGCAGCGGCACCCCGATCGTGCGTGACATGGAGCCGGTCAACCCCGACTACCAGTACTGGTGCGAGGAATGCGCCCGGGCGCTGATCATAAAAGGCGACCCCATCGAGACGTACCGCGAGCTGGAGGGCGAGCCGATCTACGGGCGGCTGCTCGAGGAGCACTGCACGCTCAAGCGGTTCTATTCGTTCGTGACGGCCTGACCGGGTATTTCCGGGCAAGTCGGACAGAACGGAAACGATTTGGTGGTCCACCCCCCGGACCGTGTAATGTTGGCGTCGTCGCCAGGGGAGCCGGGCGGAACAAAGCAAGGGGCTATAGCTCAGTTGGTAGAGCGCCTGCATGGCATGCAGGAGGTCAGGAGTTCAATTCTCCTTAGCTCCACAGCAGAAAGATCCCGCCGGGTCGAATCAGACCCGGCGGGATCTTTCTTTGCGTCTCGCAATGTCTCGCAATGTCTCGCAATGTCTCGCAATGTCTCGTCGTGTCTCGTACGACGCCGAAGGGGCCGCCTGTTTCCAGGCGGCCCCTTCCGGGTGCGGGGGCGGTCAGCGGCCGAGCGCGCGCCGGCCGCGGCCCTGGGAGAGCACCGGGAGGTTCTTGGCGGGCGCCGAGCCGCGCGTGTCCTCCTCCAGGCGCAGGGCGAGCGCGGGGCAGCGGCGTACCGCTCGCAGCGCCTTCGCCTCCGCGTACCGCGGCACCTTCGCCTGGGCCACGGTCGGGAAGCCGTCGGCGCCCAACTGGAAGACCTCCGGCAGGATGTCCGCGCACAGACCGTGGCCCCGGCACAGGGTCCAGTCGACGAAGATCTTCTGACGGCTGTCGCCGGCGTCCTGCGAGGCGCCGCCGCTCGTGATGGCCGCCGGGGCCATGCCCTCCTCGAAGAGCGGGAGGACGCCCTCCACCGGCCGTCCGCAGCCGTTCCCGAGCACATGGGCCGCGAGGTCGTCGGTGAACGCCTTGATGGTCGACTCCAGGAACATCGCGGAGCCGTCGGGGTGCGAGCACGCCCCACGCCGCTTGACGTTCTTGGCGACCTGCTTGAGGGCCTCCAGCGCGGCCGGGCCGCCGCCGTTGATGATGTCCTCCATGCCGCGCGCGGCGGCGGGCAGACCGAGGTAGCAGGGACCGCACTGTCCCGCGCTCTCGTCCGCCAGCCACTGCGCCACACGCAGCGACTCGCCCAGCGGGCAGGTCTCCTGGCTGATCGGCAGGATCGCGCCGGCGCCCAGCGCACCGCCCACCGCGTCCAGCGAATTGCGGGACACGACGGCCTCGTTGACCGTCGCGGCGTCGATCCACCGGCCGTGGTAGCCGCCGGTCAGCACCCCCTGCGGCACCGGCGGGGCGCCGGCCAGCTGGAGGACGTACCGCAGCGGCACGCCGGTGGGGACCTCGATCACCATGGGGCGGGCGACCGCGCCGGAGACCGTGAGCATGACGGTGCCCGGCTCGTCGTAGAGGCCGGTGTTGCCGTAGCGCTCGGGCCCGATGCGGGCGGCGATGGCGAGCTGGGCGAACGTCTCGGCGTTGGACAGCAGGGTCGGCGCGCCGCCGACGCCGCTCTGCGAGGCGCTGGTCTTGCGGCCGGGCGGGATCGCCGGGCCGCCGTCGATGGAGCGGACCAGCGAGGCGGCCGCGCCGGTCACCATGCGGATCGGGTTGCGCTGGACGAACGCCTTCAGCGCCGAGCGGCGGCCGGTGCCGAGGCCCCGCTCGGCGAGGGCGGCCTCCATGGAGCGCTCGGTCGACTCCCGGGTGACCCCCACCACGAGCGTGCGGGCACCCAGGGCCTCCGCCACGAGCAGCGCACCGTCCAGGATGAGGTGCGGGGCACGGTTGATCAGCACCGTGTCCTTGCGGCAGGCCGGTTCGTCCTCACTGCCGTTGACGACGACGACCGGCCGGACGCCGCGTTTGATCGCCGCGTCGGCGACCGAGCGCAGCTTCTTGTGGAACGGGAAGCCCGCGCCGCCGCGCCCCTTGAGGTTGATGCGTTCGGAGAGCTGCGCGAGCTTCTCCCCGCCCATGGGTTCGAGCGGCCCATGCACCTTCAGGTGCATGGGCAGGTCAAGTCTCTCGACAAGGTCGAAGCCCGACGTGAGCTGCGGAAGGCCGACCACGCGGACTTCTGGGACGTCGGGCAGGGCCTCGTTCACCTATAGCCTCCGGAAGGCGTGTTCCAAGGTTCGCCCGAACCCGGATTGTCCGTGGACGCTCCGGGCGCTGGTGCACTGGCGGGACCGCTGTTGTACGTGTCGTTCGAGTTGTACGTGCCGTACTGGGCGTTCGTCTCACCGGTGTTGTACACATCACGTCCGCCGTACCCCGGGTTGCCCGAATTGCCGTAGACCGGGATGTTGAACCCGGTGTCCTGCATCGGGTCGTACGCCGACGGGGGCGCCTCGCCGACCGGCGGCGGGGACGGGATCGGCCAGCTGCCGGAGGTGCTGCCGCCGGTGTCCGCGCGCGGCATCGCGGCGGTGGCCTGCATGTCCTGCATGTTCATGCGCGCGGTCTGGTCGGCCGCTCCCGCGTACGGCTGCTGCCCGCCGGGCGTGTTGGCGGAGCGGTAGGCGGCGGCGTACCCGCCCCCGGTGTCGGCGCCGGCCGGCATGCCGAACAGCGACGAGGTCTGCGGGTTCCCGCGGCCGGCGTCCCTGTCCCGGCCCCTGCCTTCGTCCCTGGCCGCCCGCGAGGGCCGGGCGGGACGCTCGTAGTCGCCCTCGGCCATCCGCGCGCGGGACGCCTCCAGGCCCTCCATGGCGTAGCGGTCCTGGGTGCCCATCATCATGGTGATCTTGTCGGCGACATTGCGCTTGAACTGGCGCGGGGCGGCGCGCAGCAGCAGGGCGGCCATGACGCCGACCAGGCAGAGCTGGTACGAGATCATGAAGAACGGCTTGGCGGCGCGACCCGCGTAGAGCCCGTGGATGAGGGCGGCGCACAGGGCCGGGTAGGCCATCATGTGCATCGCGCGCCAGCGGGCGGCGACCTCGGCCGGGGCGGCGAACTGGTTGCGCAGGGCGCCGGTGATGCCCACGAAGATCATGAGCAGGCCGGCCGTGGAGCCGAGGCCGATCAGGAAGCCGATCCCGGTGACGCCCTGCGAGAACGGGATGAGCGCGGCGAGCAGGACGGTGTGCTGCAGCGCGATCTTGACGGTGACGTGCACGAGCAGGAAGGCGATCGAGCCGACGGCGGTCACCCGGTGGATGCCCTGTCCGATGATGCGCTGGCGGGTGTTGAGGATCAGCCGGTCCTGGGCGACCAGACCCCAGATGACCGAGCAGGTGAGGCACACCAGCGACAGGACGCCCGCGCCGAAGTTGAGGAAGGACTGGAGCTGGTCCCCGCCGGCGAGCACGACGACGGGTATGAGGACCAGGACGACAGCCGAGGCCACCCCGTAGGCCGATCGGCCGGGCTTGGGGATCGAGCTGTTGTTGAGAAGAGGGTTCATGGGGGCAACTCCGAGCAGTTTCGGGAAAGCGGTCCCGCTGCCGAACTCTAAGCGGCTCCATACCGATGGGTACGAGGTTTGAGTTATTGCGTTGTTATCAAGTGACCATCTGGGCGGGACGATGTCCCTTTAGTTGCTGTTACGCGAAGTAATCCTTGACCTTTGTTCAACTTCGGCCGGGTGTGCCCGGTGTCCGTAGGTCATACGTAAGTCCGTCGCAGCTTGCTCAACCCCTGCGGTACCCTAGCGCCATGCGTGCCGTACGCCTTCTGCTTAGCGGGCCGCGCTGATCAGTCCCGAACGCCGGTGGACCGGACGGTTCGGCATCGGCGCGGCGTCCCCTCCTGTGCGAGGGGATTTTTCGTTTCCGGGAAGTCGCAGCAGTCGGCAGAGACGATCGATGGAGCTTTGAGGATCATGAGCGAGACGAACCCCGCTGCCACCACGGGCATGTCGGCGGATGCCGCGCCACACCGCTACACGGCGGCCATGGCCGCCGACATCGAGGCACGCTGGCAGGACTTCTGGGACGCCGAGGGCACCTACGCCGCGCCCAACCCCAAGGGCGACCTGGCCGGGGACCCCGCGGTCGTCGCCCGCCCCGAGAAGTTCATCATGGACATGTTCCCGTACCCCTCCGGTGCGGGCCTGCACGTCGGCCACCCCCTGGGCTACATCGCGACCGACGTCTTCGCGCGCTTCCAGCGCATGACCGGCCACAACGTCCTGCACACCCTGGGCTTCGACGCCTTCGGCCTGCCCGCCGAGCAGCACGCCGTGCAGACCGGCGAGCACCCCCGGGTCACCACCGAGGCCGCCATCTCCAACATGAAGTCCCAGCTGCGCCGGCTGGGCCTGGGCCACGACAAGCGCCGGTCGTTCGCCACGATCGACCCGGACTACTACAAGTGGACCCAGTGGATCTTCCTGCAGATCTTCAACTCCTGGTACGACGACGAGGCCGCCAAGGCCCGCCCGATCGCCGAGCTGATCGCCCAGTTCGAGTCCGGTGAGCGCGGCGTCCCGGGCCACACGCGCGCGTGGAACGAACTGACCGCCACCGAGCGCGCCGACGTCCTGGGCGACTTCCGGCTGGCCTACGCCTCCGACGCGCCGGTCAACTGGTGCCCCGGCCTGGGCACCGTCCTGGCCAACGAGGAGGTCACCGCCGACGGCCGCTCCGAGCGCGGCAACTTCCCCGTCTTCAAGGCCAAGCTGCGCCAGTGGAACATGCGCATCACCGCCTACGCCGACCGTCTGATCGACGACCTGGACGCGCTGGACTGGCCCGAGGCCATCAAGCTGCAGCAGCGCAACTGGATCGGCCGCTCCGAGGGCGCCCGCGTCGACTTCCCCATCGACGGCGAGCACATCACCGTCTTCACCACCCGCCCCGACACCCTGTTCGGCGCGAGCTACATGGTCCTGGCGCCCGAGCACCCGCTGGTCGACACGTTCGTCCCGGCCGCCTGGCCCGAGGGCACCCACGACGTGTGGACCGGCGGACACGCGAACCCCGCCGAGGCCGTCGCCGCCTACCGCGCCCAGGCCGGCTCCAAGTCCGACGTCGAGCGGCAGGCCGAGGCCAAGGAGAAGACCGGCGTCTTCACCGGCGCCTACGCGACCAACCCGGTCAACGGCGAGCGGATCCCCGTCTTCATCGCCGACTACGTCCTGATGGGCTACGGCACCGGCGCGATCATGGCCGTCCCGGCCGGCGACCAGCGCGACTTCGAGTTCGCGCGCGCCTTCGAGCTGCCGATCGTCTGCATCGTCGAGCCGACCGACGGCCGCGGCACCGACACCGCCACCTGGGAGACCGCCTTCGGGTCCTACGACGCGAAGATCATCAACTCGTCCAACGACGACATCTCCCTGGACGGCCTGCCCGTCGCCGAGGCCAAGGCCCGCGTCACCGAGTGGCTGGCCCGCAAGGGCATCGGCCAGGGCACCGTCAACTTCCGGCTGCGCGACTGGCTGTTCAGCCGCCAGCGCTACTGGGGCGAGCCCTTCCCGATCGTCTACGACGAGGACGGCGTCGCCCACTCCCTGCCCGAGTCGATGCTGCCGCTGGAGCTGCCCGAGGTCGAGGACTACTCGCCCCGCACCTTCGACCCGGACGACGCGGACACCTCGCCGGAGACCCCGCTGTCCCGCAACGAGGACTGGGTCAGCGTCACCCTGGACCTGGGCGACGGCCGCGGCCCGCGCGCGTACCGCCGCGAGACCAACACCATGCCCAACTGGGCCGGTTCCTGCTGGTACGAACTGCGCTACCTGGACCCGCACAACAGCGAGCGGCTGGTCGACCCCGAGATCGAGCGCTACTGGATGGGCCCGCGCGAGGGCCGGCCGCACGGCGGCGTCGACCTGTACGTCGGCGGTGCCGAGCACGCGGTGCTGCACCTGCTGTACGCCCGCTTCTGGTCCAAGGTCCTCTTCGACCTGGGGCACGTCTCGTCCGCCGAGCCGTTCCACAAGCTGTTCAACCAGGGCATGATCCAGGCCTACGTCTACCGCGACAGCCGCGGCTTCCCGGTGCCGGCCACCGAGATCGAGGAGCGCGACGGCGCGTACTTCTACGCGGGCGAGCCGGTCAAGCGCGAACTGGGCAAGATGGGCAAGTCCCTGAAGAACTCGGTCACGCCGGAGACGATCTGCGCCGAGTACGGCGCCGACACCCTGCGCCTGTACGAGATGGCGATGGGTCCGCTGGACGTCTCCCGCCCGTGGGACACCCGCGCGGTCGTCGGCCAGTACCGGCTGCTGCAGCGTCTGTGGCGCAACATCGTCGACGAGAACACCGGCGAGGTCACCGTCGTCGACAGCGAGCCCGACGAGCCCACGCTGCGCGCGCTGCACAAGGCGATCGACGGGGTGCGCCAGGACCTGGAGGGCCTGCGCTTCAACACCGCCATCGCCAAGATCACCGAGCTGAACAACCACCTGACCAAGGCGGGCGGGGCGCTGCCGCGCACCGTCGCCGAGGCCCTGGTGCTGCTGATCGCCCCGCTGGCCCCGCACATCGCCGAGGAGCTGTGGCGCAAGCTGGGCCACACCGACTCGGTCGTCCACCAGGACCTGCCGGTCGCCGACCCGGCGTACGTCGTGGACGAGAGCGTCACCTGCGTCGTCCAGATCAAGGGCAAGGTCAAGGCGCGTCTGGAGGTGTCCCCGGCCATCTCCGACGAGGAACTGGAGAAGGTGGCCCTCGCCGACGAGAACGTCGTCAAGGCGCTGGACGGGGCGGGGATCCGCAAGGTGATCGTGCGGGCGCCGAAGCTGGTGAACATCGTTCCGGCGTGACGTCCCCTAGGGGTCCTCTGCGGGCAGGTTCGGGGTTCTTCCGGAACTCCGGGCCTGCCCGTCTCGTTTACCGTTTGATGGGGAACGGATGGAGGTGCGCGGACCGATGAGGGACGTGGACCGGTCGAGGAGGAGCTCGTGGAAGCAGTGATCGCAGTCGTCGCCCTGCTCTTCGTGCTGCTCACGGTGCTCGGCGTCTACGCGACGGTGAAGGCGGTCGGCGCCGCCAAGCGCGGGGTGGACCGCACCATCGACCAGGCCCGCCGCACGGTCGAGGACCACACCCTGCGGGCCAAGTCCTTCGCCCAGCCGGGACCCGTCGGCGAGATCGCCCAGCTCCGGCTGAAACTGCGCACCTCGATGCGGGCCACCCAGGACGCGCTGCACGCGGGCGTGACGGAGGACGAGTCCCTCAAGGAGTCCCTCGCCCTCTTCCAGCGGCTCAGCGCCCACGGCCGTGAACTGGACGGCGAGCTCAAGCGGCTGGAGTCCGAGCCCGACCGGGCCAGGCTCGCCGAGCGGCTGTCGTCGCTGCGCGAGCGCACCGACCGCGTCACGAGCTCCGCGGACTCCCTGCGCTGGGCGGTCCGCGACCGCGCCCGCCGCTTCGCCGAGGACGACCTGGACCACCTCAGCGCCCAGATCGACGTCGAGGCCGGCGCCCTGCGGCACTGGACCACCGAGGACGAGGACACCCCGCGGACCGCACGGCCGCAGGCGCGACCGCAGACACCGGGCACCTCCGCCGCGCAGGAGCCGGACCGGCCCGCGATCGACCCGACCGGGCCGCGCCCCACCTACCCCTGGCAGAAGAAGCCCCGCCCCGAGACGTCCGGTATGTGATCCCTACCGGATTCGGTCAAGGCCTGTCCAGGCGAGAGGGGCCGGGCTGCCGTCCACGCGCTACGCCAGGTAACCTCCAGCTCATGTCCCGCCATGTCGCGATCGTCACGGATTCAACGGCCTACCTGCCGCAGGGGACGATGGAGCGCCACGGCATCACCGCGGTACCCCTGACCGTCGTCCTCGGCGGCGAGGCCCTGGAAGAGGGCACCGAGATCTCGACCCGCTCCCTGGCCCAGGCCCTGCAGAAGCGACGCCCCGTCACCACCTCGCGCCCCAGCCCCCAACTCTTCGCCGAGACCTACCGCAGGGCCGCCGAGGCCGGTGCCACCGGCATCGTCTCCCTGCACCTGTCCGCCGAACTCTCCGGCACCTACGACGCGGCGGTGGTCGCGGCACGGGAGGCGCCGGTACCGGTGCGGGTGGTGGACACCGGCATGGTGGCCATGGCCCTCGGGTTCTGCGCGCTCGCCGCGGCCGAGGCCGCCGAGTCCGGCGGCACCGTGGACGAGGCGGTCGCCGCCGCCGAGAAGCGGGCCGACGGCACCGCCGCCTACTTCTACGTCGACACCCTCGACTACCTGCGCCGTGGCGGCCGGATCGGCGCCGCCCAGGCCCTGTTGGGCTCGGCGCTCGCGGTGAAGCCGCTGCTCCAGCTGGACGCGGGCCGCATCGACCTCCTGGAGAAGGTGCGGACGGCGTCCAGGGCCATCGCCCGGCTGGAGGAGTTGGGCGCCGACCGTGCGGGCAGCGCCCGCGTCGACATCGCCGTCCACCATCTCGCCGCTCCCGAACGGGCGTCGGCGCTGGCGGACCGGCTGCGGACGCGGGTGCCGGGCCTGGCGGACCTCCATGTGAGCGAGGTCGGCGCGGTGATCGGGGCGCATACGGGGCCCGGACTGCTGGGAGTTGTGGTGTCGCCGCGCTAGGAGGCCACCCGTGCGGGTGGTGGAGTTGTCCACAACTGGGGAGTAGTCCCCGGGAATCGAGCAAGATCAGCGCGATGTGACGATGTGTCCGATCCTCGGGACATGGCACTTCGATCACGCTCGACCACACGCCCACGCCCCCACCACGCGACCAGCGGCCCCGGCCGGGCGCCCGGCTCCGACGGCCGTACGCGACACGCCTCCGCGGAGGAACTGCGCCGCCGGGCGGAGGTGTTGTTCGCGGCGCGGGGCGGCGACGGGGAGCGGCACGAGGAGGACGGTGCCCGGGAGGCCCGGGAAGGACCGCCCGACGAGCCGGAGCCGTCGGAGCCCCGCGCGGGCCGGGCGCGCGGCCGGCGGGAGCGGCTCGGGTCCGCGCTGTGGGAGCGGATGCCGGTGTGGGTGCAGACCCGCTGCGGGATGGAACGCGGCAGCGCGCTCGCGCTGACGGTGGTGCTGGTCGTCGCCGTCGGCTTCGCCGTCCAGCACTTCCGCACGGGCGGGGCCGAGCCGGTCCGGCCCCCGGAGGTGGTGCGCGCGGCGGCCGAGGCGTCCCCGCCGGCCGCGACGCCCGCGGCCGAGATCGTGGTGGACGTCAGCGGGAAGGTCCGCAAGCCGGGCATCCGGCGTCTTCCGGCCGGTTCCCGGGTCGTCGACGCGCTGAGCGCGGCCGGCGGGGTGCGGCCGGGGACCAGCACCGAGGGCCTCAACCGGGCACGGTTCCTGGTGGACGGCGAACAGGTCGTCGTCGGCGGCCCCGCGCCCCCGGCGGCCGAGGGAGCGGCGGCACCCGCCGGACCGGGGCCTGCGGCGCCCGTCTCCCTCAACACGGCCACCGTGGAGCAACTCGACACCCTCCCCGGCGTCGGCCCCGTGCTGGCACGGCACATCGTGGACCACCGCACCCGGCACGGCGGCTTCCGCTCGGTGGACGAACTGCGCGAGGTCGACGGCATCGGCGAGCGCCGCTACGCCGATCTGCGCGACCTGGTGCGGCCATGAGGCCGGGGGAGGCGCCGGAGCCCGACCGCGGACGACCTGAAGAGGGTCCCGCCGCCCCTCCCCGCCGCCGGATCCATGCCGCCTCCGGCAAGCGGCTGGGGGACGCGCATCCACGGCAGGAGGCGCCGCTCGATCTGCGGCTGGTGCCGCCCGCCTCGGCGGCCTGGGCCACCGCGGCGCTCACCCTGGACGCGACGCCGGGGATCGTGGTGGGCCTGGTGCTCTGCTGTCTGGCCGGGGCGGCCGTGCTCCTGGCGGTCCGGGGCCGGGGCGGCGGCCGGGCGCGGTTCACCGTGGCCGCCTCGCTGCTCTGTGTCGCCGCGGCGGCCGCCGCGGCCGGACTGCACGGGGCCGATCTGCGGCGGGGGCCGGTGCCGGGGCTCGCGGGGCGGTACCCGACGGTGACCGCCGAGGTCGAGCTGACCTCCGATCCCCGGCTCACCCGGCCCCGGGTCCGCGGGGACCACGCGATCCCGGACTCCGTGCTGATCGAGGCGGAGGTCCGCAGGGTCGAGGGACCGGAGGGGGAGGCGGTCGCGACACGGACACCGGTGCTGATGCTGGTGGACGTCCGGACGGCCGGGCGGGCGGCGGCCGGGAGATCGCCGTGGCTGCGACTGCTGCCGTCCACCCGGGTCCGGGTGACCGGGCGGCTGGCTCCGCCGCTGACGGGAGGGGACCGGATCGCGGCGGTGCTGCGGGTGCGGAGCCCGCACACACCGCAGGTCGTGCGGGGGCCGTCGGCGGTGCAGCGCACGGCCGGCCGGCTGCGCGCGGGCCTGCGGGAGGCCACCGACGGACTGCCGGCGGACGCCCGCGCGCTGCTGCCCGGGCTGGTCGTCGGCGACACCGCCCGGATCACGCCCGAACTGGACGAGGCCTTCAAGGAGACCGACCTCGCCCACACGCTCGCCGTCTCCGGCAGCAACCTCACGATCGTCCTCGCCCTGCTCCTGGGCCCGCCCGGACTGGCCCAGCGGGTCGAACGCCGGGGCCTGGCGCCCCGCCTCGGCATCCCCCTGCGGGCCACCGCGCTGCTCGGCGGAGCGCTCACCCTCGCCTTCGTCGTGGTGTGCCGGCCCGACCCGAGTGTGCTGCGGGCCGCGGCCTGCGGGGCGGTGGTGCTGCTCGCCCTCGCCACCGGCCGTCGCAGATCCCTCGTCCCGGCGCTGGCGACAGCGGTCCTGCTGCTGGTCCTGTACGACCCGTGGCTGGCCCGGAGTCATGGCTTCCTGCTGTCGGTGCTCGCCACGGGCGCCCTGCTGACGCTGGCGCCGCGCTGGAGTGCCGCGTTGCGCGGGCGCGGGGTGCCGCCGCGGCTCGCCGAGGCGCTGGCGGCGGCGGGGGCGGCGCAGGCGCTGTGCGCACCGGTCGTGGTGGTGCTGTCGGCGCGGGTGAGCCTGGTCGCGGTGCCGTGCAACCTCCTCGTGGAGTTCGCGGTGGCGCCCGCGACCGTCCTGGGCTTCGCCGCGCTGGCGGCGGCGCCGGTGGCGATGCCGGTGGCCGAGGCGCTGGCCTGGTGCGCGAGTTGGCCGGCCGGCTGGATCGCGTGGATCGCGCGGGCCGGGGCGGCGCTGCCCGGCGGGGGAGTGGACTGGCCCGGCACCTGGGCCGGGGCGCTGCTGCTCGCCCTCGTCACGGCGGCGGTGCTGCTGCTCGGCGGACGGCTGGCGGGCCGGCCGTGGCTGTGCGCGCTCTGCGGGATGGTGTTCCTGCTGGCCGTGGTGCGGCCGCCGCCGCTCACCCGGGTCCTCACGGGCTGGCCGCCGCCGGGCTGGCGGCTGGCGATGTGCGACGTGGGACAAGGTGACGCGACGGTCCTGGCGGCCGGCGAGGGCACAGCAGTGGTGGTGGACGCCGGGCCGGACCCGGAGCCCGTCGACCGGTGCCTGCGCACGCTCGGCATCACCAGGGTGCCGCTCGTGGTGCTCACCCACTTCCATGCCGATCACGTGGCCGGACTGCCCGGGGTGCTGCGCGGACGGGAGGTGGGCGCGATCGAGACGACGGGGTTCGAGGAGCCCCCGGACCAGGTGGAGTTCGTACGGAACCAGGCGCGGGCCCGGCATGTGCCGGTGCTGCGGGCCGTGGCGGGGGAGCGGCGGCGGGCCGGGCCGCTCGACTGGGAGGTGCTGTGGCCGCCCTCGCGTCCGGTGCCGGTGCCGGACGGGCCGAACGACGCGAGCGTGACCCTGCTCGTACGGTCGGGCGGGCTGCGGATGCTGCTGCTCGGCGATCTCGAACCCCCGGCCCAGCGGGCGTTGCTGCGGTCACCGGCGGGCGGTTCGGTGCGCCGGGTGGATGTGCTCAAGGTCGCCCACCACGGCTCGGCCTACCAGGACCCGGACCTGATACGGGCGGTGGCGCCGAGGCTGGCGCTGATCTCCGCGGGGGCGGGGAACCCGTACGGACACCCGGCGCCCGGCACGGTCGCGGCGCTGAAGGCCGGAGGTGCGACGGTGCTGCGGACGGACCGGGACGGGGCGCTGGCGGTCGCCGGCGTGGCCGGGGCGCTGCGGGTGGCGCGAGACTGAGGGCATGGATCCCACACACCAGGACGCCCACCCGGACGCACGCGTGGACGGAAGCCCGGACGCCCGCGTGGAGGACGGCCCGGACGACCGCCCGGACGACCGCCTCGTCGACGCCTATCTGCGGCGCCTCGGGGTCGTGCGCCCGCCCCGCCCCACGGCCGCCGCCCTGAGCGAACTCCATCTGAGGCATCTGCTGACCGTGCCCTTCGAGAACCTCTCGGTCCAGCTCGGTGAGCGGATCGTGCTGGAGGAGCGGCGGCTGGTGGAGAAGATCGTGGAGGAGCGCAGAGGAGGGTTCTGTTACGAGCTGAACGGGGCGTTCGGGACGCTGCTGACGGCGCTCGGGTTCGAGGTGACGTTCCTGGCGGCGCGGGTGTTCGGGGAGCCGGGGCGGCTCGGGATCCCGTACGACCACATGGCGCTCGGGGTGCGCACGGTGGACGACGGGGCATGGCTGGCCGACGTGGGGTTCGGGGCGCACAGCCACCACCCGCTCCGCAGGGCGGACCGGGGTGAGCAGAAGGACCCCGGCGGGGTGTTCCGGATCGTCGAGGCGGAGGCCGGTGATCTGGACGTCGTACGGGACGGCTCGCCGCAGTACCGGCTGGAGGCCAGGCCGAGGGCGCTCGGGGACTTCGTGGCCGGGGCCTGGTGGCACAGCACCTCGCCCGCGTCGCACTTCACCCGGTCGCTGGTCTGTTCGCGGGTGACCGAGGACGGGGGAAGGATCACGCTCAGCGGGCGGCGGTGGAAGGTGACCGG
Organism: Streptomyces sp. NPDC005811; assembly: GCF_040630405.1. Lineage (NCBI taxonomy): Bacteria > Bacillati > Actinomycetota > Actinomycetes > Kitasatosporales > Streptomycetaceae > Streptomyces > Streptomyces sp. NPDC005811. The sequence continues at coordinate 98,100 of NZ_JBEXXK010000001.1, forward strand.
GCCGGAAGGGGAGAGCGAGGAGACGGAGTTGGTGACGGACGAGGAGGTGCTCGGGGTGTACCGGGAGCGGTTCGGGATCGTGCTGGAGCGGGTGCCGGAGGTGAGGGCGGTGGAAGCGGGCCCGCGGGGGTAATTGGGATCGTGTTGCCTCGAAAGCCGCATCGGTGATCGAATGGGTCTTCGGCAAGGTGTGGAGTCAAGTCGCGCAGGGGTGGCGTTGATGTTCGGCCGCTGGATGGAAAACCGTACGAACCGGGTGCAACGGATGAGTCCCCTCGCGGCGCTCCCGACCCCGGAGAACGCCGGGGTGCTGAGCTGCCGGGTGCTGGATCCGGTCAACGAGCCCGTGCGCAACGCGGAGTTCGCGGTGAGCGACACCATGGGCCGCAAGATCGTCAGCGGCGGGACGGATCCGTTCGGGGCGTTCATGACGACGGTGCCTGCCGGTGAGTACCGGCTCGCCGTGTCCGCCGAGGGGTTCACCCCCTACCGGGCGACCGCGACGGTCGGGGAGAACGCCCTGGCCTCGCTCGGTGACGTGACGCTCCAGCTGGCGCAGCCGCCGGAGCTGCCGGCGCCGGGGGACTGGGACATCGAGCCCACGCATTCCTCGATCGGGTTCACCGCGCGGCACATCGGGCTCGCGCGGATCCACGGGCGGTTCAACTCCTTCGCGGGAGTGGTGCGGATCGCGGAGCGGGTGGAGCAGTCGGCGATGCACGTGGTGATCGACGCGGCCTCCATCGACACCAACGTCCGGATGCGGGACGAGCACCTGCGGTCGGCGGACTTCCTGGACGTGGACCGGTATCCGACGCTGGAGTTCTACGGCGAACGGTTCACGCACAAGGGCGGGAGCCGGTGGGCCGTGACGGGGGCGCTGTCGCTGCACGGCGTGACGCGGACCGTGACGCTGGACACGGAGTACCTCGGGCTCGGCACCGGCATGGGCGGCGAGACGCGGGCGGCCTGCCGGGCGCGGACCGAACTGCACCGGGACGACTTCACCGTGAGCTGGCAGACGATGCTGGCGCGCGGGATCGCGGTGGTCGGGCCGAGCATCCAGGTCGATCTGGACGTGCAGCTCGTGCCGAAGGGCTGAGGCGCGGGTACCGGAGAATGGCTCCGTGAGCGATGTGAGACATGTGCTGGTGCTGCCCGACCGCGATGCCGCGGAGGAGGTGGCGGAGGCACTCGTGGAGCGGTTCGGGGTGCGCGAGGAGCCGTTGCTCGTCCGGGACGCGCTGGCGGGCGAGGACGACGCCGAGGACGCGCAGTGGCTGGTGGTGCTGCGGGACGAGGGCGGCGTGCTGGACGCGGGGGCGCTGGACGAGTTCGCGGGGGAGTGGGAGGGCTGGCGCGAGGAACCGTAGGCGACGGCAACCCGACGGACACGCACTGTCAGTGGGCCGTGCGATGCTGTATCCGATGGCCAGGAAGACTGCGAATGACGATGTCCTCGCCGCGGTGACGCTCGCCGTGGGGCAGGAGGAGTTGCTGCTCGACCGGGCGGTGCAGGAGGTCGTGGCGGCCGCCAGGGCCGCGGACGCCGACACGGACGTCCGGGACCTGACCCCCGACCAGGTGCAGCCCGGCACCCTCGCCGAGCTGACCAGCCCCTCGCTCTTCGCGGAGCGCAAGGTCGTGGTCGTCCGCAACGCGCAGGATCTGTCGGCCGACACCGTCAAGGACGTGAAGGCCTATCTCTCGGCGCCCGCCGAGGAGATCACGCTGGTGCTGCTGCACGCCGGCGGGGTCAAGGGCAAGGCGCTGCTGGACGCCGCCCGCAAGGCCGGGGCGCGGGAGATCGCCTGTCCGAAGATGACCAAGCCGGCCGACCGGCTGGCGTTCGTGCGGCAGGAGTTCCGGGCCACCGGGCGGTCCGCGACGCCCGAGGCGTGCCAGGCGCTCGTCGACGCCATCGGCAGCGATCTGCGGGAGCTGGCCTCGGCGGTGACCCAGCTCGTCGCCGACGTCGAGGGCACCATCGACGAGGCCGTCGTGGGGCGGTACTACACCGGGCGGGCCGAGGCGTCGAGCTTCACCGTCGCCGACCGGGCGGTGGAGGGGCGGGCCGCGGAGGCCCTGGAGGCGCTGCGCTGGTCGCTGGCCACCGGTGTCGCACCCGTGATGATCACCAGCGCGCTGGCACAGGGCGTGCGGGCCATCGGCAAGCTGTCCTCGGCGCGCGGCGGCCGTCCCGCCGATCTCGCGCGGGAGCTGGGCATGCCGCCGTGGAAGATCGACCGGGTGCGCCAGCAGATGCGGGGCTGGACCCCGGACGGGGTGGCCGCGGCGCTGCGCGCGGTGGCCGAGGCGGACGCCGGGGTGAAGGGCGGCGGGGACGACCCGGAGTACGCGCTGGAGAAGGCGGTCGTCGCCATCGCGCGGGCCGCCCGCTCCAGAGGACGGTAGGGACTCCCCAGAGGAGAATCGTGCGTATCGGCCCCTGCCGGGCCCCTATCAGCCTCTGTCGCCTGACAAGGAGAGGTGGCGATCGCCGTGGCTGAACACCCGCACGCGAAGATAGTCCGTGAGGGCTACGAAGCCTTCCAGCGCGGAGACATGGACACCCTGCGCGCACTGATGACCGGGGACTGTACCCACCACGTCCCCGGCTCTCACCCGCTCTCCGGGGACTACAAGGGGATCGACTCGGTCCTCAACGACTACTACGGCCGGCTCTACTCGGAGACCGGCGGGTCGTTCCGCGTCGAGCTGCGGAACCTGTTCGTGGACGGCCGCGGGCATGTCATGTCCGTGCACCACTTCACCGCCGACCGGGCGGGCAAGCACATCGACGAGATGGGCGGCATCGTCTTCCGGATCATGGGAGACAAGATCACCGACCTCGATGAGTGTGTCGCGGACATGGCGAAGTCGGACCAGTTCTGGATGTGACCGGGCATGCCGAAGGCCCCGGCCTGCCGCCCTGGGGAAGGGCGGAGGGCCGGGGCCTTCAGACAAAGCCGATAAAGCTGATGAAGCTGATCAATCTGGTGAAGCTGCTGAGCCCATACCCGCGTGGCGAACGCAGGCCGCGTACGGGCTCGGGGGCCGGTCGGGGGCGGATGAGAGAGGGCCCGCCCTGGGTCCTTCCGGCGGCTCGGATCCCGGGGGATCCGGTCAGACCAGAGGGGTTCAGCCCTGGAGGGTCGCGACCTTGGAAGCGAGCGCCGACTTCTTGTTGGCGGCCTGGTTCTTGTGGATGACACCCTTCGAGACAGCCTTGTCGAGCTGACGCGCGGCAGCGCGCTGGAGCTCGGTGGCCTTCGCGAGGTCACCCGCGGCAGCGGCCTCACGGGCCTTGCGGATCGCGGTCTTCAGGGAGGACTTGACGGCCTTGTTGCGCAGCCGAGCCTTCTCGTTGGTCTTGATCCGCTTGATCTGGGACTTGATGTTCGCCACGAAATAAGCCTCTTCTAATTCCTGGATTCTTTGGTGCCTCGCGCTGAGAGGGCATGAGACACAGCTGCCCACACTACCAGCGGGCCCGAGAATGGCCCAAACCGGCTCCCGGTCGCCGCGCGTGGGACCATGGAGCCTACGTATCGATCCGACCCGAGGCACAAGGCGCCTCAAGAGACAGGACCCTGCGTGCCCGCGACCCCTAACAATGTGCCCGAGCCGAGCCGTACCGACCCGGCTCTGATCCGCAACTTCTGCATCATCGCGCACATCGACCACGGCAAGTCCACGCTCGCCGACCGGATGCTCCAGCTGACCGGTGTGGTCGAGCAGCGGCAGATGCGTGCTCAGTACCTCGACCGGATGGACATCGAGCGCGAGCGCGGCATCACGATCAAGTCCCAGGCGGTGCGGCTGCCGTGGGCTCCCACCCACGACAAGAACAACACGCACATCCTCAACATGATCGACACCCCCGGGCACGTCGACTTCACCTACGAGGTCTCGCGGTCCCTCGCGGCTTGTGAGGGGACCATCCTCCTCGTCGACGCCGCCCAGGGCATCGAGGCCCAGACCCTCGCCAACCTCTATCTGGCGATGGAGAACGACCTCACGATCATCCCGGTGCTCAACAAGATCGACCTTCCCGCGGCCCAGCCGGAGAAGTTCGCCGAGGAGCTCGCCAACCTGGTCGGCTGCGACCCCGACGACGTGCTCCGGGTCTCCGCGAAGACCGGTGTCGGCGTGGACGCGCTGCTCGACCGGGCCGTGCGGGACATCCCGGCCCCCGTCGGCGTCAAGGACGCCCCGGCCCGCGCGATGATCTTCGACTCGGTCTACGACTCCTACCGGGGCGTGGTCACGTACGTCCGGGTCATCGACGGCCAGCTCAACAAGCGCGAGCGCATCAGGATGATGTCGACCGGCGCGACCCACGAGCTGCTGGAGATCGGCACCAACTCGCCCGAGATGCTGGCGGCCGACGGCCTCGGCGTCGGCGAGGTGGGCTATCTGATCACCGGTGTGAAGGACGTCCGCCAGTCCAAGGTCGGTGACACCGTCACCAGCCAGGTCAAGGGCGCGACCGAGGCCCTCGGCGGGTACAAGGACCCCAAGCCGATGGTCTTCTCCGGTCTGTACCCGCTGGACGGCTCCGACTACCCGGAGCTGCGCGAGGCCCTGGACAAGCTCCAGCTCAACGACGCCGCCCTGGTCTACGAGCCCGAGACCTCCGCCGCGCTCGGCTTCGGCTTCCGCGTCGGCTTCCTCGGCCTGCTGCACCTCGACGTGATCCGTGAGCGCCTGGAGCGCGAGTTCGGCCTCGACCTCATCGCCACCGCGCCGAACGTGGTGTACCGCGTGGTCATGGAGGACCGCACCGAGGTCGTCGTCACCAACCCGAGCGAGTTCCCCGAGGGGAAGATCAGCGAGGTCTACGAGCCGGTCGTGCGCGCCACCATCCTGGCGCCGACCGAGTTCATCGGCTCGATCATGGAGCTGTGCCAGACCCGGCGCGGCACCCTGCTCGGCATGGACTACCTCTCCGAGGACCGGGTCGAGATCCGCTACACCCTGCCGCTCGCCGAGATCGTCTTCGACTTCTTCGACCAGCTGAAGTCCAAGACCCGCGGCTACGCCTCGCTGGACTACGAGCCCACCGGCGAGCAGACCTCCAGCCTGGTCAAGGTCGACATCCTGCTGCACGGCGACAAGGTGGACGCCTTCTCGGCGATCACCCACAAGGACGCCGCGTACGCCTACGGGGTGCGGCTCGTCGCCAAGCTGCGCGAGCTGATCCCGCGGCAGGCCTTCGAGGTGCCGATCCAGGCCGCCATCGGCTCCCGGGTCATCGCCCGCGAGACCATCCGCGCCATCCGCAAGGACGTCCTCGCCAAGTGCTACGGCGGTGACATCTCCCGTAAGCGGAAGCTGCTGGAGAAGCAGAAGGAAGGCAAGAAGCGGATGAAGATGGTGGGTTCCGTGGAGGTTCCGCAGGAAGCCTTCATCGCCGTGCTGAGCAGCGACGACGCCGCGGGCTCCGCCAAGGGCAAGAAGTAGCCCCTCCGACGCCTGAACACCGGGCCCGCCGTGCTGTCGCGCGGCGGGCCCGTGGTGTGCTGTCCGGAGAAAGTGACCGTACGTGGCCCCTTACGTGCCGGGCGGTCGCCCTTTACCCTGATGCCCTGCTCGATAGTTACTCGCGAGTTAAACAACAGCCGCAAGAGCCAGCCGCGCCGTCGCGGGCCCCGGAGGATGTCGTGAGCGACCCACAGACCCTGATCGAGAACCGTCCGCCGTCCGTGGCGGGCCTCTTCCTGGAGCGGGTGGCCGCCACGCCCGACGCCGAGGCCTACCGGCACCCGGTGCCCGCCGCGTCCGGCGCGGGCCCCGACGACTGGAAGTCGCTGAGCTGGGCGCAGGCCGCCGAGCGGGTGTACGCGATCGCGGCCGGGCTCATCGAGCTGGGGGTGCAGCCCGAACAGCGTGTCGCGCTCGCCTCCGCCACCCGGATCGAGTGGATCCTCGCCGACCTCGGCATCATGTGCGCCGGCGCCGCGACGACCACCGTCTACCCGCAGACCAACGCCGACGAATCGGCGTACATCCTCTCCGACTCCGAGAGCCGGGTGCTGATCGCCGAGGACGCGGCGCAGGTCGCCAAGGCCGTCGAGAAGCGCGCCGAGCTGCCCGCCCTCACCCATGTGGTGGTCCTCGACCCGGCCGGCGTCGACACCGGGGAGGACTGGATCCTCACCCTCGACGAGCTGGAGAAGCGCGGCGCGGCCCGGCTGGAGCAGGAGCCCGGGCTGATCAAGGAGCGCGTCGCCGCGATCACCAAGGAGCAGCTCGCCACCCTCATCTACACCTCCGGCACCACCGGCCGCCCCAAGGGCGTGCGCCTGCCGCACGACAACTGGTCGTACATGGCCAAGGCGATCGCCGCGACCGGTCTGATCAGCGCCGAGGACGTCCAGTACCTGTGGCTGCCGCTCGCGCACGTCTTCGGCAAGGTGCTCACCTCCGGCCAGATCGAGGTCGGGCACGTCACCGCCGTCGACGGCCGCGTCGACAAGATCATCGAGAACCTTCCGGTGGTCCGGCCGACCTACATGGCGGCCGTGCCGCGGATCTTCGAGAAGGTCTACAACGGCATCGCCAACAAGGCCCGCGCCGGCGGCCCCGCCAAGTACAAGATCTTCCGCTGGGCCTCCGAGGTCGCCCGCGAGTACGCCAAGGTCACCCAGGACAACTTCCGCCGCACCGGCACCGCGAGCGCCCCCTTCGGTCTCGCCGCCAAGCACAGGGCCGCCGACGCGCTGGTGTACGCCAAGATCCGCGAGGCGTTCGGCGGGCGGCTGCGCGCCTGTGTCTCCGGCTCCGTCGCCCTCGCCCCGGAGATCGGCTTCTTCTTCTCCGGCGCCGGCATCCACATCCTGGAGGGCTACGGCCTCACCGAGTCCTCCGCGGCCTCCTTCGTGAACCCGGGCGAGGCGTACCGCACCGGCACGGTCGGCAAGCCGCTGCCCGGCACGGAGGTGCGGATCGCCGAGGACGGCGAGATCCTGCTGCGCGGCCCCGGGATCATGGAGGGCTACCACGGGCTGCCCGACAAGACCGCCGAGGTGCTGGAGGCCGACGGCTGGTTCCACACCGGTGACATCGGCGAGCTGTCGCCCGACGGCTATCTGCGGATCACCGACCGCAAGAAGGACCTGTTCAAGACATCCGGTGGCAAGTACATCGCGCCCACCGAGGTCGAGGGCCAGTTCAAGTCGGTGTGCCCGTACGTCTCCAACATCCTCGTGCACGGCGCCGACCGGAACTTCTGCACCGCGCTGATCGCGCTGGACGAGGTGTCCATCCTCGACTGGGCCAAGGAGAACGGGCTCGGGGGCAGGTCGTACGCCGAGGTCGTCGCCGCGCCCGAGACGGTCGCGCTCATCGAGGGCCACGTCGCCGAGCTCAACGCCGGGCTCCAGAGGTGGCAGACGATCAAGAAGTTCCGGCTGCTGCCGCGGGATCTCGACGTGGAGCACGGCGAGATCACGCCGAGTCTGAAGCTGAAGCGGCCGGTGGTGGAGCGGGAGTACCAGCACCTGATCGAGGAGATGTACGCGGGGACGCGGGAGGCATAGGGGCGGGTTGGGGCGCGTGGGAGGCTGCGGGAGCGTTGTGGTTGCTCGCGCAGTTCCCCGCGCCCCTTTCGGTCGGCTGTAGTCCCCGTGCTCGAAAAGCGAACCTTATTCGTCCTTCATCGAGCACATCCGTACACACACGCAGCACCCTTCGCATACGACATGATCCCCTTCGGTCACGCACCGCATATGGCTGGGATCCGTCTGTCACCCTGAGGGCATCCGAACTGCCCGGGGAGCTGCGCATGGGGGCCATTCCGACCCAGCGGGAGACCGTCTCCCTCGGTATCGGTGCGCCGTCGTCCGCGACCCCCGACGCGCCCCCGGTCACCCGCGCCACCCTGGCCGGCAGCCCCCATGCCCCCGGCCTCGCCCGCGCTCTGGTGCGGGCCGCGTTCGCGGAGTGGGGGGACCTTCCCGAACGCCTGGCCGAGGACGTGACCCTCGTCGTCAGCGAGCTCGTCACCAACGCCGTCGTGCACGCCGGCACCGACGTGGACCTGCTGTGCCGGCTGGAGGACGATCCCGAACAGGGACACGCGGTCGTCGTCGAGGTCGGGGACCACCACCCCTCCCGCGCCCCCCGCGACCACCCGCCCGAGACGCCGCACGAGACCCCGGAGTACGGCCGCGGCCTGCGGCTGGTCGCCGCGCTCGCCGACGCCTGGGGAGTGACGTACCGCAGGGGCGCGAAGACGGTGTGGGCGCGGCTGCTGCCCCTGGCCCCCGAGCCGTACGAGACCGACGGGACGTACGGCGCCTCGCCCGTCGCGCCCCTCGACCCCCTCCTCGAAGCCCTCGCCCCCGAACCGCAGCCCTCCTGCCGGGACGGAGACTGGCTGAACCGCGGCGCCCTGTCGTTCCTCGCCGAGGCCTCCGACCTGCTCGCCGGGCAGCTCGACGAGGATCTCGTCGCCGCGCTCACCAGCCAGCTCCTGGTGCCCCGGCTCGCCGACTGGTGCGGGGTCTGGCTGGAGGACGAGGTCAGCGGGCACGGCGGCGGCTGGGGCGAATGGGCCGGCGGCCCCGGACCGCGACTGGCCCGGGTCTGGCACGGCGACGAGGGCCGGATCGAGGAGCTGCGCCGGGCCCTGGAGAAGGATCCGCCGCGCCCCGCGGAACCGCCCCGCTCCGGGCCCGAGCACTTCCCCTGGCCCGGCGCGGCGCTCGGCCCGCGCGGCGCCGCCCTCGCCTACCGGCTGATCGCCGGCGGCCGCCCGCTCGGCACCCTGGTCATCGGGCGGGCCGGACCGGGTGCCTTCGCCGACGAGGTCACCGGGCTCGTCGAGGACCTGGGCCGCCGGGTGGCGCTGGCGATCGGCGCGGCCCGCCAGTACGCCCGCCAGGCCACCATCAGCGCCGTCCTCCAGCGCGGGCTGCTGCCCGGCGCCGTCGCCGAGATCCCCGGCGTGCGCAGCGCCCTCGTCCACGAGCCGCGCGAGCAGGGCGGCCCGAGCGGCGACTTCTACGACCTGTTCCCGGCGGGCGACGGCCGCTGGTGCTTCGCCATCGGCGACGTCCAGGGCAAGGGCCCGGAGGCGGCCGTCGTCATCGGCCTCGCCCGCCCCTGGCTGCGGCTGCTGGCCCGTGAGGGGTACGGCGTCCCCGACGTCCTGGACCGGCTCAACCAGCTCCTCCTCGACGACGCCACCGAGGCCGCCGACGCCGCCGCCCGCGCCTTCGTCGGCCCCACCGGCCCCGGCGACGGCCCCCAGACCCGGTTCCTGTCCCTCCTCTACGGCGAGCTGGCCCCCTTCGAGGGCGGCGTCCGCTGCACCCTGGCCTCCGCCGGGCACCCGCTGCCGCTGCTCCTCGGCCCGGACGGCTCCGTCGCCACGGCCGCGCGCCCCCAGACCCTGCTCGGGGTCATCGAGGACGTGACGTACACCAGCGACGTGCTCGAGCTGCGGCACGGCGACAGCCTGCTGTGCGTCACCGACGGGGTCACCGAGCGGCGCTCCGGCCTCCGCCAGTTCGACGACGGCGACGGGCTGGCCGTCGCGCTCGCCGGCTGCGTGGGCCTGGGGGCCGAGCCGATCGCCGAGCGGATCCGCCGGCTCGTCCACGAGTTCGGCGAGCATCCCCCGGAGGACGATCTGGCGCTGCTGGTGCTCCAGGCGGAGTGACCGTCGTCGTACGCCGGCGCGGTACGGGACAATGGAGGGCATGCCTTCCGCACTCCCCGACGGTGAGCCCGTCCCCGACGACGGCGCGCTCCCGGCGCACGCGCTCACCGGCGCAGCCGACCGCCCCCTCGGGTTCTATCTGCACGTCCCCTACTGCGCGACCCGCTGCGGGTACTGCGACTTCAACACCTACACCGCCACCGAGCTGCGCGGCACCGGCGGAGTCCTCGCCTCCCGCGACAACTACGCCGACACCCTGATCGACGAGATCCGGCTGTCGCGGAAGGTGCTGGGCGACGACCCGCGTCCGGTCCGCACGGTCTTCGTCGGCGGCGGCACCCCCACGCTCCTTGCCGCCGACGACCTCGTCCGGATGCTGGGCGCGATCCGCGACGAGTTCGGCCTGGCGGCGGACGCGGAGGTGACGACGGAGGCCAACCCGGAGTCCGTCGACCCGTCCTATCTCGCCACGCTCCGCGCGGGCGGCTTCAACCGGATCTCCTTCGGCATGCAGAGCGCCCGGCAGCACGTGCTGAAGGTCCTCGACCGCACCCACACCCCCGGCCGCCCCGAGGCCTGTGTCGCGGAGGCCCGCACGGCGGGCTTCGAGCACGTCAACCTGGACCTGATCTACGGCACCCCGGGCGAGTCCGACGACGACTGGCGGGCCTCCCTGGAGGCCGCGCTCGGCGCCGGACCCGACCATGTCTCCGCGTACGCCCTGATCGTCGAGGAGGGCACCCAGCTGGCCCGGCGCATCCGGCGCGGGGAGATCCCGATGACCGACGACGACGTCCACGCCGACCGCTATCTGATCGCGGACGAGGTGATGACCGCCGCCGGCTACGACTGGTACGAGGTCTCCAACTGGGCCACCTCGCCTGCGGCCCGCTGTCTGCACAACGAGCTGTACTGGCGCGGCGCGGACTGGTGGGGCGCGGGCCCCGGGGCGCACTCCCACGTGGGCGGCGTGCGCTGGTGGAACGTGAAGCATCCGGGCGCGTACGCGGCAGCCCTTGCCGCCGGCCGCTCCCCCGGGGCGGGGCGTGAGCTGCTCTCCGAGGAGGACCGGCGGGTCGAGCGAGTCCTGCTGGAGCTGCGGCTGCGGGAGGGCGTCCCGCTGGACCTGCTCCGGGAGGAGGGCCTGAAGGCCTCCCGCCGGGCCCTGACGGACGGGCTGCTGGCGCAGGCCCCGTACGACGGCGGCCGTGCCGTGCTCACCCTGCGGGGGCGGCTGCTGGCGGACGCGGTGGTGCGGGACCTGGTGGACTGATCACCCCGGCGAGTGAATCCCCTGTGGAGCTGGAACCCCCCGAGGGCATCAGGGCCGAGCTGCTGCGGGGGACCGTCGTGATGACGCCGAGTCCGGATCTGGTGCACAAGCGGAGCGTGACCGACGTGGTGGACCAGATTCCGCGCAGTCGCTGGTCCCGGCTCCAGGCCATGCGCGTGGACATGTTCGACGATGTCAGCGCGCCCGTACCTGACGTGGTGGTGGTCGAGCGTGATGCGTGCCCGAAGCAGGGGGCGCTGGTTCCGGCCGGGGTGGTCACCGCAGTGATCGAGGTCGTCTCCGGACGGAGCGCCGATCGCGACTACCTTCTCAAGCGCTCTGTCTATGCGGCGGCCAAGGTACCCGCCTACCTGATCATCGATCCCGTCATGGCTCAGTGCGTTCTGCTCAGTGAGCCGAAGGGCGGGGGTGAGGACGCCGACTACCGACGGCAGCGGCACGCCTTCTTCGGTGAACTGATGCCGTTGGAACCCCTTGGCCTCGAACTGGACACCAGCGAATTCGCCGCCTACGAGAATGTCAGGCCCCACCGCTACCCGTGACGAAGTCGATCAGCTCCTCCACTCGCCCCAGCAGCGCGGGCTCCAGGTCCTTGTAGGAGCCGACCCGCGCCAGGATCGCCTGCCACACCGCCCCGGTGTTGTCGGACGGCCAGCCCAGCGCCCGGCACACGCCCGTCTTCCAGTCCTGGCCGTGCGGCACGCGCGGCCAGGCCGTGATGCCCAGGGACGACGGCTTCACCGCCTCCCAGATGTCGATGTACGGGTGACCGACGACCAGGGCGTGCTCGCTCGTCACCGCCTGCGCGATGCGGAATTCCTTCGTGCCGGGCACCAGGTGGTCCACCAGCACCCCCAGCCGCGCGTCCGGCCCGGGGCCGAAGTCCTCGACGATCGCCGGGAGGTCGTCCACGCCCTCCAGGTACTCCACCACCACGCCCTCGACGCGCAGGTCGTCGCCCCACACCTTCTCGACCAGTTCGGCGTCGTGCCGGCCCTCGACGTAGATGCGGCCGGCGCGGGCCACGCGGGCGCGGGCGCCGGGGACGGCTACCGAGCCGGACGCGGTGCGGGTAGGACGCACGGGGCCGGAAGAAGGCCGTACGAGGGTCACCACACGGCCCTCCAGGAGGAAGCCCCGGGGCTCCAGCGGGAACACCCGGTGCTTGCCGAAGCGGTCCTCCAGGGTCACCGTGCCCGCCTCGCAGCGGATCACCGCGCCGCAGAAGCCGGTGCCGGGCTCCTCCACCACGAGGCCGGGCTCCGCCGGGACCTCGGGGACGGGCTTCGGCTTCTTCCAGGGAGGGGTGAGATCCGGCGAGTACGGGCGCATTCGGATGACGATAGGAGAAGCCCCCGCCCGAGCGCACCCGGCTCAGTGCGACACGCCGAAGCGCGCCGCCAGCGCGTCCCGCTGCCGCCGTACGAACGCCGCGTCCACCACCGCCCCGTGCCCCGGCACGTACAGCGCGTCCTCGCCGCCGAGGGCGAGGAGGCGGTCCAGGGCCGCCGGCCAGTGCGAGGGGACGGCGTCGGGGCCCGCCTGGGGCTCGCCGGACTCCTCCACCAGATCGCCGCAGAAGACGACCTCCGGGGAGCCGGGGACCAGGACCACGAGGTCGTGCGCCGTGTGCGCCGGGCCCACGTTCGCGAGCAGGACCTGACGGCTCCCGCCCAGGTCGAGGGTCCACTCGCCGGAGACCAGGTGGCGGGGGGCGACCAGCGTGTCCGCCGCCTCCGTCGCCGTCGCCTCGTCCAGACCGTTGCGCACCGCGTCCGCCCGCAGCTCCTCCGCCGGGACCGTGTCCATGCCCACCGCCCCGTACACCTCCGCGCCCGCGAACGCCGCCGCACCGAACACATGGTCGAAATGCGGATGGGTGAGCGCGAGATGGGTCACACGCGCGCCGGTCAGCTCCTCGGCCTGCGTCCGCAGCCGCACCCCCTCCGCCAGACCCGACCCGGCGTCCACCATCAGCACCGCGCCCGCCCCGACGACCAGCCCCGCCGTGCAGTCCCAGCCCGGCAGGCGCACCCGCCCGACCCCGGCGGCGACCCGCTCCCACCCCAGCTCTTCCCAAGTCATGGTCATACCGGGACGCTAACGGTAGGGCGTCCCGGCGTCGGCCGACCTTGCCCCCGGTGTACCCCACAGCCGTACACTGACCGGGGAACGTCTGGCACTCGGAAGCGAAGAGTGCCAGGGGGGACGCCCAGGGGACTGGGGACGACCACGGGAGGTGTGCGCGGGTGCTGAGTGAACGCAGGCTGCAGGTGCTGCGCGCCATCGTCCAGGACTACGTCGGAACCGAGGAGCCGGTGGGGTCCAAGGCCCTCACCGAGCGGCACAGCCTCGGCGTCTCCCCGGCCACCGTGCGCAACGACATGGCCGCCCTGGAGGACGAGGGATACATCGCCCAGCCGCACACCAGCGCCGGGCGGATCCCCACCGACAAGGGCTACCGGCTGTTCGTCGACAAGCTGGCCGGCGTCAAGCCGATGACCGCGCCCGAGCGGCGCGCCATCCAGAACTTCCTCGACGGCGCCGTCGACCTCGACGACGTCGTGGCGCGGACCGTACGGCTGCTCGCGCAGCTCACCCGGCAGGTCGCCGTCGTGCAGTACCCGTCGCTGACCCGGTCCACCGTGCGGCACGTGGAACTGCTGGCGCTCGCGCCGGCCCGGCTGATGCTCGTGCTGATCACGGACACCGGACGGGTCGAGCAGCGCATGGTGGACTGCCCGGCGCCCTTCGGGGAGGCCTCTCTGGCGGATCTACGCGCGCGGCTCAACAGCCGGGTCGCCGGCCGCCGGTTCGCCGACGTGCCGCGCCTGGTGGAGGACCTGCCGGAAGCCTTCGAGGCGGACGACCGCGGCACGGTCTCGACGGTGCTCTCCACCCTGCTGGAGACCCTCGTCGAGGAGAACGAGGAGCGGCTGATGATCGGCGGCACCGCCAATCTCACCCGCTTCGGACATGACTTCCCTCTCACCATCCGGCCCGTCCTGGAGGCCCTGGAGGAACACGTCGTTCTCCTCAAACTCCTGGGCGAGGCGGGGGATTCGGGCATGACCGTACGCATCGGTCATGAGAACGCCTATGAGGGACTCAACTCCACTTCCGTGGTCTCGGTCGGCTACGGTTCGGGCGGCGAGGCAGTCGCCAAACTCGGCGTGGTCGGCCCGACCCGCATGGATTACCCGGGAACGATGGGAGCGGTACGAGCGGTGGCACGTTACGTCGGACAGATCCTGGCGGAGTCGTAAGTGGCCACGGACTACTACGCCGTTCTCGGCGTGCGCCGCGACGCGTCGCAGGATGAGATCAAGAAGGCCTTCCGCCGGCTCGCCCGCGAGCTGCACCCGGACGTCAACCCGGATCCGAAGACCCAGGAGCGGTTCAAGGAGATCAACGCCGCCTACGAGGTGCTGTCGGACCCGCAGAAGAAGCAGGTCTACGACCTCGGCGGCGACCCCCTCTCGCAGGCCGGCGGCGGTGGCGCGGGCGGCTTCGGGGCCGGTGGCTTCGGCAACTTCTCCGACATCATGGACGCGTTCTTCGGTACGGCGTCCCAGCGGGGGCCGAGGTCCAGGACCCGGCGCGGCCAGGACGCGATGATCCGGCTGGAGATCGACCTCGAGGAGGCGGCCTTCGGCACCACCAAGGACATCCAGGTCGACACCGCGATCGTCTGCTCCACGTGCAGCGGCGAGGGCGCCGCCCCCGGCACCACCGCCCAGACGTGCGACATGTGCCGCGGCCGCGGCGAGGTCTCCCAGGTGACCCGGTCCTTCCTCGGCCAGGTCATGACCTCCCGCCCCTGCCCCCAGTGCCAGGGCTTCGGCACCATCGTCCCGAACCCCTGCCCGGAGTGCGCGGGCGACGGCCGGGTCCGCTCCCGGCGCACGCTCACCGTCAAGATCCCGGCCGGCGTCGACAACGGCACCCGGATCCAGCTCGCGGGCGAGGGCGAGGTCGGCCCCGGCGGCGGCCCCGCCGGCGACCTCTACGTCGAGATCCACGAGCTGCCGCACTCCACCTTCCAGCGGCGCGGCGACGATCTGCACTGCACGGTCACCATCCCGATGACCGCGGCGTCCCTCGGCACCAAGGTGCCGCTGGAGACGCTCGACGGCCTGGAGGAGGTCGACATCCGGCCCGGTACCCAGTCCGGCCAGTCGATCCCGCTGCACGGCCGGGGCGTCACGCATCTGCGCGGCGGCGGGCGGGGCGACCTCATCGTCCACGTCGAGGTCATGACCCCGACCAAGCTCGACCCCGAGCAGGAGCGGCTGCTGCGCGAGCTGGCCAAGCTGCGCGGCGAGGAGCGGCCCCAGGGCCAGTTCCAGCCGGGCCAGCAGGGGCTGTTCTCCCGTCTGAAGGACGCGTTCAACGGGCGCTGAGCGGTCACCCGTCCCGGACGATGCCCTTGGCCTATGCCAAGCGGTGGCCGGTTTCGGACTTGTTCGGAGGACGTGACAACATGCCGTCATGTCCTCCGAGCTGACCGATCTCTTCCCCCACCCGATCGTGCAGGCCCCCATGGCGGGCGGTGTCTCCGTACCGCCGCTCGCCGCCGCCGTCTCCGAGGCCGGCGGGCTCGGATTCCTGGCCGGCGGCTACAAGACGGCCGACGGCATGTACCAGGAGATCAAGCAGCTCCGCGGACTGACCGGCCGCCCCTTCGGCGTGAACCTCTTCATGCCGCAGCCCGAGTATCCCGAGACGGGCGCCGTCCAGCTCTACGCCGAGCAGCTCGCCGGTGAGGTCACCTGGTACGAGACCGAGCTCGGCGACCCCGACAGCGGCCGCGACGACGGCTACGACGCCAAGATCGCCGTACTGCTGGACGACCCCGTGCCGGTGGTCTCCTTCCACTTCGGCGTCCCGGCCGCCGACACGCTGAAGTCCCTGCGCCGGGCCGGGACGTTCACCCTCGTCACCGTGACCTCCGCCGAGGAGGCGCTCGCCGTCGAGCGGGCCGGCGCGGACGCGGTCATCGTGCAGGGCACGGAGGCCGGCGGCCACCAGGGCACCCACAAGGACATCCCCGAGAACGACGGCTCCGCCCTCGGCCTGCTCGCCCTGCTCGGCCAGGTCCGCGAGGCCGTGGGCCTGCCGGTCGTCGCCGCCGGCGGCATCATGCGCGGCAGCCAGATCGCCGCCGTCCTCGCGGCCGGCGCGAGCGCCGCCCAGCTCGGCACCGCGTTCCTCGCCACCCCCGAGTCCGGGGCGCAGGCCGTGCACAAGGCCGCCCTCACCGACCCCCTGTTCGTCCGCACCGAGCTGACCCGCGCCTTCTCCGGCCGCCCGGCCCGCGGCCTGGTCAACCGCTTCCTGCGCGAGCACGGCCCCTACGCCCCCGCCGCCTACCCCGAGGTCCACCACCTCACCTCCCCGCTGCGCAAGGCCGCCGCCAAGGCCGGCGACGCGCAGGGCATGGCCCTGTGGGCCGGCCAGGGCCACCGCATGGCCCGCGAGCTGCCCGCCGCGGAGCTCGTCGAGGTACTGGTCGCGGAACTGGCGGCCGCGCGGGCCGCCTCGGCCGAGGGCGACGCGCGATGACCGCGCCCGTCTTCGTCGTCGACCGGCTCGCCCCCGCGGGGCCGCAGTTCGTGCTCGACGGGCCCGAGGGGCGGCACGCCGTCTCCGTGAAGCGGCTGCGGCCCGGCGAGGACGTCGTCCTCACCGACGGGCACGGCCGCTGGGCCGAGGGCGTCGTCCGCGCCGCCGAGGGCAAGGACCGGCTGGTGCTGGACCTGGGACCGGTCCGGGACGAACCCGAGGCGTCCCCCCGGATCACCGTCGTCCAGGCCCTCCCCAAGGGCGACCGCGGCGAGGTCGCCGTCGAGACGATGACCGAGGTCGGCGTCGACGCGATCGTGCCCTGGCAGGCGTCCCGCTGCATCACCCAGTGGCGCGGCGAGCGGGGCCTGAAGGCGCTCGGCAAGTGGCGGGCCACCGCCCGCGAGGCCGGCAAGCAGTCCCGCCGGGTCCGCTTCCCCGAGGTCGCCGACGCGGCGAGCACCAAGCAGGTCGCCGCGCTGCTCGCGGGGGCCGACTTCGCGGCCGTCCTGCACGAGAGCGGCGAGGACCGGCTCGCCGGCGCCGCACTCCCCGCCCACGGCGAGATCGTGCTCGTCGTCGGCCCCGAGGGAGGCGTCTCCCCCGACGAACTGGCCGCCTTCGCCGAGGCCGGCGCCCGGCCCCACGTCCTCGGCCCCACCGTGCTGCGCACCTCCACCGCGGGCACCGCCGCCGCGGCCCTCCTCCTCGGCCGCACCGGCCGCTGGTCCTGACGCCGGGAGCACCCGTGGAACTTGCCCAGATACGGCTCCTCGTCACCGACTTCGCCGCCTGCTACCGCTTCTACGACGACGTCCTCGGCCTGACCCCGCAGTCCGGCGCGGCCGGGGGCCCGTACGAGAAGTTCAGCCCGCGCACCGGCTCCGCCGGGATCGCCCTCCAGGACCGCGCCATGATGGCCGCCGTTCTCGACGAACTCGACGGCCCGGCGGCCGGGCACCGCTCCCTGGTGGTGCTGCGCGTCGACGACCTCGACGCGTACTGCGCGCAGATCACCTCCCGGGGCGCCACCCTGCTGCACGGCCCCGCCCCGATGACCGACCGGATGCGCGTCGCCCATCTCAAGGACCCCGAAGGCAATCTGGTGGAGCTTCAGGAGTGGCTCCTGCTGCGCGGTTGACCCGGGCGATCCTGGCCGCATCCGGGCTACCGCGCCGCGGGCGGGAGTGGCAGGCTGCCGTCCATGGGGGTATTGAGGCGGATTTGGCTTCTCCTGTTCGTGCCTGTCGCCGTGGGCGCCGCCGTGGCCTGCGAGCCGGGCGGCGGGGTGAGCGGCATCTCCGTGGCGTACACCACCGATCAGGCAGCCACGGCCGAGATCGGGCGCCGGGACGTGGACGTCCGCTGGCTGACCTGCACCGCCGCCCGGGCGGACCGCCTCGTCTCCGTCGACTGCCAGGGGCAGACCGCGGACGGCAAGGACATCACGGTCACCGGCAAGGTCGAACGGGCCGTCGACGGCAAGTGCGTGCGCGGCGATCTGCGGGCGGACGTCGGCAAGAAGGAGCTGTTCCGGGTCAGCGGGCTCGGGGACTGCGGCTCCGCGAAGCCCTCGCCGGTCGAGGCCCCTTCCTCCTCGGCCGGACCGTCGGGTTCCGCCCCGTCCGGCGGACCGTCCGGCGCCCGGCCGACCGTCACGGTCACCGTGACCGTCACCCGGACCGTGGACGCCCAGGGCGGACAGAAGTGATCGAAACCCCTGACCTGCGGTCCCATCCCTGAATACAGTGATCTGGTGACACAGTCCGCGACGCCTGCCGCATACTTCCGACACCCGCATCCGCACGGCGAGTTGGTGGCGTTCGCCGCCGAGGACGACGTGTGGCTCGCTCCCCTCGACGGGGGACGCGCCTGGCGGGTCAGTGCCGACAACGTCCCCGTCTCGGCACCCCGCATCTCACCCGACGGAACCACCGTCGCCTGGACCTCCACCCGCGACGGCGCCCCCGAGGTGCACCTCGCGCCCGTCGACGGCGGACCGGCCACCCGCCTGACGCACTGGGGGAGTTGGCAGACCCGGGTGCGCGGCTGGACCCCCGACGGCCGGGTCCTCGCCGTCAGCACCCACGACCAGGCCACCCTGCGCCGCAGCTGGGCCCGCGCCGTCCCGGTCGACGGCGGACCGGCCACCACCCTGCCGTACGGCCCCGTGGGCGCCGTCGCGTACGGCCCGCACACCGTGCTGCTGTCCGCGCCGATGGGCCGCGAGGCCGCCTACTGGAAGCGCTACCGGGGCGGTACGGCCGGAAAGCTCTGGATCGACCGGGACGGCAGCGGCGAGTTCGTCCGGCTGCACCAGGACCTCGACGGCAACCTCGAATGCCCGGTGTGGGCGGGGGACCGGATCGCGTTCCTCTCCGACCACGAGGGCACCGGCGCGCTCTACTCCTCCCTCGCCGACGGCTCAGACCTGCGCCGCCACACCGCTCTCGACGGCTTCTACGCCCGCCAGGCCACCGGCGACGGCACCCGGATCGCGTACGCCTCGGCCGGTGAACTGTGGCTGCTCGACGACCTCGACGGCGCCGAGCCCCGCCGCCTCGACATCCGCCTCGGCGGACAGCGCACCGACCGCCGCCCCCACCCCGTCACCGCCGCCCGCTGGCTCGGCGGCGCCGCCCCGGACCACACCGCGCGCGGCAGCGCCGTCGAGGTGCGCGGCGCCGTCCACTGGGTGACCCACCGCTCCGGACCCGCCCGCGCTCTCGCCGCCCAGCCCGGAGTGCGGGCACGGCTGCCGCGCACCTTCCGCACGGAGGGCGAGGAGTGGGTCGTCTGGGTGACGGACGCCGAGGGCGAGGACGCCCTGGAGTTCGCGCCCGCCACCGGAGCAGTCCCCGGCGCCACCCCGCGCCGGCTCGCGGCCGGACGCCTCGGCCGGGTCCTGGAACTCGCCATGGCCCCCGACGGCGGCCGGGCCGCCGTCGCCACGCACGACGGCCGGCTCCTCCTCGTCGAACGGGAGAGCGGAGAGGTCCGCGAGGTCGACCGCAGCGCCGACGGAGAGGTCTCCGACCTGGTCTTCTCCCCGGACTCCGGCTGGCTCGCCTGGTCCCACCCCGGCCCGCCCCCGCTCGCCCAGCTCAAACTCGCCAACGTCACCGACCTCTCGGTCACCGAGGCCACCCCGCTGCGCTTCCGCGACTACGCGCCCGCCTTCACCCTCGACGGCAAGCACCTGGCGTTCCTCTCCACCCGCGCCTTCGACCCGGTCTACGACGAACACGTCTTCGACCTCGCCTTCCCGGCCGGCGCCCGCCCGCACCTGATCACCCTCGCGGCGACGACCCCGTCCCCGTTCGGCCCGCAGCGCCACGGCCGTCCCTTCGACGCCCCCGACAAGGACGAGACCCCCGACAGCGAGGGCACCCCCGCCACCCGCATCGACCTCGAAGGCCTCGCCGACCGGATAGTGCCCTTCCCCGTCGAGGCCGGCCGCTACTCCTCCCTCGCCGCCGCCAAGGACGGCGTCCTGTGGCTGCGGCATCCCGTACGCGGTGTCCTCGGCGCCTCCCGGGCCACCCCGGACGACCCCGACCCGCGCACCGAGCTGGAGCGCTACGACCTCGTCCAGCAGCGCATCGAACACCTCGCCGCCGACGCCGACGGCTTCGAGGTCAGCGGCGACGGCAAACGGCTGCTGCTGCGCACCGACGGCAAGCTCAAGGTCGTCCCCAGCGACCGGCGCGCCTCCGGCGACGAGGACAGCGACACCAACATCACCGTCGACCTCGGCCGGATCCGGCAGACCGTCGACCCGGCGGCCGAGTGGCGCCAGATGTACGACGAGACCGGCCGCATCATGCGGGACAACTTCTGGCTCGCCGACCTCGGCGGACTCGACTGGGACGCCGTCCTGGACCGCTACCGGCCGCTCCTCGACCGGGTCGCCACCCACGACGACCTGGTCGACGTGCTGTGGGAGGTGCACGGCGAACTCGGCACCTCCCACGCCTATGTCTCCCCGCGCGGCGGCCACGGCCGCGGCGCCCGCCAGGGCCTCCTCGGCGCCGACCTCTCCCGCCACGACGACGGCAGCTGGCGCATCGACCGCGTCCTGCCCTCGGAGACCTCCGACCCCGACGCCCGCTCCCCGCTCGCCGCCCCCGGCGTCGCGGTACGGGCGGGCGACGCGATCCTCGCCGTGGCCGGCCACCCGGTGGACCCGGTCACCGGCCCCGCCCCGCTGCTCGTCGGCACGGCCGGCAAGGTCGTCGAACTGACCGTCTCCCCGGCCGGCGGGGGCGAGCCCCGGCACGCGGTCGTGGTCCCCATCGACGACGAGGAGGCCCTGCGCTACCACGCCTGGGTCGCCGACCGCCGGGCGTACGTCCACGAGGTCTCCGGCGGCCGCCTCGGCTACCTCCACGTCCCCGACATGCAGGCGCCCGGCTGGGCCCAGATCCACCGCGACCTGCGCGTCGAGGTGGCCCGTGAGGGCCTCGTCGTGGACGTCCGGGAGAACCGCGGCGGCCACACCTCCCAGCTGGTCGTGGAGAAGCTCGCCCGCCGGATCGTCGGCTGGGACGTCCCGCGCGACGCCCGCCCGTTCTCCTACCCCCTGGACGCCCCGCGCGGCCCCGTGGTCGCCGTCGCCAACGAGTTCTCCGGCTCCGACGGCGACATCGTCAACGCCGCCATCAAGGCCCTCGGCATCGGCCCGGTCGTCGGCACCCGCACCTGGGGCGGCACGATCGGCATCGACAGCCGCTACCACCTGGTCGACGGCACCCTGGTCACCCAGCCCAAGTACGCCATCTGGCTGGAGGGCTACGGCTGGGGGGTGGAGAACCACGGAGTCGACCCCGACGTAGAGGTGGTCTGCACCCCGCAGGACCACGCGGCGGGCAGGGACGTCCAGTTGGACGAGGCGGTGAGCCTCGCCTTGCAGGCACTGGAGGAACGTCCAGCGAAAACTCCGCCAAGTCTGCCAAGTTAAGGGGCGCGGGGAACTGCGCGACCAGCCACGATGGCACCCGCACCCGACAACGCTACGATGCCACCCGATCACCGGCTCAACCCGAGGGGACCGACATGGCAGGGGAACCGCAGGACGACTGTCTGTTCTGCAAGATCGCCGAGGGCCACATCCCGGCGACGATCGTCCGCGAGACGGAGACGACCGTCGCCTTCCGGGACATCAACCCGCAGGCGCCCACCCACGTCCTGGTGATCCCCAAGGTGCACTACGAGAACGCCGCGGAGCTGGCCGCCGCCGAACCGGCGATCGCCGCGGACGTCCTGCGCGAGGCGAAGGCGGTCGCCGAGGAGGACAAGCTGGAGAGCTACCGGATCGTCTTCAACACCGGCAGCGGCGCCGGCCAGACCGTCTGGCACGCCCACGCGCACGTCCTCGGCGGCCGTGGCCTCCAGTGGCCCCCCGGATAGTCCGCCATGTCCGTACGTGAGCTCGTCGTCCTCGGCACCGCCAGTCAGGTCCCCACCCGGCACCGCAACCACAACGGCTATCTGCTGCGCTGGGACGGCGAGGGCATCCTGTTCGACCCCGGCGAGGGCACCCAGCGCCAGATGCTGCGGGCCGGGGTCGCCGCGCACGACCTGAACCGGATCTGCGTCACGCACTTCCACGGGGACCACTCGCTCGGCCTCGCCGGGGTCATCCAGCGCATCAACCTGGACCAGGTCCCGCACGAGGTCACCGTCCACTACCCGCTCTCCGGCGAACGCTTCTTCGACCGCCTCCGGTACGCCACCGCCTACCGCGAGACCGTCGCCCTGACGCAGGTCCCGGTGAGCGCGGACGGGGTCCTCGACGCCCGGCCCTCCTACACCCTCGACGCCCGCAAGCTCTCCCACCCCGTCGAGTCCTACGGCTACCGGCTCACCGAACCCGACGGCCGCCGCATGCTCCCCGAGCGTCTCGCCGCGCACGGCCTCAAGGGCCCGGACGTGGGCCGGCTCCAGCGGGAGGGCTCGGTCGACGGGGTGACACTCGACGACGTCAGCGAGATCCGGCGCGGACAGCGGTTCGCGTTCGTCATGGACACCCGGCTGTGCGACGGCGTCCACGCGCTCGCCGAGGGCGCCGACATGCTCGTCATCGAGTCGACCTTCCTCGACGAGGACGAGCGGCTCGCCGTCGACCACGGCCATCTGACCGCCGGTCAGGCCGCCCGCGTCGCCGTGGAGGCCGGCGTACGGCATCTCGTGCTCACCCACTTCAGCCAGCGCTACACCGAGCCGGACGAGTTCGAGCGGCAGGCACGGGCCGCGGGCTTCGCGGGCGAGCTGACCGTGGCGCACGACCTGCTGAGGGTGCCGCTGCCGAAACGGCGGTAAAACAGCCGTACGATGCTTTGATGCCCCTCCCGAAAGCTGAACTGCACCTGCACATCGAAGGCACCCTGGAGCCGGAGCTGGCCTTCGCGCTGGCCGCCCGCAACGGGGTCGCCCTGCCGTACGCCGACACGGAAGCGCTGCGCGAGGCCTACCGGTTCGAGGACCTCCAGTCCTTCCTGAACCTGTACTACGAGCTGATGGCCGTCCTGCGCACCGAGCGGGACTTCGAGGACCTCGCGAACGCCTACCTCGCCCGGGCGGCCGCCCAGGGCGTCCGCCACGCGGAGATCTTCTTCGACCCGCAGGCCCATCTCGCTCGGGGCGTCGGCATGGGCACGGTGGTCGAGGGGCTGTGGCGGGCGCTCGGCGGCAGCGAGACCACCCACGGCGTCTCCACCCGGCTGATCCTCTGCTTCCTGCGCGACGAATCCGCCGAGTCGGCGCTCGAGACGCTGGACGCGGCGAAGCCGTACCTCGACCGGATCACCGGCATCGGCCTGGACTCCGCCGAGGTGGGGCACCCTCCGGTGAAGTTCCGCGAGGTGTACGAGGCCGCCGCCGCGCTGGGGCTGCGGCGGGTGGCGCACGCGGGGGAGGAGGGCCCGCCGGAGTACATCACCGAGGCCCTGGACGTCCTCGGGGTCGAGCGCGTGGACCACGGGCTGAGCTGCATGGAGGACCCGGCCCTGGTGGAGCGGCTGGTGCGCGAGCGGATCCCGCTGACGCTGTGCCCGCTGTCCAACGTCCGGCTGCGCACCGTCGACACCCTCGCCGACCATCCGCTGCCCGCGATGCTCGACGCCGGGCTCGTGTGCACGGTCAACTCCGACGACCCGGCCTACTTCGGCGGCTACGCGGGCGACAACTTCGACGCCGTACGGCAGACCCTCGGCCTGACCGAGGAGCGCCTGCGCGAGCTGGCCCGCAACTCCTTCACCGCCTCCTTCCTGGAGGACGACGAGGAGCGGCGGGCCCGGTATCTCGCCGAGGTCGACGCCTACACCTTCTGATCAGTCCCGGTGGACCCGGTCCACCAGGATGTCTATGACGAGCGGCGTGCGCGGGCCGAAGCTCAGCAGCACGCCGTCCTCCAGGTCGACGACCCGGCGGTGCAGGCCGGCCGGGGTCTGGGCGATGCCCGGGATCGCCAGCAGCCCGTCGAGGCCGCCGACCGACTCCAGGCCCTTGGTCATCATCAGGATGACGTCCGGCCGGGCCTGGGCGAGGGCCTCGGTGGTGATCGGGGTGAACGGCTTGTCCAGGCCGGCGGCCGTGCCCGCGTCCACCGCGCCCGCCGCCGCCAGCAGCGAGTCCGCGCCCGAGCCCTTGCCGCCGATCAGATAGACGGCCGCGCTGCCCCGCAGGTACAGGAACGCGACCTTGGGGCGGCTGCCCCCGGGGACGGCGGCCCGGGCGGCGGCGAGCTCGCCCGCCATCCGCCGGTTGAGCGCCTTCCCGGCGGCCGGCACGCCGAGGGCCTCGGCGATCCGGGTGGTGCGGGTGGTGACATCGGCCAGTTCCGTCGCCGGATCGAGGACGACGACGGGGATCCCGGCGTCCCTGATCTGGTCGATCGCCTCCTTCGGGCCGGTGTCGGTGTCGGCGAGCACCACCGTCGGCCGCAGCGACAGCACGCTCTCCGCGCTCACGTCGTGCGCCTTGGTGACCTGGGGCAGCTGCTTCGCCTCCGTGAAGGTGGCGGTGATGTCCCGGCCGACGACACGGTCGCCGAGCCCGAGCGTGAACACGATCTCCGCGACGCCCCCGTTGAGCGGCAGGATGCGGGAGGCGTCCTGCACCGTGACCTCGCGGCCGTCGGAGGAGTCGACGGTGACCGGCAGCTCCGGGGTGGGCGCCGGGCCGGGCAGCGGGACCAGGGAGTTCGCCGCGAGCTGCTTGCGGGCGGCGGCCGCCCGGGCGCTCGCGTCCGAGGGCGCCGGGTCCGCTCCCGCCGTCGTGGAACCGCCCGCAGAGCAGGCCCCCGTCAGCAGGGCGAGCGCCAGTCCGAGGGCTGCGAGAGCTCTTCCCGGCCGCTGTCTCCCCGTCACGCGCATGGCGTTTCCCTTCCGCTCGGCTGGCACACAGATGAGGATTAGTTTAGGTTAGCCTTCCCTTAGTTTCGCGTGCCGGGGGTCTTCCATGGCTTGGTCAAGTGGCCTGCGTGGTCACGGAGTTGGCGTTCTCCTCACGGTCGCCTCGGCGTCCGCCCTGCTCCTCCCGGCGGCCACGGCGGCCGTCGCGGCGGGCGGTACGGCGACCGGGCCCGAGGGCCAGAAACTCACCGTGTCCACGTCGTCGGGCCTCGACCCGGCGGGCGAGACGGTCACCGTGACCGGCTCCGGCTACAACACGGAGAAGGGCATCTACGTCGCCTTCTGCGTCGACAACGGCTCCGGGAGGACGCCCACGCCGTGCGTCGGCGGCGTCGACATGTCCGGCGAGTCGGGCGCGTCGGCGTGGATCTCCTCCAACCCGCCGTCCTACGGCGAGGGGCTCGCGAAGCCGTACGGCGGCAGCGCGCACCGGGGCACCTTCAGCGTGCAGATCAAGGTGCGCGCCAAGGACGCCAACACCGACTGCACGGCGGCCGGGGTGACCTGCGCGGTCATCACCCGCAACGACCACACGCGGGGCGGCGACCAGAGCCAGACGGTACGGATCCCGGTGACGTTCGGCTCGGCCGTCTCCTCGGGGACGCCCTCGACGCCGAGCGCGAGCGGGAGCGGGAGCGGGAGTGCGACGACCGGATCCGGCACCGGCACCGCGACCGGGAAGGCGACCGGGAAGGCGGCCGACGGCTCCATGGCCGACACCGGCTCCGGCCTCGCGCTCCCCGTCGGCCTGACCGCCGCCGGACTGGTGGCGGTGGGCGCTGGCGCCTGGTTCTGGGCCCGCCGCCGTCGCGGGGCCTGACACATCCTCACCTCATCCTGGGAGAACTGAACATGGCGAAGAGAACCGGCGCCGTCGCCCTGGCGGCCGGCGTCCTGTTCGCGCTGGGTGCCCCTGTGGCGGTGGCCGACGCGGGGAGCGTGGAGTGGATCCCGGCCGTTCCCGGGGTCTCGCTCGATGTCACCGCGCCCGCCGTGCGGGCCGCCGACGGCGGTGTCTCGTTCCCCGTCCTCGGGGGCGGCGCGGACGCACTGGAGCTGGGCGGCGCGGCCCTCCTCGACGGGCCCGGCGGGCAACCCCTCGTGCTGGCCGGGCTGCGCCTGCGGCTCTCCGGCGGCGAGGGTGAGCTGTACGCCCGTACGGTCGTCGACGGCCGGGCCCGTGAACTGGCGCTGGCCGACCTGGCCGGCGTACGGGCGTCCCTCACCGCCGAGGGGGCGGACCTGCTGTCCTCCTGGAGCGGGACGGAGTTCCAGGAGGGCGACGGACTGGGCGAGTTCGAGGTGACGGTGCCTCAGGAGGAGAGCCCGCGGCCGTCCCCGAGCCCCGTGGAGCGGCGCGAGACCGAGCCGCCGGCTGCTGTCGTCGCTCACGCCGCCCTCGCCCCCGGCACCCGGCAGACCGTCACCGCGACGGGATTGACCCCCGGTGCCGTCGTGCTCGTCGCGATCGACGGCGACACCCGCTATCAGGACACGGTCGACGCGGAGGGTCGTATCGCCCGGTCATTTCCCGTGTACGACACGGCAGTTGTGGGCGAGCACGCGATCGAGCTGACCCAAGTGGGCGTCGACCGGCCGGACTTCACCCTTGGCTTTACCGTCCATTGACAATCACTCAAGATCATAGTTAGGTAAGCCTTACCTAAGTTTACCTGCTTCGGAGAGGACCCCCATGAGAATCCCCGCCGCTCGCGCCGCACTCGCCGTCGCCGCAGCCGGTGCCCTGACCCTGGGCCTCGCGACCTCCGCCTCCGCCGCCACCTCCACCCGCACGGTCGTGGACGGCGGCACCACCTACACCCTGTCCCTCACCGCACCGGACACCGCCGCCGCCTCCGGCCAGGTCATCACGGTCTCCGGCTCCGGGTACAACACCAGCCAGGGCATCTACGTCGGCCTCTGTGTCGTGGACGGCGCGGCGGGCGTCAACAAGCCCAGCCCCTGCCTCGGCGGCCAGGACGAGAGCGGCTCCACCGGCGCCTCGCACTGGATCAACAACACCTTCGGCGGGCTCTTCGCCAACAGCTCCACGTTCGGCACCGGCGGCACCTTCAGCGTGAGCATCTACGTCAAGGCCACGCTCGACGACGGCAGCGTCTGCGGCGAGGACGTGACGTGCGCGGTCGTGACGCGTGCCGACCACTTCGACACCAACGACCGCAAGTACGACGTCCACGTCCCGATCACCTTCCAGTGAGGCAGGCGGTGGCGCCCACCACGCCCGGACGCCCGGCGGCGCTGCTCGGCGCCGCCGCCCTGGTGGCCGCCTCCGTGACCGTCGGCGCGCTCGTCGCCGGTCCGGTCGCGCAGGCGGCCGACACCCCTCGTACCGCTCTCGGCAAGGACGGGCAGAGACTCACCGTCTCCGCCTCCGCGCACCTCGACCCGGCCGGCGAGACGCTGCGGGTCACCGGTTCCGGCTACGACGCCACCAAGGGCGTCTACGTCGCCGTCTGCAAGGACAACGGCGACAACCGCATCCCCACCCCCTGCCTCGGCGGCGCCGACCAGACAGGCGGCAGCGGGGCGTCGCGGTGGATCGTCCCGAAGGGCTCCACCGAGGCCCCCGCCGGGGTCGCCGAGGAGTGGGGCGACGGCGGCACCTTCGACGTCGGACTGGCCGTCACCGGCAAGGACAGCGGCCTCGACTGCACCCAGGTCGCCTGCTCGGTCATCACCCGCGTCGACCACAACGGCACCGGTGACCGCTCCCAGGACGTCCGCATCCCGATCACCTTCCAGGGCCAGGACCCCGGCGACGGGGACGACGGCGGCGACGGCGTGGACGTACCGGCCGGGACCGTCACCTACACCCGGGCCGCCGAGTTCACCACCGCCGGCCGCCCGCTGGACCTGCTGCTGCACCCCGACTCCGGGAAGCTGTACGTCGGTGCGGACGACATCACCGACACGGCCGGGGTGAGCGAACAGGGCCTCTACGCCCTCGACCCCGCGGACGGGAGACTCCTGAGCCATGTCCAGCAGGCCCCCGGCTCCACGGGCGCCCTCGCCAACCGGGTCGTCCGCCGGATCGCCGCCCCGCTCGCCGGTGACGGCGTCGTCTTCCACTACCCCCTCCGCGGCATCGGCACCGCCAAGGACGGCGACGCCACCGCCAAGGGCGTCTGGCTGTCCGGCACCGAGATCACCGGCGTCGGACCGGGGACGAAGGCCGGCACCACGCTGGTCGCCCAGGGTGCCGTGATCTCCGAGATCGACGCGGCCACCGGCGCGGTCGTCGACGGCCGTACCCTCACCCTCGCGGGCGGCGGCGACGCGTTCGGTGTCGACCTCGCCCACCGGGCGGCCTGGTCCAGCGACCGTGCGAACGGCACCCTCCGCCGGATCGACCTCGACACCTTCACGGTGACGGCGACCGTCGACATCCCGGCCGAGCAGGTCACCTTCGTCGAACCGGACCCGGTCACCGGCCAGGTGTGGGTCGGTAGCACCACCTCCGTCCTGGTCTTCGACAAGGACGGCAAGAAACGCGCCACGCTGACCGGCACCGACCGCCCCACCGCCGCCGCCTTCGACGCCACCACCGGTGAAGTCTTCGTGCTGCGCGAGGACTTCGGCACCGCCGAGGACAACGGCGCCGACAACAACGGCGCGTTGGAGGTCTACGACGCTACGACCCTCCAGCCGGCCGCCGAACCGCTCGTGCTGCCCGGCAGCCGCGCCGGCGCCTACGCGGGCGTGGCCGTCACTCCGGGCGCCGCCTCCGTCTACGTCACCGACCAGGCGGAGAGCAAGGTCCTCGGACTGGACCGGCGGATGTCCCCGAAGGTCGTCCAGTCCCCGACCGACCAGAGCGTCACGGCCGGCGACGAGGTGACCTTCGTCGCCTCCGCCGACGGCACCCCGGAGCCCACGGTGAGCTGGAGCGTCAGCCCGGACGGCGGGCAGACCTGGACGAGGATCGAGGGCGCGACGGGGAACGCGTACTCCTTCACCGCGAAGGCCGCCCAGGACGGGTACGCGTACCGCGCCGAGTTCCGGAACGGGGTCGGCACCACCCGCACCGCGCCGATCACCCTGACCGTGAGGGAGTCCGGCACCGGCGGCACCGGCGGCCACGACGGCGAGGAGCAGGCCCCCTCCGGCACCCGGACCGTCACCGGCTCCGAGGGCCAGAGACTCACCGTCACCCCCGTCAACGGCCTCGCCACCGAGGGCCAGACCCTCAAGGTCACCGGCTCCGGCTACGACACCGGCAAGGGCATCTACGTCGCCCTCTGCGTCGACAACGGCGACGGCGAACTGCCCACCCCGTGCATCGGCGGCGTCGACATGATCGGCGGCTCGCACAGCTCGGCCTGGATCTCCTCGAACCCGCCCGACTACGGCGAGGACCTGGCGATCCCGTACGGCACCGGCGGCACCTTCGAGGTGGAGCTGACCGTGGACGCCGCGGACGAGTTCACCGACTGCTTCGAGGCGGCCTGCGTCCTCGCCACCCGCGCCGACCACACCCTGTCCGGCGACCGCTCCCAGGACGTGAAGGTCCCGGTCGCCTTCGTCGGCCAGGACCCGGTCGCCACGGACGACGGCACGACAGACAGCGGTGGTACCACCACGTCCGGCGGCACCGGCACGAGCGGTACCAGCGGCGACTCGGGCACGACCACCACCGGCTCCGCCTCGGGCGGCAGCCTCGCCGCCACCGGCGTCACGGTCGGCACGGTCGCGGGCCTCGCGCTGCTGCTCACGGCGGCGGGCTGGTACGTCTGCCGACGGGCGGGGGCGGCCCGGTAGGACCGCTCAGCTTCCGGATCCCGGTGCGGCGCCTGCCTGCCGGGGTCCGGCCGTGTCGTAGGCGTCCGGCGCCGGGACGGCCGGGGCGTCCACCTCGATCTCGACGACGGGCGTCCCGCCCCGCCGGCGTATGGCCTGCGGCCCGGTAGGACCGCTCAGCTTCCGGATCCCGGTGCGGCGCCCGCCTGCCGGGGTCCGGCCGTGTCGTAGGCGTCCGGCGCCGGGACGGCCGGGGCGTCCACCTCGATCTCGATCTCCACGACGGGCGTCCCGCCCCGCCGGCGTACGGCCCCCGGAAGCACCCGACGTCCGCTCGCGTGCAGCGCCACCCCGGTCATCGGCACGGCGACCACGAGCAGCGCGGCGCCCAGCACCAGGCCCATCACGGGGAACCCGGCCTGCGCGGAGAGCACGCTCCCGGTGAGCGGACCGGCCGCCGTGCCGAGCGAGCCCGCCGAGCCGACCAGCACCGCCCAGCGCCCGCGCGGGTCCAGCGAGGCGGCCAGCCCGATGACGTACGACAGGACGACCGGGTAGAGCACGTTCCAGACGATCTGGCCGGCCGCGAAGCCCGCCGGGGTGGTGGCCGAGGCGTTGCCCGCGACGCAGGCCGCGATGAGGACGGTCCCGAGCCCGATCGGCAGCGCCCGGCCCAGACGCGCCCCGAGCGCCCCGGCGGCCAGCACACCCGTGAGCCCGGCGCCCAGCGCCACCGCGAACACCGCGCCGACGGCCGCCTCGCCGAGGTGGGCCTGCGTCAGCCCGATCCGTCCGCTCACGCCCCAGAGGGAGTTCTGCACCAGCGACCAGAACGGCATGGCGGCCGCCAGCACCAGTCCCGCCCGCAGGTGGGGCAGCGGGACCCGGACCTTGGGCAGCGCGGGGTCGGCGGATGCGCCGCGGCCGGGCAGACGCCCCGTCAGCGGCCATACGGCGAGCGCGGTCAGCGCGATCGCGGCGAGCGGCTGTCCATGCCCCGCGCCGAGGTGCGGCACCGTCAGATAGACGGCCCCGGCGAGCGCGGACACCCCGAGCAGGCCGAGGGTGGAGGCGCGGTGCGGGTCGGGCTCGGCGGCGATCCGGGTGGCGGCGACCGCCGTGGCCGTACCGGAGCCGAAGCCGCCGAGGACCGCGCCCGCGACGACGGCCGGGACCGAACCGGCCAGTGCGGCCCCGCCGTAGCCGAGCACCGCGAGCAGCAGTCCGGCCCGGGCCATGGTCCGGGCGCCGATCCGCTCCACCCGGGAGGCCAGCAGGAAGCCGGCCGAGGAGGAGGCGAGCAGCAGCGCGCTGCCGACGGCGCCCGCCTCGGTGGCGGTCAGGGGCAGCCCGGCGTCCAGCCGGCCGACCACGGTCGGCAGCAGATAGGGGGCGAGATACCCGGCCGTGAAGAGGGCGACGAGGGGCCAGGGGACGGGGGTGCGGCGGGCGAACACGGGCATTCCTGCAAGGCGAGAAGAGGCGGCTCGGGGCAATTCATATCAAGCGGGCGCCGCCCGAAAAAATTGAGGATGCATGATCTGGGTCACACCCTGTTTACCAGGGGAGACATCGGGTAGACGAGGGCCTTTTCGACGCTCTCTAACGCCAGTTCACGGCCCCGGCGGCCCCCGGCCCCGCCGCCTCGATCCTGGCGCGGGTCTCCCGCATCACGGCGACGATCCGCTCCTCGTGTCCGGCCGTCAGACGGGCCAGCGGCACCGAGCAGCTGATCGCGTCCTGCGCCGGATGCTCGTACCGCAGCGCGAAGCCGAAGCCGACGATCCCGGTCACGCCCTCCTCGCGGTCCACGGAGTACCCCCGCGCCCGCACCCCGGCCAGGTCCGCCCGCAGCGACTCACGGCTGGTGTGCGACTTCGGGGTGAGCGCCGCGTAGGGCCCCTCGGGCAGTTCGCCGTCGGGGCGTTCGGCGAGCAGCGCCTTGCCGAGGGCGCCGACGTGGGCGGGGAGGCGGCGGCCGACGCGGCTGATCGTGCGCAGATACGCGTGCGACTCACGGGTGGCGAGGTAGGCCACGTCCCGCCCGTCCAGCCGGCCCAGGTGGATCGTCTCGCCCAGCGCGTCGGAGGCCTCGTCGAGATACGGCCGCACCAGGCGCACGCGCGGATCGGAGTCGAGGTAGCTGGTACCGGTCAGCAGGGCGTGGATGCCGATGCCGTACAGCGAGCCGGTGACGTCCGTGCGCACCCAGCCCCGGCCGATCAGGGTCTGCAGCAGCGCGTACATCGAGCTGCGCGGCACGCCCAGCGCGTCCGCCAGCTCCTGGAGCCGCGCCGGGCGGTCCCCGCGCTCGGCGAGCAGTTCCAGCAGCTCGACCGTGCGCGCGGCCGACTTCACCTCGCGGACACCGCCTGTCTCCGACATGTCCCGATCGTAAGCGGGGTCGCGCACGGCATTGACGGGGCGTCGTTCGCGTATCTAATCTCCATCTTCATACGTGGATACATATGGGATGGCGTCTACATAGGGAGATGAAGCAGGTGGGCCTCGACACCGACACGGTCCGGAGACTGCGGGAGGGCATGGCGGCGGGCGTGCTGTCCTTCCCGCTGACGAGCTTCCACGAGGACGGCTCCCTCGACCCCGACGGCTTCCGCGCCCATGTCGCCGGCCGACTCGCCGCCGGTCCCGGAGGCCTCTTCCCGGCCTGCGGCACCGGCGAGTTCTTCTCCCTCGACGAGGACGAGTACCGCACGGTGGTGCGGATCGCCGTCGAGGAGGCCGCGGGACGCGTGCCGGTCGTCGCCGGGACCGGCTACGGCTGGGCCCAGGCCGCCCGCTTCGCCCGCATCGCCGAACAGGAGGGCGCCGACGCCCTCCTCGTCCTTCCGCACTACCTCGTCGCCGCCCCGCAGGACGGCCTCGTCGCCCAGCTGGAGCAGCTCGCCGCCCGCACCCGCCTCCCGCTCGTCGCCTACCAGCGCGGACAGGTCGCCTACGGCGTCGACGCCTTCCGGCGGATCACCGCGATCCCCACGGTCGTCGGCCTCAAGGACGGCCACAGCGACCTCGACCGCCTCCAGCGCCTCACCCTCGCCGCCCCCGAGGGCTTCCTGTTCTTCAACGGCGCCGCCACCGCCGAGATCCAGGCCCGCGCCTACGCCACCGTCGGCGTCCCCGCCTACTCCTCCGCCGTGCACGCCTTCGCACCCGAGATCGCCGGCGCCTTCTTCACCGCGCTGCGGGACGGGGACGCGGGCACCGTCGACAAACTCCTGCGCGCGTTCTACGTCCCCCTCGTCGAACTCCGCGACCGGGCACCGGGCTACGCCGTGTCCCTCGTCAAGGCCGCCGCCCGGCTGCGCGGCGCCCCCGTCGGCCCCGTCCGCGCCCCGCTCACCGACCCCTCGGCCGCCGACCTGGCCGACCTCAGGACCCTTCTGACCACCGGACTCGACCTCGTGGGAGCCGCCCTGTGAACCTCACCGTCACGGACGTACGCCTGACGCCGATCCTGGTCGCCGACCCGCCGCTGCTCAACACCCAGGGCGTCCACCAGCCGTACACCCCCCGGCTGATCGTCGAGGTGGAGACCGCCGACGGTGTCGTCGGGGTCGGCGAGACGTACGGCGACACCAAGTACCTGGAGCTGGCCCGCCCGTTCGCCGAGCGGCTGATCGGCCGTCAGGTGAGCGACCTGAACGGGCTGTTCACGATCGCCGACCAGGTGGCGGTGGACTCCTCCCGGGTCTCCGGGCAGGTCGACGTGGGCGGACTGCGCGGGGTCCAGACCGCCGACAAGCTGCGGCTGTCCGTCGTCTCCGGCTTCGAGGTCGCCTGCCTCGACGCCCTCGGCACCGCCCTCGGGCTGCCCGTGCACGCGCTGCTCGGCGGCAAGGTCCGCGACGCCGTCGAATACAGCGCCTACCTCTTCTACAAGTGGGCCGCCCACCCCGAGGGCGTGTCCGGAGAACAGGACGACTGGGGCGCGGCCCTCGACCCCGCCGGGGTCGTCGAGCAGGCCCGGCGCTTCACCGAGCGCTACGGGTTCACCTCCTTCAAGCTCAAGGGCGGGGTCTTCCCGCCCGACGAGGAGATCGCCGCCGTACGCGCCCTCGCCGCCGCCTTCCCCGGACACCCGCTGCGGCTCGACCCCAACGGGGCCTGGAGCGTCGAGACCTCGCTGAAGGTCGCGAAGGAACTCGGGGACGTCCTCGAATACCTGGAGGACCCGGCGCTCGGCACGCCCGCCATGGCCGAGGTGGCCGCGGGGACCGGCGTACCGCTCGCCACCAACATGTGCGTGACGACCTTCGCCGAGATCCAGGAGGCCTTCACCCGCGGGGCCGTGCAGGTCGTCCTCTCCGACCACCACTACTGGGGCGGGCTGCGCAACACCCAGCAGCTCGCCGCGGTCTGCCGGACCTTCGGCGTCGGGGTGTCCATGCACTCCAACACCCACCTCGGCATCTCGCTGGCCGCCATGACGCACGTCGCGTCCACCGTGCCGGACCTCCACCACGCCTGCGACTCCCACTACCCGTGGCAGTCGGAGGACGTCCTGACCGAGCGCCTCACCTTCGACGGCGGCAAGGTCACCGTCTCCGACGCGCCCGGGCTGGGGGTCGAGCTCGACCGGGAGAAGCTCGCGGTGCTGCACCGGCGCTGGCTGGACGACGACGGGGCGCTGCGGGAGCGGGACGACGCGGCGGCGATGAGGGTGGCCGACCCCGGGTGGGTCACGCCCTCGGTGCCTCGCTGGTAGGTGCCGCTTGCTGTTCCCGCTCGTTCGGCTGCGGGCCGTGGGGGCCGATCGCGCCCACGCGGCGGAGCCGCACATCGATACAGCCCCGCGCCCCTGGGGGGTTGCAGGCGTCCGGTGTTCCTGTGGTGCAGACTGGCCAGGTCCGTACCACGTCAGGGAGCGCACCGTGACCGCCGCCGCCGCGTCCACCGGAGAGGGACACCACCGTCAGAGGGGCCAGGCCGCCCTGGTCGATCCCCTGGTCGCCCGGCGGGCCCCCGGAGACCCGCCCTGGGACGTCTACCTCACCGGCACCGTCTTCCTCGACATCATCTTCACCGGCCTCGACTCCGCCCCCGTGCGCGGCACCGAGTCCTGGGCGCGCGGCATGGGCTCCAGCCCCGGCGGCGTCGCCAACATGGCCACCGCGCTCGCCCGCCTGGGCCTGCGCACCTCCCTCGCCGCCGCCTTCGGCGACGACCACTACGGCGAGTACTGCTGGGACGCCCTCGAACAGGGCGAGGGCATCGACCTCGCCGCCTCCCGCACGGTCCCCGGCTGGCACTCGCCCGTCACCGTCTCCATGGCCTACGAGGGCGAGCGGACCATGGTCTCCCACGGCCACGAACCGCCCCCGGAGGCGATGCTCGTCCACGGCGGCGCCCCCGACCGCCCGCCGCACGCCCGCGCCGCCGTCGCCTCCCTCACCCCCGGCAAGCGCGATGCCTGGATCGCCGGGGCCGCCGCCCGCGGCACCCGGGTCTTCGCCGACGTCGGCTGGGACGACACCGGCGCCTGGGACCTGGCCGGCCTCGCCGACCTGGAACACTGCGAGGCCTTCCTGCCGAACGCCGAGGAAGCCATGCGCTACACCCGCGCCGACTGCCCCCGCGCCGCCGCCCACGCCCTCACCGCGCACGTGCCGCTCGCGGTCGTCACCCTCGGCGCCGAGGGCGCCTACGCGGTCGACGGACGCACCGGCGAGACCGCCGAGGTCCCCGCGATCGCCGTCGAGGCCCTCGACCCCACCGGCGCCGGGGACGTCTTCGTGGCCGGGTTCGTCACCGGCACCCTCGCCGACTGGCCGCTCGCCGACCGCCTCGCCTTCGCCGGCCTCACCGCGGCGCTCTCCGTCCAGGAGTTCGGCGGCTCGCTCTCCGCCCCCGGCTGGGGCGAGATCGCCGCCTGGTGGCGCCGGGTCCAGTCGGTCGAGGGCCAGGCCCCCGAGGCGCTGCGCCGGTACGCGTTCCTGGAGGCCCTGCTGCCCCGGGAGGAGACCACCCCCTGGCCCCTGCGCCGCGCGGTCCCGACGATCGGTTTCGGCCGCTCGGCGTAGGCCCGGCAGGGGTCGGCGGTCCACCGACAAAACCCCATGGCGTTGTCAGCCCCCTGGCGTACCCTGGAACACGCCAGGCCGCCCCAGTGGCAGGCGAGACGCATCCGGGAGGACGTAGAGGCCCTCGTGGCCGGCCTATGACTCAGACACCCACAGCTCACACGCCCGCGCAGGGCAAGGCGAGAGCACACTTCACCGTTCCCGCCCAGCACCCCATGGTGACCGTGCTGGGGTCCGGCGACTCCCTCCTGCGCGTGATCGAGACGGCTTTCCCGGCGGCCGACATCCACGTCCGGGGCAATGAGATCAGCGCTACCGGCGACCCACGGGAAGTCGCCCTCATCCAGCGCCTGTTCGACGAGATGATGCTGGTGCTCCGCACCGGGCAGCCGATGACGGAGGACGCAGTGGAACGCTCGATCGCCATGCTGCGGGCGAGTGAGAACGGGACGAGTGACGGCCAGGAGACCCCGGCCGAGGTACTGACTCAGAACATCCTGTCCTCGCGCGGTCGCACCATCCGGCCCAAGACCCTCAACCAGAAGCGGTACGTCGACGCGATCGACAAGCACACGATCGTCTTCGGCATCGGCCCCGCCGGTACCGGCAAGACGTACCTGGCCATGGCGAAGGCGGTCCAGGCCCTGCAGTCCAAGCAGGTCAACCGGATCATCCTGACCCGCCCGGCGGTCGAGGCCGGCGAACGCCTCGGCTTCCTGCCCGGCACGCTCTACGAGAAGATCGACCCCTATCTGCGCCCGCTGTACGACGCGCTGCACGACATGCTGGACCCGGACTCGATCCCGCGGCTGATGGCCGCCGGGACGATCGAGGTCGCCCCGCTGGCCTACATGCGCGGCCGTACCCTCAACGACGCCTTCATCATCCTGGACGAGGCCCAGAACACGAGCCCCGAGCAGATGAAGATGTTCCTCACCCGCCTCGGCTTCGACTCCAAGATCGTGATCACCGGTGACGTGACGCAGGTCGACCTGCCCAACGGCACCAAGTCCGGTCTGCGCCAGGTCCAGGACATCCTGGAGGGGGTGGAGGACGTGCACTTCTCCCGGCTGTCGTCCCAGGACGTGGTCCGGCACAAGCTGGTGGGCCGTATCGTCGACGCGTACGAGAAGTACGACAGCACCAACGGCACGGAGAACGGCACCCACAAGGGCGGCCGGACCAAGCGGAAGTAGACAAGCCAGCACATGTCGATCGACGTCAACAACGAATCCGGAACCGAGGTCGACGAGCAGGCGATCCTCGACATCGCCCGCTACGCCCTCGCGCGGATGCGCATCCACCCGCTCTCCGAACTCTCGGTGATCGTCGTGGACGCCGACGCCATGGAACAACTGCACATCCAGTGGATGGACCTGCCGGGGCCGACGGACGTCATGTCCTTCCCGATGGACGAGCTGCGTCCGCCGTCGAAGGACGACGACGAGCCCCCGCAGGGCCTCCTCGGCGACATCGTGCTCTGCCCCGAGGTCGCCGCCAAGCAGGGCACCGAGGCGCCCACCCAGCACTCCATGGACGAGGAGCTCCAGCTGCTCACCGTCCACGGAGTGCTGCACCTCCTCGGCTACGACCACGAGGAACCGGACGAGAAGGCCGAGATGTTCGGCCTCCAGGCGGCCATCGTGGACGGCTGGCGCGCGGAGAAGGGCCTGACCGGCCCGTCCCCGGCGCCGACCGTCTCATGAGTCCCACCCTGATCGCCGGCGCGATCGCCCTGGTCGTCGTCGCCTGGCTCGCCGCCTGCGCGGAGGCGGGCATCGCGCGCGTCTCCAGCTTCCGCGCCGAGGAGGCCGTACGGTCCGGGCGGCGCGGCAGCGCCAAGCTCGCCCAGATCACCGCCGACCCCACCCGCTACCTCAATGTGGCGCTGCTGGTGCGCGTCGCCTGCGAGATGGCGGCCGCGGCCCTGGTGACGTACGCCTGTCTGCAGGAGATCGACGGCACCGCCCCGGCGCTGCTCGCCGCGATCGGCGTGATGGTCCTCGTCTCGTACGTCGCGGTCGGGGTCTCCCCGCGCACCATCGGCCGCCAGCACCCGCTGAACACCGCGACGGCGGCGGCGTACATCCTGCTGCCGCTGGCCCGGATCATGGGCCCGATCCCCTCGCTGCTGATCCTCATCGGCAACGCGCTCACCCCCGGCAAGGGCTTCCGCCGCGGCCCCTTCGCCTCCGAGGCGGAGCTGCGCGCCCTGGTCGACCTCGCCGAGCAGGAGTCCCTCATCGAGGACGAGGAGCGCCGGATGGTGCACTCCGTCTTCGAGCTCGGCGACACCCTCGTCCGCGAGGTCATGGTCCCGCGCACCGACCTGGTCGTCATCGAGCGGTACAAGACGATCCGCCAGGCCCTCACCCTCGCCCTGCGCTCCGGTTTCTCGCGCATACCCGTGTCCGGGGAGAGCGAGGACGACATCGTCGGGATCGTGTACCTGAAGGACCTGGTCCGCAAGACGCACATCAGCCGGGACGCCGAGTCCGACCTCGTCTCCACGGCCATGCGGCCCGCCGCCTTCGTGCCCGACACCAAGAACGCCGGCGATCTGCTGCGCGAGATGCAGCTCCAGCGCAACCATGTCGCCGTCGTCATCGACGAGTACGGCGGCACGGCCGGCATCGTCACCATCGAGGACATCCTCGAGGAGATCGTCGGCGAGATCACCGACGAGTACGACCGTGAACTCCCGCCCGTCGAGGACCTCGGCGACGACCGCCACCGGGTCACCGCCCGCCTCGACATCACCGACCTCGGCGAGCTGTACGGCCTGGAGGAGTACGACGACGAGGACGTGGAGACCGTCGGCGGACTGCTCGCCAAGGCCCTCGGCCGGGTCCCCATCGCCGGGGCCGCCGCCGTGGTCGACCTGCCGGACGGCCGCGCCCTGCGGCTCACGGCGGAGGCCGCGGCCGGCCGCCGGAACAAGATCGTGACGGTACTGGTGGAGCCCGTCGAGCGGCCCTCGGACGGGACGCGGGAGGAGAAGCCGGAGTGACCCCCGAGCAACTGCGCGCCCTGTGCCTGTCCTTCGAGGCGGCCGAGGAGGACTTCCCCTTCCGGCCCGAGATCTCCGTCTTCAAGGTCCTCGGCAAGATGTTCGCGCTGAGCTGGACGGACCAGCGTCCCCTGAAGGTCAACCTCAAGTGCGACCCCGAGGACGCGGTCCGGCTGCGCACCGACCACCCCGGCCTGATCGCCCCCGGCTACCACATGAACAAACGCCACTGGAACACGGTCACCGTCGACGGCGACCTCCCCGAACGGCTCGTCCGCGAGCTGGTCGAGGACTCCTACGACCTGGTGGTGGCCGGCCTGCCCCGCGCGGAGCGCCTCCGCCTGGACCGCCCCTGAGGGCCGAGCGGGGGAAAGGGCCGGCCGCTCCGTATGCTCGGACCATGACCGACAGCAACGCGCTCGACCCCGAGGACCGCAAGATCGTCACCCTGGCCCGTTCGGCGCGGGCCCGCAACGGTGTACCCGAGGGGGCGGCCGTACGGGACGACACGGGACGCACCTATGTCGCCGGGACGGTCGAGCTGCCGTCGCTGCGGCTGAGCGCGCTGCGGACGGCGGTGGCGATGGCGGTGGCGTCGGGAGCGGCGTCGCTGGAGGCGGCGGCGGTGGTGAGCGGGGCGGAGGCCGTCACCGAGGAGGACCTGGCGGCCGTACGGGACCTGGGCGGGCCGGAGACACCGGTGCTGCTGGCTGCGCCGGACGGGACGGTCCGGAGCACCACGCCCGCGGGCTGACGGACCTTCGACCCACCGTTCGACGGGGCTTCCGCCCACCTTTCAACTCGGCCTGAAATCGACCTTGCCGTCGTCCCGTCCCTCCCGCATCAATGGAGCCGTAAGTTCCGACGGACCGTCAGATTCACCCCCCACCGGGCCCGGTGACCGCACCCACCGTCCCGCTCCCGACGCCCGTCTCCCCACATCCGGGAAGGAGCCGGAACTCATGAGCAAGCGAATCGGATCAGGTGCGGCACTGCTGGCCGGGGCCCTCGCGGTCACCGGGCTGGCTCTCGCGCCCTCGGCCGCCGCCGTCACCCCGACGACGGCGACCATCACCGCGAGCTGCGGCATCTTCGGCGGCGGGGCGGCCACGCTCACCGCCACGCAGTCCGGTACCTCGGCGACCATCACTCTCACCTCCTCGATCACCACCCCTCTCGCGCTCAGCGCCAACAGCATCAATTCGACGCTCACGATGGCGAACTCGACCGGTTCCGCACGCGTCTTCAGCGGATCCGTCAACCCGGCCATGGCGGCCGGCGCCACGATCACCGTCGGCCCGCTGCCCGGCACCGTGGCCTCGGGTGACAAGCTCGACTTCAACGGCGGATCGCTGAAGATGGTGATCCTCGGCATCACCGTCACCTGTACGACGAGCGCGGCACAGGTGCCGGGGCCGTTCGTGTTCAACTGATAACGGCCGGAAATCCGATCGACGGACCGTCGGTTTCCGAGCGGGACCAGGAAGCTGACGGT
Source organism: Streptomyces sp. NPDC005811 (assembly GCF_040630405.1). Classification (NCBI taxonomy): domain Bacteria; kingdom Bacillati; phylum Actinomycetota; class Actinomycetes; order Kitasatosporales; family Streptomycetaceae; genus Streptomyces; species Streptomyces sp. NPDC005811. The sequence goes on from NZ_JBEXXK010000001.1 coordinate 138,347, forward strand.
CCATCAGTTGACATCCCCGTCTCCATTGACTTCTGGCGCGATCCCACCCTCAATGCCCCCTACGGCGCAGAAGAGCCGCTGCGCCCGCACCCTGGAGGAGGGGGCAGACATGGGTTCACCCCGAAGTGCCCGAGGTACCCGAAGACGGCGCTGGGCTTCGCTGCTCGGGGCGACCGCGCTCGCGGTCACCGCGGGCGGCGCGCTCGCGTGCCCGGCCGGCGCCGCCGACAACGTGGACTTCGCGACGCACTGCATTCCGCCGGCGATCGCGGGCATCCCGCCGATCGACGGCACCACCACCGCGAAGATCACGGTGGACAACACCAGCCCCAAGGTCGGCGACACCGTCACCGTGACCTACACGGTGGTCAAGGCCGCCGCGAGCAACCCCACCGTGATCGACCTGCCGGCCGACATCATGACGCCGACCGGAGTGGTCGCCCTCGGTGGCGCGCAGACCGGCAACGTCACCGTCGCGGGCCCCAAGAAGAACGACCCGGTGCCCGGCAACGGCGCCTTCCCGTCGTTCTCGATGACCGGCACGTTCACGGTCACCTCGCCCGGCGCGATCACCCTCTCGCCCGGCGACTACAACATCCACACCAGCTACATCCTGGAACTGGACACCGTCTGCACGGTGACCAACCCGCCCGCCCCGGTGTCGGAGACCGTCACCGCCGCGGACAACCCGCCCGCCAACACCCGTAACCTCGGACTCGGTTCGGCCTCCGGCGGCCCGGGAGACCCCGTCTCCTTCACCGGCGGCGGCTTCACCGCGGGCGCGACGGTCACCGTCGCCGGGCGCTCCGGATCCGACGAGACCGCGGACAGGACCACCGTCACCGCGGACTCCTCGGGCAGCATCTCCGGCTCGCTCGTCGTCAACGACCTCACCACCACCGGGATCGTGGCGTACGAGGGCAGTGCCTGGAGTTCCGACCTGGGCACCTCGACCGCCGCGTACGTCGTCATCGACGACACGCCGATCCCCGAGGGCAGCCAGAAGCTGACGACGACCGTCAAGGCGGGTGACCTGTCCATGGAGCAGTCCGGGGACAGCGTCGCGATGTCCACGGTCGACTTCGGCTCCGGCGACCCCTCGACCGGCGACCTCAACGCGGTGACGGTCAAGGACTACCGCGGCGGACCCGCGGGCTGGTCCCTGACCGGCAAGGTCACCGACTTCAGCGGACCCGGCGCCAAGATCGACGCCGGCAAGCTGAGCTGGACGCCCACCTGCACCACCAAGGCGGACAGCCCGAGCACCTGCGTGGCCGGCTCGTCCGGCGTCGTGGGCAGCGCGGGGGCGACCCTCGCCTCCACGCCGGACGGCACCCTCACCGGTGGTGAGTTCACCGCGAAGGCCGGACTCTCCCTCGACGTACCGGCGTTCACCCCGCCGGGCTCGTACGCCGGTGTCCTGACGCTCACGCTCACCTGAACCACCCGTCCTCGCGGTGGCCGGGCGGCCGCCCCACAGGCCCGCACCCGCCCGCCCACCGAGCCCGTCCCATCACCCGTGGAACGTCTGTGGGGGTCCGCACCCATGTCGCTGCGCAAGCCGTACGCCGTTCTCCTCCCGCTGCTCCTGCCGTTTCTGCTCGGCCTGCTGACCGCCGCGCCCGCCCGGGCCGCCGACAACGGAAGCTGGTCGGTCTACCCCGTCTCCTCGGCCATCGCCGCACGGCCGTACTTCTATGTCTCCGCCGATCCCGGCCAGAGCGTCCAGGACAAGGTCGTCGTCGCCAACAAGACGGCCGGCCCCCTCACCTTCCGGCTGTACGCCGCCGACGCCTACAACACCGCCCGCGACGGCGGTTTCGCCGTGAAGTCGCTCGGGGAGCGGATGCGGGGCGTGGGCGCGTGGGCCGTCCTGCCGAAGGACCGGGTCACCGTGCCCGCCCACCAGACCGTCACCGTGCCGTTCACCGTCAAGGTGCCCGAGAACGCCGAGCCCGGGGACCACCCCGGCGCGATCGTCGCCCTAGACGAACGGATCGACCGGGGCGACGGCTCGGTCGCCCTCGGCGTCCAGCGGGCGGTCGGCGCCCGCGTCTACCTCACGGTCGGCGGCCCCACGCTGCCCGCGCTCGCCGTCGAGGACGTCCGCATCAGCCACCACCAGCCGCTGATCCCCGGCCTCGGCGACAGCACGGCGACGATCTCCTACACCCTGCACAACACCGGCAACGTCACCCTCCAGCCCAAGGTCGCCCTCAAGGCCGAGGGTCTCTTCGGCCGCACGCTCCTCACCCGGGACCTGAAGAGACTCCCGTCCCAGCTCCTGCCGGGCCAACGCGTCCGCCTGACGGAACGGTGGACGGGGGCGCCTCAGCTCGACTGGGCGGACGTGAGGCTGACGGCGACGGCCACGGGCACGAAGGAGTCGGCGACGGCGTCCTTCGTGGCGGTGCCGTGGCTGGTGACCGGGGTGCTGGCGGCGGGGATCGCCATCGGGGTGTGGTTCTTGATCAGACGGCGCCGAATGCGCCCTGAAGGGGCGCGGGGAACTGCGCGACCAGCCACAACGCACCCGCAGACGAAAACACACACCACGACCGGTGCCTAAAGGGCGTCGGGACCTCGTTCCCCCGTCCGCACCCGCACCACCGTCTCCACCGGCACCGCCCACACCTTCCCGTCCCCGATCTTCCCGGTGTGCGCCGCCCGCACCACCGCGTCGATCACCGCCTCGGACTCCGCGTCCTCGACGACGACCTCGATCCGCACCTTCGGCACGAGGTCGACCTGGTACTCGGCCCCCCGGTACACCTCGGTGTGGCCGCGCTGCCGGCCGTACCCGCTGGCCTCGGTCACGGTCAGCCCGTGGACGCCGAGCTCCTGGAGCGCCGTCTTGACCTCGTCGAGGCGGTACGGCTTGACGATCGCGGTGATGAGCTTCATTCGTGGGGCTTGACCTTCTGGGCGGAGGGGAGGACGGAGTGGCCGACCGGGGCACCGTGGCCCAGGACGCCGTGATCGTATGCGGTCTCGGCGTGCACCGTAAGGTCCAGGCCGGTGTGCTCCTGGTCCTCGTCCGCGCGGAAGCCCAGCGTGCGGTCGAGGACCGTGCCGATGCCGTACGTCACACCGAAGGCGTACGCCGCCACGACGACCACCGCGACCAGCTGCCTGCCGAGCTGGGTGAACCCGCCGCCGTACAGGAGCCCCTCCGCGCCACCGGTCATGGTGTCCACGGCGAAGACGCCGATGAGGAGGGTGCCGATGACGCCGCCGACCAGGTGGACGCCGACGACGTCCAGCGAGTCGTCGTAGTTGAACTTGAACTTCCAGCTCACGGCATACGAGCAGACCGCACCGGCGGCCAGACCGACGACGAGCGCGCCGAGCAGGGAGACCGACCCGCAGGACGGGGTGATCGCGACCAGACCGGCCACCGCGCCCGAGGCCGCGCCCAGGGTGGTCGGATGGCCGTCGCGCTTCTGCTCGACGAAGAGCCAGCCCAGCAGGCCGGTGCAGCCGGCGGCGAGGGTGTTGAGGAAGACCGCGGCGGCGAGCCCGTTGGCGCCGAGGGCGGAGCCCGCGTTGAAGCCGAACCAGCCGAACCAGAGCAGACCGGCGCCGAGCACGACCATGGGCAGGTTGTGCGGACGCATCGCGTCCTTCTTGAAGCCCAGACGGGGGCCGAGGACCAGACAGAGGGCGAGTCCCGAGGCGCCGGAGGTGATCTCGACGGGGAGTCCGCCCGCGAAGTCGAGGGCGCCCAGCTCGCTGACGATCCAGCCGCCGGGGCCCCAGACCCAGTGGGTGACGGGAACGTATACGAGCAGCGCCCAGACGGGGACGAAGACCAGCCAGGCCCCGAATTTCGCGCGGTCCGCGATCGCGCCGCTGATCAGGGCCGCCGTGATGATCGCGAAGGTGAGCTGGAAGGTGGCGAAGAGGAGCGTCGGGACCGTGCCCTGGACGCTGTCCGGGCCGAGGCCCGCCATGCCGGCGTGCTCCAGCCCGCCGATGATCCCGCCGCCCAGGTCGTCCCCGAAGGCGAGGGAGTAGCCGGCGGCCAGCCACACGATCGTGACCAGCGCGATCGACACAAAACTCATCATGAGCATGTTGAGCACGCTCTTCGTGCGGACCATGCCGCCGTAGAAGAGGGCCAGGCCCGGGGTCATCAGCAGGACGAGCGCGGTGGCGGCGAGCAGCCAGGCGGTGTCGCCGGTGTCGACGTGTGCGGCGGCGAGGGACGTCACGGGGTCTCCAACGGTGGGTGGGCTCGTCAGAGGGTCACCGGTCCCGGTTTCCGGTCGCGTACGGGTGTGTTTCCGTGACGTTTCGTTGCGGGCGGGTTTCCGGAAGCTCACCGAGGGCGGCGGAGCCGCTCGTGTGTACGGCGGGGCTTCATGGATCAGGGAGAATGGGGCCATGAGCGTTCGTAACCAGTCATCCGAGCAGCCGGCCGGGACCCTGCACCGCGCCGGCTTCGCCTGCTTCGTGGGCCGCCCCAACGCGGGCAAGTCCACCCTCACGAACGCTCTGGTCGGGAAGAAGGTGGCGATCACCTCGAACCGGCCGCAGACCACCCGGCACACGGTGCGGGGCATCGTGCACCGCCCCGACGCCCAGCTCATCCTGGTCGACACCCCGGGGCTGCACAAACCGCGCACGCTCCTCGGCGAGCGCCTCAACGACGTGGTCCGCACCACCTGGGCCGAGGTCGACGTGATCGGCTTCTGCCTCCCGGCGAACGAGAAGCTGGGCCCCGGCGACCGCTTCATCGCCAAGGAACTGGCCGGCATCAAGAAGACCCCGAAGGTCGCCGTCGTCACCAAGACCGACCTCGTGGACTCCAAGGTGCTCGCCGAGCAGCTCATCGCGATCGACCAGCTCGGCAAGGAGCTGGGCTTCGAGTGGGCGGAGATCATCCCCGTCTCCGCGGTCGGCGACCGCCAGGTGGACCTCCTCGCCGACCTGCTGGTCCCCATGCTCCCCGAGGGCCCCGCGCTCTACCCCGAGGGCGACCTGACCGACGAGCCCGAGCAGGTGATGGTCGCCGAGCTGATCCGCGAGGCCGCCCTGGAGGGCGTCCGCGACGAGCTGCCGCACTCCATCGCCGTCGTCGTCGAGGAGATGCTCCCGCGCGAGGACCGCCCCGCCGACCGGCCGCTCCTCGACATCCACGCGAACATCTACATCGAGCGCACCAGCCAGAAGGGCATCATCATCGGCCCGAAGGGCCGCCGCCTGAAGGACGTGGGCATCAAGTCCCGCCAGCAGATCGAGGCCCTCCTCGGCACCCCCGTCTTCCTCGACCTGCACGTCAAGGTCGCCAAGGACTGGCAGCGCGACCCCAAGCAGCTCCGCAAGCTCGGCTTCTAGACGGTACGGCGGCCCTCACACCGCCCGCGGGCCCGGCGCCGGTGCGGTCAGCTGGCCGGTGGCGGTGAGGGCCAGCCGGGAGAAGAGCTGGCCGGAGAAGCCGAAGAGCAGGGCGATGGCCAGCGCGATCGGACGGGCCGGGGCGTTCCAGGAGTTCTCCAGGAACACCTGGCCGAGCAGGTTCAGCTCGGGGTCGGCGAGCATCCGCACCAGCAGCAGCCCCCCGACCGCCGCCAGCGCCCCGCCCACCGGCGCGAGCACCAGCACCCCCCACGACGACGGCGGACGCTGCGCCCGCATCACCCCGACCACCGGGGACAGGAACCCGCCCAGCGCACCGAGCAGCATCGTCTCCCGGTGATCCAGCACCCTCCCGATCAGCAGGACCGCGCACAGCCCGGTCAGCGCCAGCCACAGCGCGATGCGCTGCTGGTCGTAGTCCCGCTCCGCCGCCCCGTCCTCGGCGTCGTCCAGCCGCTGAGCGGCCGCCAGCACCAGCGCCCGCCCCGCGACCGCGCCCACGTCGGCGGCGGCGACCCGGTCCGCCATCTCCTCGTCGGCCGCATCCCCCGACGCCCGCAGCCGGAGCACCAGCGACTCCCGCTGCGCCAGCACCTCCTCCTCCGGCTCGACCCCGAGCAGCCTGCGCTCCGCGGCGTGCAGCACCCGCCACGCCGCGGCGAGCTTCGACAGCGGGATCGCGATCACCCCGTACCGCGCGCTCAGCCGCCACACCACGGTCCCGCCCTCCTCCAACTGCGCCAGCCGCCCCGCCACCGCCCCGACCACGGCCCGCTGCGGCGCCCCGTCCTCCCAGACCCCGCCCAGATACGCCGCCCGCGCCCGGCAGTCCCGCAGCCGCGCCTGCAACAGCCGGTACCGGGGAGCGGCGATCAGCCCCCGGCTGGTGATGTAGACGATCAACAGGTAACAGACACAGACCAGTTCCAGTCCCCAGCCACCGACTCGCATCAGCCTTCCCCCTGCCCCGCCGCGACGCCGGAGTCATCCTGCCCCGTCGCGAACAGGGACAAGCGGCGCCTCAGCCGCCCCCCGCCCCCACCCCGCCGGGCGTGAAGTCCTGGAGCCCCAGCACCCGCAGGAGCCGCAGGCGTTCGTAGGTGTCCGTGCCCGGGCGGGCCGTGTGGACGACCAGGAGCTGGTGGTGCTCGTAGCTGAGCAGGACCTCGCAGTCCAGGTCCAGCAGGCCGACCAGCGGGTGCAGGAAGCGTTTTGTCGCCTTGTGGCGCAGGGCCACCTCGTGGGCGTCCCAGAGGCGGGCGAACTCCTCGCTGCCCGCGCGGAGTTCGGCGACCAGCGCGGCAGGTTCCGGGTCGTCGGGACGGGCGGCGGTCACCGCGCGCAGATTGGCCACCTGGGCGCGGGCGTGGTCCGGGCGGTCCTCCTCCGGGAACAGGGTGCGCGCGGCCGGGTCCAGGAAGTACCTGCGGACGAGGTTGCGCTCGCGCCGGGGCCGGGACATCACGTCGAGGGTCAGCGCCCTGGCCATCGCGTTCTGGGCCAGCACCTCACCGCAGTCGGTCACCACCTGCGCCGGGGTGTCGTCCAGCCGGTCCAGGATCAGCATCAGGCCGGGCGACACATGCGTCGACGCCGTCTCCCGGCGCGGCGGCTCCTCACCGGCCAGGTGGAACAGATGGTCGCGTTCGTCGGCGCTCAGCCGCAGCGCGCGGGCGAGTGCCGTCAGCATCTGGCGGGACGGGCGGGGGCCGCGGCACTGTTCCAGACGCGTGAAGTAGTCCACGGACATGCCCGCCAGCCCGGCCACCTCCTCGCGGCGCAGTCCGGGGGTGCGGCGCCGGGCGCCCGGGGCCAGGCCCACGTCCGAGGGGGCGAGACGGGCCCGCCCGCGGCGCAGGAAGTCGGCGAGTTCGGCTCGGTTCACCCTTCCAGGCTGCGGCATCCCGCCGGTCTTATCCAGGGACTGCCGATCCCCTGATCCACGGGTCTCTCCCGCCCGCTCCGGCTCCGCCCGAGGGTGGAGGCAGCAGAGAGTACGGACGTGAGGAGACGATCATGCTGACACTCGTGACAGGGGCCACCGGACAGGTCGGGCGGCGCTTCGTGCCGAGGCTGCTGGCGCAGCGCGAGCCGGGCGAGCGGGTGCGGGTGCTGGTCCGGGACGCGGCGCGCGGGGAGCGGTTCGCCGAGCTGGGCGCCGAGGTGGTGACCGGGGATCTGCGGGACGAGGAGACCCTCGGCAAGGCCGTGGCGGGGGTGGACGCGGTGGTGCATGCCGCGGCCTCCTTCCGGGGGGTGCCGGACGAGGAGGCGTGGGCCGTCAACCGGGATGCCGCCGTGGCGCTCGGACGGGCCGCGCGGAGCGCCGGGGTGGGGCGGTTCGTGCAGGTCAGCACGGGGATGGTGTACGGCGTCGGGCGGGGGCGGCCGCTCACCGAGGACGACGAGATCCGGCCCGGCGGCATGATGTGGGGCGCCTACAACGAGTCCAAGGCGGCCGCCGAGCGGGAGCTGCTGGCGCTGGACGGGCTTCAGGTGCGGATCGCCCGGCTGCCCTTCGTCTACGGCGACGGTGACCCCCACCTCGCCCAGGCCCTCCAGTGGGCCGCGGCCTGGGCGCCGGCCCAGCGGTTGCAGATGACCCACCACGCCGACGTCGCCCAGGGGCTGCTGCGCCTGCTGTACGCGCCCGCGGTGGGCGGGCCGGTCTACAACATCGCCGACGACGCCCCCGTCACGACGGTCGAGCTGTACCACCTCAACGGGGTCGAGGTGCCGGCCGGCATCGGGACCCGGACCGACCCCGACACCGACCCCGACACCGACCCCGGCCCTTGGTTCGGGATCATGTCCAACCGGCGGATCCGCCGGGATCTCGGCTTCCGCCCGGTCTACCCGTCGGCGTGGACCGCCCGGGACGCCGGAGCCCTGTAGCCCCGGGGGAGAGGCTCACTCCACCCCCCTGATCCGCCCCACCAGCACCGCGCCCGCCAGGCCCACCGCCGCCGCCACCGCGTACAGCATCCGGTAGCCGCCGAGGTAGGTGACGAGCGGGGCGGCGAGGACGGGGGCCGCGACCTGGGGCAGGGAGTTGGCGACATTGATGATGCCGAGGTCCTTGCCCCGGTCCAGGGCCTTGGGCAGGACGTCGGTCATCAGCGCGAAGTCGACGGAGGCGAACACGCCGTAGCCGATGCCCTGCACGGCCGCCGCGACGATCGCCCCCGGCCAGGTCTGCCAGACCGCGAGCCCCGCCGTCGCCACCGCCATCAGCACGCCGGACCAGACCACGAACGGCTTGCGCCGGCCCACCCGGTCCGACCAGACGCCCCCGACGACGACCGTGGCGAGCAGGGTGAGCCCGTTCACCGCCGAAAGGATCAGCACGCCCTGGTCGGGGTCGGCGTAGTGCAGCCGGTCGCGCAGGTAGTACAGCAGGTACAGCAGCACCAGCGCGTTGCTCAGGTTCATCAGGAACCGGGTGAGCCAGGCCCAGCCCAGGTCGGGGTACCTCCTGGGGCTCAGCCAGAAGCCCTTCAGGAAGCCGGGCCAGGACCAGGCAGGGCGGTCCGTCACCGGCAGCCGCAGATCCTCGTAGCGCAGGACGTACGGCAGCACGCCCAGCGCGGTGAACACCGCGCACGCCACATAGCCCGCGCCCACGCCGCCCGCCACCGTGACGAGCGCCGTGCCGCCGACCACGCCGAGGACCTGTGCGACCCCGAGCCAGCCGCCCACGGAACCCCGCTGGGACCGGGGCACCCGGTCCGGGACCGCCGCCGTGACCGCCGCGAAGGCCGCGTTGAGGGTGAGCTGCACCAGGCACCAGCCCAGCGCCATCGTCCACACCCCGTCCGCCACCGCGAGCAGCAGCAGGGACAGGGCGCCGCCCACCGCGCCCGCCACGATCCACGGGGTACGGCGGCCGTACCGGGACGTGGTCCGGTCCGACAGGGCGCCGAAGAGCGGGTTGGCCCACAGCGACACCAGCGCGCCCACGCCGGTGACCCAGGCCAGCATGGTCTCCTTCGACATGCCGGAGCCGGGCGCGAAGTCCTTGGCCTGGGAGGCAAGCAGGATCTGCAGCGGGCCGTACCAGCCCACCCAGATCGCCCCGTTGGCGAGGGACAGGGCCGAGGTCCAGCCCTTGCCCACGCGCTCGACGGGCTCGGCCAGCGCGGCCCCGGGGGCGGCGGGGGCGGCCGGGGCGCCGCGGTCCGGCGCCCTGTCCTCCGTCGTCATCCCCGCGCCCGCGATGCCTGGGCCCGCAGGACGTCCCGGTACCAGTGGTAGGACGCCTTGGGGGTGCGGGTCTGGCTCGCGTAGTCGACGTGGACCAGGCCGAAGCGGCGCGCGTAGCCCTCCGCCCACTCGAAGTTGTCCAGCAGCGACCACACGAAGTAGCCGCGTACGTCCACGCCCGCCTCCAGCGCCCGGTGCAGCGCGCGGACATGGCCGTCGAGGTAGGCGATCCGGTCCTGGTCGTCGAGGCCGTCGTAGGAGCAGCCGTTCTCGGTGATGACCACCGGCGGGAGGCGGTCGCCGTAGCGCTCCTTGAAGGTGGTGAGCAGTTCGGTCAGGCCCTCGGGGACCACCGGCCAGCCGAAGTCCGTCACCGGGACGCCCTCGATCTCCCGTACGGAGAAGGGGAGTTCGGCCGGCATGGTGATCCCGCCGAACTCGATCTCGGTGCCCTGCGGGGCGCCCACCCTGGTCGGGGCGTAGTAGTTCACGCCGTACCAGTCGAGCGGCTCGCCGATGATCTTCAGATCGGTGGCGACATCGCCCGGCATCAGCTCGCCGAGCCCTTCCGGGTACTCGCCCAGCAGCAGCGGCTCCGCGAACAGCCGGTTCAGCAGGAGGTCGTAGAAGGCGGCCGCCTCCAGGTCGGCCGGTTCCTGGGACGCGGGCCAGGTCGGGCCGTGGGAGTTGGCGACGCCGATGTCCGTGGCACCGGCCGCGCGCAGGGCCCGTACCGCGAGACCGTGGGCGAGGAGCTGGTGGTGGGCGACCGGCAGCGCGTCGAAGAGCAGCTGCTTGCCGGGGGCGTGGGTGCCGAGGGCGTGGCCCAGCAGGGTGTGCTCGGCGGGCTCGTTGAGGGTGATCCACTTGTTCACCCGGTCGCCGAGGCGGTCCACGACCGTCGTCACGTAGTCCGCGAAGAGGGACGCGGTGTCGCGCTCCAGCCAGTCCAGGCGGGCCGGCAGGTCCCAGTGGAAGAGGGTGGGGACGGGGCGCACGCCCGCCGCCAGCAGCTCGTCCACCAGGGCGTCGTAGAAGTCCAGACCGCCGGGGGAGTTCACCCGGGGCCAGGATATGGAGAAGCGGTACGCGTCCACCCCGAGGTCCTTCAGGAGGGCCACGTCCTCGGTGTGGCGGTGGTAGTGGTCGCAGGCCACCTCCGCCGTGGAGCCGTCCTTCACCCGTCCGGGCTCGGCGGAGAAGGTGTCCCACACGGACGGCTCGCGCCGGTCCGCGGCGCCCTCGATCTGATGGGCGGAGGTGGAGACGCCCCACAGGAAGCCGGCCGGGAACTGGGGGATCGGGTGCACCGCGTCGCGCGGATCGTTCGCCATGGGCGGGATCATCCTTACCCACCGGTAAGGAAGTCAACGCCCGGGCGGCAACTACCGGTTGCACGCCCCGGCGCACGGCAGCCCGGACCCCTTCCCGGAAGCCCCCTCTTCAGGCCCCTTCCTTCAGGCCCCTTCTTTCAGGCTCCTTCTTTCAACACCTGCGAGATCAGCTTGCGCTGCTCGGGGGTGAGCCGGGGATCGGCCGCGTACACCGTCCTGCCGTCCACCGTGATCTCGTAGCTGAACCCGTCCGGGACGCCCTGCGGACGGGTGGGACCGCCGTCCGCCAGCGCCTGCTTCGCCAGGTCCTCCCACGCGCGGGCATCGGGACGCCCCGAGGTGTCCACCTCGGCGTGCCGCTCGATGCCCGCGAAGCCGCCCGTGCGACTCACTCGAATCCGCATGGGACCGTGTCTAGTACGGATCTACAGGATCCGCACCCCCACCTGCTCCCACGCCTTCTGCACGGCCCGGAGCTCGTCGCCGCCGTCCCCGAACCGCGCCCGCGCCGCCTTCACGGTCAGCTTGGCGAAGTCGGTGAACAGCGCCTTCTGGGTGAGCTTGCCGCCGGTGAGCACGTCGTACCAGATCTGGCCCGCCTTCTCCCAGGCGTGCCCGCCGAGGGCCGTCGCGACCAGGTAGAACGCGTGGTTGGGGATGCCCGAGTTGATGTGCACGCCACCGTTGTCGCGGCCGGTGCGGACGTAGTCGTCCATGGTCGCGGGCTGCGGGTCCTTGCCGAGGACGTCGTCGTCGTACGCCGTGCCCGGGGCCTTCATCGAGCGCAGGGCCGAACCGGTGACGCCGGGGGCGAGGATGCCCGCGCCGATCAGCCAGTCGGCCTCGGAGGCGGTCTGGCCGAGCGTGTACTGCTTGATGAGCGAGCCGAACACGTCGGACATCGACTCGTTCAGGGCGCCCGGCTGGCCGTAGTAGGTCAGGTTCGCCGTGTACTGCGTGACGCCGTGGGTGAGCTCGTGCCCGATGACGTCGACGGAGTTGGTGAAGTCGACGAAGATCTGGCCGTCGCCGTCGCCGAACACCATCTGCTCGCCGTTCCAGAAGGCGTTGTTGTAGCCCTCGTCGTAGTGGACGCTGGCGTCCAGCGGCAGACCGTCGCCGTCGATGGAGTGGCGGGCGTAGGCCTTGAGGTAGAGGTCGAAGGTGGCGCCGAGCCCGGAGTAGGCGCGGTTGACCGTGGCGTCCTGGCCGGGGTCCTGGCCCTCGGAGCGGACCTTGGTGCCGGGCAGGTCGGTGCCGTGCGCGCAGTCGTAGATCGAGCGCAGCGGCTGGTCGGCCGGTGCCTTCGCGATCGCCGTCGGGCCGGCCCACAGGCCGTACTCGGTGCCCACCCGGCGGCGGTTGCGCAGCTCGCCGTCGCGCAGCAGGGTGCGCTGGGCGGGCCGGGACAGGGCGGGGTCGTCGTTGCTCGCCAGCTTGTCGAGGACATGCGGCGGTACGACGGTGCAGAAGACGGGCTCGAAGCCCCCGTTCGTCGTCATGAGTCGCACCATTGCACTGTGTTATTCCGGTGTCACTACAGGCAACCATGATCGGTGAAAAACAGTGACAAACATGGCTGATCTGCGGCGGGCAGTGGTATAGCGCACGTTTCGCCCCTTTGGTTCCCGTGGTCCCGCATACTGATACGGACCCACGCGACGGGAGCGGCTCGGCTAGGCTGCGGAGCACTATGCGTTTCGGGCTGCTTCTCCTTAGCTGCCGCGGCGAGGGCCTGTAAGACAGGTCGACTCCCTCCCCGCGGAGCTTTGCGTTGCATCGTCGGCCGTCCTTCCGGACATCCTGAGGAGCCCCGCGAACATGGCGAACCGCCAGCAGCCCAGCCAGATGCCGATCCACAAGTACGGACAGTACGAGCAGGTCGACATCCCCGACCGCACCTGGCCGAACCAGCGGATCACCGTAGCCCCCCGCTGGCTCTCCACCGACCTGCGGGACGGCAACCAGTCCCTGATCGACCCGATGTCGCCCGAGCGCAAGCGCCGGATGTTCGACCAGCTGGTCAAGATGGGCTACAAGGAGATCGAGGTCGGCTTCCCCGCCTCCGGCCAGACCGACTTCGACTTCGTGCGCTCGATCATCGAGGAAGAGGGCGTGATCCCGGACGACGTCACGATCTCCGTGCTGACCCAGGCCCGCGAGGACCTGATCGAGCGGACCGTGGAGTCCCTGAAGGGCGCCAAGCGGGCCACCGTCCACCTGTACAACGCCACCGCCCCCGTCTTCCGCCGGGTGGTCTTCCGCGGCTCCAAGGACGACATCAAGCAGATCGCCGTCGACGGCACCCGGCTGGTGATGGAGTACGCCGAGAAGCTGCTGGGCCCGGAGACCGAGTTCGGCTACCAGTACAGCCCCGAGATCTTCACCGACACCGAGCTGGACTTCGCGCTGGAGGTCTGCGAGGCGGTGATGGACGTCTACCAGCCCGGCCCGGGCCGCGAGATCATCCTCAACCTGCCCGCCACGGTGGAGCGTTCGACCCCCTCGACGCACGCGGACCGCTTCGAGTGGATGAGCCGCACCATCTCCCGCCGCGAGCACGTCGTCATCTCCGTCCACCCGCACAACGACCGCGGTACGGCCGTCGCCGCCGCCGAACTGGCCCTGATGGCCGGCGCCGACCGCGTCGAGGGCTGTCTGTTCGGCCAGGGCGAGCGCACCGGCAACGTCGACCTGGTGACCCTGGGCATGAACCTGTTCTCGCAGGGCGTCGACCCGCAGATCGACTTCTCCGACATCGACGAGATCCGTCGTACGTGGGAGTACTGCAACCAGATGGAGGTCCACCCGCGCCACCCGTACGTGGGCGACCTGGTCTACACGTCCTTCTCCGGCTCCCACCAGGACGCCATCAAGAAGGGCTTCGACGCGATGGAGGCCGACGCGGCGGCCAAGGGCGTCACGGTCGACGACATCGAGTGGGCCGTCCCGTACCTGCCGATCGACCCCAAGGACGTCGGCCGCTCCTACGAGGCCGTCATCCGGGTCAACTCGCAGTCCGGCAAGGGCGGGATCGCGTACGTCCTGAAGAACGACCACAAGCTGGACCTGCCCCGCCGGATGCAGATCGAGTTCTCGAAGCTCATCCAGGCGAAGACGGACGCCGAGGGCGGCGAGGTCACCGGCTCCGACATCTGGGCGGTCTTCCAGGACGAGTACCTGCCGAACCCGGAGAACCCCTGGGGCCGCATCCAGGTCCGCACGGGCCAGTCGACCACCGACACCGACGGCGTGGACACCCTCACCGTCGAGGCCACGGTCGACGGCCAGGACACCGTCCTGACCGGTACCGGCAACGGTCCGATCTCGGCCTTCTTCGACGCCCTGCAGTCCATCGGCATCGACGTACGCCTGCTCGACTACCAGGAGCACACGATGAGCGAGGGCGCCTCCGCGCAGGCCGCCTCGTACATCGAATGCGCGATCGGCGACAAGGTTCTGTGGGGCATCGGCATCGACGCGAACACGACGCGTGCCTCGCTGAAGGCGGTCGTCTCCGCGGTCAACCGCGCGACCCGCTGACCTGCCTGACCGGCTGTTTCGGGGCCTTGACCGTCGTATACGGCGATCAAGGCCCCGTCGGTTATCGGCCACCGTCCCGTGCAGGTCACGGAAAGGTCTCGTCCTGGGTGCTGACTAGTCCTCCCCCCTGTGGCTAACATCACGCAGACGTGGCGATGTTGCCGCGGGGTTACGGAGGTGCGACGTGCTGCCAGGACGGGGACGAGACGGCCAGGTCACCAGGCTTGCCCGCATCCTGGGCACCCGTACCGCGTGGACACCCGTCGGGGACGGCGAGTTCTTCTGCCCCGGCTGCGGCGGCGACCGCAACTACCAGCGGCTGACCGGCCGGCGCCGGTTCACCCTCCTCGGTCTGCCCGTCCTCTCGCGCGGCGATACCGGCCCGGTCGTCGAGTGCGCGGCCTGCCAGTGCCAGTACGGCACCGACGTCCTCGACCACCCCACCACCACCCGCTTCTCCGCGATGCTCCGCGACGCCGTCCACACCGTCGCCCTCGCCGTCCTCTCCGCGGGCGGCACCTGCGCCCGCCCCTCCCTCGACACGGCCACCGACGCGGTCCGCGCGGCCGGCTTCACCGACTGCACCCGCGAACAGCTCGCCGCCCTCGTCGACGCCCTCGCCGCCGACACCGGCCGCACCTACGGCGAACCCTGCGGCGCCGGACTCGCCATAGAGCTCCACGAGGCACTCGACCCCCTCGCCCCCCACCTCGCCCCCACCGGCCGCGAGGCGATCCTCCTCCAGGGCGCCCGCATCGCCCTCGCGGACGGCCCCTACACCCCCGCCGAACGCGAGGTCCTCGCCACGGTGGGCGCGGCCCTGACGATCGACGCGGACGAGGTCACCCGCCTGCTGGATGCGGCGGGCACGCCCTCCTGACCACGCCGGGGGCGCACGAGCGGGCGCGGCTCGTCGTCGTGGCGTACGAGTCGGGGACGGTGGTGCCGGGGACGATGTGGGCAGTCCGTCCAAGGGAGCCGCGATGACCCTGCTGAGCCGTGCCCTCCTCGCCACCGCCGTGGTCCTGACCCCCCTCGGCGCCGCCGGCCCGGCCGCCGCGGGCCCGGGCAGCCGCTGCACCTCCTCCGTGCCGTACGTCTCCGGGCAGGGCGGCTACGCCTCCTACCGCATCCCCGCCGCCGTCACCACCCTCCCCCACTCTCGGCTTCGCTCGAGCGGGGGGACCCCCACCGGCACCCTGCTGGCCTTCGCCGAGGGGCGCCGGGACGGGCCCGGGGACACCGGGGACATCGACATCGTGCTGCGCCGCTCCACCGACGGCGGCTGCACCTGGGGCCCGCTGACCGTGGTGGCCGCCGGAGACGGCGACACCCGGGGCAACCCGGCGCCGGTGGTCGACCCGCGCACCGGGACCGTGGTCCTGGTGAGCTGCGCCAACCCGGGCACGGCGACCGAGGCGCAGATCATGCGCGGGGAGGCGCCGGGCCGCCGGGTGTACGTGCAGCACAGCGCGGACGACGGCCGCCGCTTCAGCCCGCCGCGGGACATCACGGACGCGGTCCGGCTGCCGTCCTGGCGCTGGTACGCCACCGGCCCCGGCCATGCCCTCGCCCTCACCCGGGGCCCGCACCGGGGCCGGCTGGTCGTCCCCGCCAACCACTCCGCCGCCCCGCCCGCCGACTCCGCCGACACCGGCCGGGAGGCCCGCTACTACGGCGGCCACGCCCTGCTCAGCGACGACGGCGGCCGCAGCTGGCGGCTGGGCTTCGTCGACGCCGACCACGACGGCACGGTCAACGCCAACGAGAGCACGGCCGCCCAGCTACCGGACGGCCGTGTCTACTTCAACGCCCGTGACCAGGGCGGCCGGGCGCCCGGCAACCGGGTGGACGCCGTCTCCGAGGACGGCGGCGAGAGCCTGCTCCACCCCTACGCCCCGCAGCCCACCCTCGCCGACGCCCCCGTCGTCCAGGGCAGCACCCTCCAACTCCGCGGCCCCGGAGCCCCGTTGCTGTTCTCCGCCCCCTCCGACCCGACCGCCCGCAGGGCCCCCGCCGTCTGGCGCAGCACGGACTCCGGGACCTCCTTCACCCGGGCGGTCACCCTCTCCGGACTCCCCGCCGCCTACTCCGACCTGGTGCCGGTGGACGCGGAGACGGTGGGGCTGCTGTACGAGACGGGGACGGCGGGACCGTACGAGACGATCGAGTTCCGCCGACTGGACGCCTCCGGCCTCTAGCGGAGCGCTAGGGGAGGGCGCGGTCGTACGTCTTGTCGGTGTCGGAGTCGTAGACCAGCTTGCCGGCCGCGTCGTAGCCCATGACGTGCGGGGCGAGCTCGACCTCCTCGGTCAGGGTGCCGTACGCGATGTACCAGCCGTGGTCCAGGACGGCCGGGTCGACGGTGCTGTCGCCGTAGGAGACGGTGACCCGGGTGACCGACGGGTCGACGTAACCGATGGCGGCCCAGCGGAACGGTAGCTTCCACTTCCCCTTGTCGATGACCGACTGCATGTACAGGTCGGCGGCGTTGGGGTCGGGCACGACCAGGCCCGCCTCCGGGGACGCGGCGTCTCCGGAGCTGATGTTGACGCCGTCGGCCTTGCCGTCCTTGACGTTGCAGATCACCCGGGATCCGGTCCGCTTGTCCTGCACCGCGACGACGTGGAAGCCGTCGCCCGGGGTGTTGGAGTCACCGGTGCTCTTCGCGGCGAGGATGATCCGGTAGCCCGACGCCTTGCCCGGCATGCCGGTGATCGACGAGACCCGCTCGGCGTCCAGGCACTTCTGGAGCCCCTCGGCGGCCTGCGTGAAGGTGATGCCGTCCAGCAGCTGCGCGTCGCTCGCCGGCCGCGCGGGACCGGAGGACGACGTCGTCGACTTCGGGCTCGCCGGGGCGCTGACCGAGGTCATCGGCGCCGCCGTGTCGGAGCCCTTCCCCCCGTTCCCGCCGGCCCAGGCGTACGCCCCCACCGGCACCACGGTCAGCGCCACCAGCGCCGCCGCGACCGCCGTCATCCGATGCCGTCGTTCCGCCATGCCCTGCCTCCTGATCGCCGGGTACGGGGCCGGTGCGGGGCGGACGATGTCCGCGTCCCGTACCAGCAGCTCCCGCAACCGCTCCTCGAAATCGTCCCCGGCCTCGTCGACGTGTCGCTCGCCGCTCACCTGGTACCTCCCTGCCCGGAGACCGCGCGGCTGGGCGCCAGTCCCGGATACGTGCGCAACTTCGCCAGCCCCTTCGACGCCTGGCTCTTGACCGTGCCGGGGGAGCAGCCGAGCACCTCGGCGACCTCCGCCTCCGACAGGTCCTCCCAGTACCGCAGGACGACCACGGCCCGCTGTTTCTTGGGCAGCTGGGCCAGCCCGGCCATGAGGGAGCCGCGCTCCTCCACCCGCCCGGTCGCCTCGTCGCGCCCCGCCAGGTCCGGCGGCGCCGCGGTCAGCGCCTCGGTGACCCGCCGTTTGCGGAACCGGTCGCTGTTGCAGCTGACCAGCATCCGCCGGACGTACGCCTCCGGGTTGTCGGTGCGCGCGATCCGCCGCCACGAGCGGTACGCCTTCGCCAGCGCGGTCTGTGTCAGATCCTCGGCGTGGTGGACGTCCCCCGTGAGCAGATACGCGGTCCGCACCAGCCGGGACCATCGCGCTCTGACGAACTCCTGGAACCGATCCTCTAGTTCGGCCTGCATCAAGCACCCTCCTCGCCCTCCAGACCACCGGCCGGGGGGAATCGGTTGCCTGTGCGGGCGGGTGAGGTTCGCATGGCGGGATGGACGAGTTGTGGGAGAAGGGTGAGCCCGGGGTGCTGGTGCTGCCGTCCGGGCGGACCGTGCGGGGGCGCGGGCTGCGGCGGGAGCCGGATCCGGCGGGGCCGGTGCCGTCGTACGGGCTCTGTCTGCTCGGGAAGGAGCCGCCGCGCATGCCCTGGGAGGCGTGCCGGGTGCGCCGGCCCGGCTTCCGGCTGCCCGCGGATCCCGTCCGACGCCCGCGCCGCGTTCGCCCGGGTGTGGCGGCGGGCGGGCGGACCGGGACGGCGCCGGCCTGTCCGGCGGTGCTGGACGGGGTACCGGCGGCCGAGGCCGTGCAGTTCGTGCGCCGGCACTACGACCGGCACGCCGTGGAGACGCCGTGGCAGAGGCGTTTCGTACGGCGGTTCACAGGGTCAGCGACATGAGCAGCCGGTCCTCGCCGGGACCGAAGTAGTCCTTGCGGGGGCCGCCGGGGTCCGGGACGAAGCCCAGGGAGAGGTAGAGGGCGACGGCCGTCTCGTTGCCGGGCTCCACGGAGAGCCAGACGGAGTGGGTGCCCTGGCCGCGCAGATGGCCGAGGATCCCCGTCATGAGCTGCCGGCCCAGGCCCTGTCCACGCAGGGCGGGGGCGATGGCGAGGCTGAGGACCCAGCTCTGCGCCTCGTGCGGAGGGCTGGCGAGCACATAGCCGTGCAACTCGCGGCCCTCCTCCACGAGGAGCAGGAAGTCGGGGAACGCGGTGAGGAGTTGGCGCAGCACGAAGAACGGGTAGGGACCGTGGGGGAAGGCCTGCTCGTCGAGGCGTGCCAGGTGCGGCAGATCGTCCTCGGTGGCCCTTCGGATCCGTAACCGCGTCTTTCCGGGTACCTGGCCGATCGTCGGGCCGATAGCCGGACCGACGGCCGGACCGGTGGCCGACCGGAAATGATCTCCGGGAAGTGGAGTCATGCCGTCCCCTTGTGAATGTCGACATATCGAATTGGGGCCTTGTGTGATTTCCGTACCTGATCTCCATCATTGGCCACGTGTATCCCCGCCTTCAAGACCCCCGCGCGTTGGTAGACTTACGGTAAGGTGAACCATGACTTCTGGAACCACCGCCGATCCAAAACTGAATGCCGACGTACGCTGGGACGACTTCGACCCGCAGGCGTACATCGGGCGCAACTACCTCCACATGCAGGCGGTGGACAAGGAGATCGTCTCCCGGGTGCGCGACCACTTCGGTGATCATTTCCGGGGGAGCGGCAGAGTCCCCTCCGGTATTGACGTCGGCGCCGGCCCCAATCTCTATCCCACGCTCGCCATGCTCCCCTGGTGCGACCGGATCACGCTCCTGGAGCGGTCCGCCCGCAATCTCGCCTACCTCGGCAGCCAGGTCGCCGAGTACGACCCGCACTGGGACCAGTTCTGGGACGTCCTGTGCGAGGACCCGGCCTATGCCGAACTCGACGTCACCCCCCGGGTCCGTTTCAAGGAAGCCGTCCAGCAGCCCGAACCCGGCAGCCTTTTCGACCTCTGCGCCGACACCCGCCGCTGGGACGTCGGCACGATGTTCTTCGTCGCCGAATCCATCACCACCTCGCTCGACGAGTTCCAGCGCGGAGTGGGCTGTTTCATGAGTGTCCTGAATCCGGGCGCGCCTTTCGCCGCCGCTTTCATGGAGCATTCCCGGGGATATCGCGTCGGTGAGGTGGATTTCCCGGCCACCCGTGAAATCGACGACGAAAAGGTGGAGAGCGCGCTCGCTCCTTTCGCCCAGGACATGAAGATGTACCACTTCGACGATCCGGGCCATCTCGTGCGCGACGGATACGAGGGAATGATTCTGGTCTGCGGCCGACGGAAAGAATGACCACGGGGCAGCTGAATCCGTAGAGACCGGCCTGTGCGAGGGGAATGGGCATGCAGATCAAGCCGAGACAGAATCTGCTCGAGGTATGGCAGGCCGTCGCCCGCCACTCCTTCGACGACGGCACCTGGGACTGGGGCGAATACGGCGGCCTCAGCAGCGTCGCCGACGCCGAGCGACTGCTCTGCCTCCTCTACCCGGCCACCGAGATCGAGCCGTTCCGCCTGGACGACCCCGACACCACCCAGCTCGACGTGGAACGGTCCCTGCGCCACGCGGGCGACTCCAGCCAGATCCCCGCGAACCTCGTCGAGATCCTCGGCGACTTCATGGAGAAGCACCGCGGCGAGGAGGGCCCCACCTTCGCGGGCGGCTACTACTTCGCGCCCGAGGACCCCGACCTCGAACTCTCCAAGGAACAGCGGGAGGTCGGCGTCGTCGACTCCTACTCCATGTCGATCACGCTGTGCCTGGCCACCCTCGGCTTCCTCAAGGTCTACCGCGGCAAGACCCGCCGCGCCTCCACCCTCGCCCGCATCGACAAGCTCCGCGAGGAGACCAGCGCCCGGCTCACCGCCGCCATGGTCAGCCTGCTGCGCTCCTTCACGGTCAACGTCGTCGACATCACCTCCGACCAGGGGCAGGCGCTCGCCCGTCTCCTCGGCCGCGGACGGCTCTCCGACCGGCAGGTCCTCGCCCGCTTCCAGGACCGCTTCAAGTCGCTGCGCGCCCTCATCACCGAGAGCGTCACCCTCGGCCTCGACGGCGACGTCACCGACGAACTCCGCAACGAGAACCGCCTCTTCGAGTGCGGCTGGGCCTGGAGCCTGGTGAAGGGCGCCCCCGAGATCGAGGTCGAACCGGCCACCGCCCAGGGCATCGGCAAACAGCCCGAGGGCGTCGCCCGCGCCGTGCCCTACCTGTACTTCACCGTCGTCGCCCTCGACGGCATCCCCGACCTGTCCTCCGAGCGCACCCTCGTCCTCGGTCTGCTCACCGCCGAACAGCAGAAGCTCGCCGACGCCCTGCGGCTGCGCTGGGAGATCACCCAGCAGTACTGGTCCGCCATCGCCCGCTTCGACGACGCCACCTGGCCGCTGGAGGAGATCCCCTGGCGCACCACGCTCCAGCAGCTGGAGTCCGAGTACTTCTCCCTCTCCGTGGCCTCCATCCTCGTCCACGACCTGGTCCGCCGACGCGCCACCGACGACGACCTCACCCGCACCGTCGCCGTGATGGAACGGCTCGCCGACCGCGGCCGCATCACCAGCCGCCCCACCCGCGAGGACCCGGCGGTCGGCCTGCACAACCCCGGCGTCACCCTGCCGCTGCTGGGCAGCGAGAAGATCGGCCCCGCCATGAAGTGGACCATGGGCGACTTCTCCGCACAGCTGCTCAAACGGACCCTGCAACTGTGCGCGCTGTCCAGGAACATCGCCTCGCAGGACCGGCTGCTGCGGCTCGCCGAGAGCATCCTCGACCACCTCTGGGCCCGCCGCATCACCGACGGCCAGGGCGTCGGCCTCTGGGACAACGTGCACGCCGTGTACCCCGAGTTCCCGGTCCGTGAAGGCCCGTTGTCCTGGAGCATCACCGAGCGCGTCACCGAGTGCATGGTCGTCGCGCGCGGCCTCTACACCCAGAACCCGATCCGCAGCACCGAGATGACCACGCTCGCCCAGGCCGCGATCAGCGAGGCCTCCCACCTCTTCGGCAAGGAGCAGCTGGAGCAGCCCGCGCCCGCCCCGAGGAGCCCCCAGGCCGAACAGGTGCGGGCCATCGAGGCCGACCTGCGGCGCGCCCGGGAACTCCTCGACAAACAGCCCGGCACCTCCCACTCCCTGGCCCTCGGCGTCCTCGCCCGGCTCTACGAACTCGACCGGGCCCGGGGCGACGCCGGCCCCCGGGGGGTGTGATCCGTGCTCGTGTTCGCCGCCTCCGACAAAGGAGGCACGGGCCGCTCCGTGACGAGCGCCAACCTCGCCTACCACCTGGCCCTCGGCGGTGACGACGTCTGCTACCTGGACTTCGACTTCGGCTCCCCGACCGCCGCGGCCGTGTTCGACCTGCCCGACGTGCTCACCGAGGCCGAGAACCGCGGGCTGCACTCGTACCTCCAGGGCAAGACCGGCAAGCCCCTGCGGGTCGACGTCTGGGCCCGCACCGAACACCCCGACCTGCGCAGCAGGCCCGGCGGCTCCGGCCGGCTCGTCCTGCTGCCCGGCGACCGCACCGGCGGGGAATTCGTCACCGACGAGGAGAACCTGCACCGCTGCGTCGATCTGATCCTCGGTCTGAAACGCGAATTCGACGTCATCATCGTCGACTTGAGCGCCGGACGCAGTTATGCGATGGACCTCGCCCTGGTCGCCACCTCGCCCCGCGGCGGACTCGGCCGGCTCAAGACCCGCTGGCTCGTCTATCACCGGTGGACCCGCCAGCATGTGATGGCCGCCGCCGAACTCGTGTACGGAAAGCAGGGAATCGTGCAGGCCGGTATAGCCATGGGGCACCGGCCGGACGCGCTCAACGGCTCGACCCGTTTCGTCCGGGCCGCCGTACCCGATCTCGAGTCGCCCCTGTGGTCCCAGGTGTCGCCCGCGCAGTACGCCTGGATGCGCAAGTGCGACAAGGAACTCGAACAACTCGCCGCGGGCCGCGGAATCGGCAAGACAAGGGTCCTGGCCTCCATTCCGCTGGAACCCGTCCTGCAATGGCAGGAACGCCTCATCACCGACGAGGACGTGCACGACCGCAGGATCGCCAACAACGAGACCTGGCAGGCCATGGGAGATCTCGCCCAGCGGGTGAGCGACGACAAGTTCTGGGGGGAGTTGTGAACCGGTCCGCGGCCGTCTTCCGGGAGACCAGCGCCGAACCGCGCACGGAATCCGTTCCGTTCTCCCATCTCTCCCTGGAATTAGGTCACTTGTACATGGAGGACTTCGTCGAGGGGCCCGCCCGGCTGCGCCGGCACTTCGCCGCCGTCCGCCCCTGGGTGGACGCCGCCCGGGCCGGACTCGGCCCGCTGGGCACCGGGCGGCGCCCCCGGATCAGCACCTGCTTCCTCATCGACGACTACTTCTCCCGGCTCTCCACCCCCGCCGAACTGATCCCGCCCCTGCTGGCCGCCGCCGCCGACGCCGGGCTCACCATCGACTACCTCGCCCGCGAGTCGGGCTGCGCCGTGGCCGACCCCGCCCACCGCGACCGGGCCGAACTCGCCGAGTCCGTCCTGCACCGGCTCGTGGAGTCGCCCCCGCCCGGCAGCAACGGCTTCCGCCCGCCCGTCAGCCGCACCGGCTGGCTCACCAACGGCCGCCGCGCCCCCGCCCGGCGCACCTCCGCCGCCCTCGACTCCACCGGCACCGTCTGGCAGCCGCCCAGCGAGACCGGCGCCCGCGGCCACTCCGTCTTCATGGACGTCGAACTCTGGGACGGCCCCGACGACGACCGCACCTGGTCCTGCGCCTTCCTCGCCTCCGTCTGGCAGCTCGTCCGCCTCGGCCTGCTGCGCGACAACGGCCGCGCCGTGCTCACCCCCACCCCCTGGGACGAGAAGGACTTCCCGGCCGAGTGGGACGCGCTGCCGCCCGTCCTGCGCCTCAACCCGCAGGCCGCGCCCTTCACGGCGTACGTCACCTGCAGCGTCCTGCCCGCCCGCTTCCTGCCCGTCGAG
Organism: Streptomyces sp. NPDC005811; assembly: GCF_040630405.1. NCBI lineage: Bacteria > Bacillati > Actinomycetota > Actinomycetes > Kitasatosporales > Streptomycetaceae > Streptomyces > Streptomyces sp. NPDC005811. Next base: position 162,032 of record NZ_JBEXXK010000001.1, read on the forward strand.
CACGCCGTACGCGTCATCCTCGACCAGGTCCACGTCGAGGCCGAGGCGCTCGCCCAGGTCGCCGAACGGTCCGCCGCGGAGGGCTTCGCCGTACCCGCCGGCGTGGTCGACCGCACCTCCTACGTGTTCCCGCCGGGGCTGTGATGGACGGCCTGGGCACCGCCTCGGGTCCCGTCCTCGTCTGCGGTGAGGTGCGCACCTGTCTGCTGCCCACCCGGGACGCCGTCGACGAACGGGCCGCCGTGGAACTGCTGCGGCTGCGCGCCGACGAACGCGTACGGGTCTCCCGGCACCCCAACCGGCACGCCGTCTCCCCGGACGTCCTCACCGGCGTCGACTGCCGGCTGCCCACCGCCACCGGCGCCCGCAGCCGCGCCGTCGGCACCGTCACCGCGCGGGCGGCGCTCACCGAGGGCCGGGTCCTCCAGTCCACCGCGTACTTCTCCGCACCCGCCGCAGGACCCGACCGGCGCCAGCCCTGGGGCTACTACCTGGTCCGCCCCGGCGCCCTGGTCCCGGTCGGCCGGCTGCCCGCGAAGGCCCTCACCGAAGGCTTCCTGACCGGCCACCAGCCCGGCGAACTCGACCTCGGGTCCGTCGCCGACAGCCTGCTCGCGAGGATCTCCCGGCAGCACCGGATCCTCGACCACGACACCCCGCTCACCACCGCCGACACCAGCCTGCGCTGGACGGCGGCAGCGGCGGCCGACGGCGAGGAGACCTCCCTGCGGTTCACCAAGGCCGAGGACGGGCTGCGGATCGTGGAGCTGCGACTGCCGCCCGGCACCGCGCCCACCGCCGCGGCCGGACTCTGCGAGGACCTCGCGCTGCACGACTGGCTGCTGACCACCGTCGCCGACAAACTCGACGGACTGCGCGTCGGCTCCGAGGACGGCCGTGCCGTCCTGAAGGTGCTGCGCCCCCTGGTCGACCACCTGCTCCACCTGTGGATGCCCCAGGCCCGCGTCGACGCCGCCCTGCACAACGCCTGGCGGGAACTCGAACGGACCCCGGGCTACAGCAGGCAGTGGAACGCCCTCGCCCAGCGCATCCGCGACCAGCTCGTCCTGCAGAACCTGGCCGTCCCACGACAAGCACTGCCCACAGCCTGACGCACGATCCCAACGGGGGGAGAAAGAGAGTTGAATGCACGGCATGTAACACAGAAGCTCCTGGTCACGGTGGTGGTGGGGGGAGTCGTCTACCTGCTCACCAATGTGATCTCGTCCGACGACGACGGCCCCTGGCAGCTCGTGCTGTCCGTGCTGTGCGGCGGCATCGTGCTGATCGTGCAGTTCCTGGTGTCGTTCGTGAACCAGATGCACGCCGTGAAGGGCTCCGTCGACCAGCGGTTCGCCGACATCGGCAAGGCCACCAAGCTCTTCAACGAGGTGGAGAAACTCCGCGACGACGGGGTCCCCCGGCTCGCCGAGAACGCCACCAAGGTCGTCTCCAGCGGGCCCAGGATCCTGCACGACTTCGCCAACGAGGAGATCAACCGCCTCGCCGGGGTCATGGAGGACCTCACCAGCCTCAGCGCCGAGACACCCGGCGAGAACCACGACTGGCTGATGACGCTCACCCGGTGCACCCGGCACAGCATCGACGCCATCAGCACCACCGTCGTCGACGACGGCTTCTGGTCCACCGAACCGGCGAACCGCTACCTCACCGCCCAGCACGAGGCGATCATCGAGCGGGGCATCACGGTCCGGCGGCTCTTCATCGTCAAGGAACGCGGTGAGCGCGCCGCGCTCGCCCCGATCTGCGAGGAACAGCGGGACCTGCGCATCCAGGTGCGTGTGGTGGCCCTGGACCAGCTCCAGGCCCACCACCGGCGCGGCAACATGATCGACTTCATCGTCTTCGACCAGGCCCTGTCCTACGAGATCCACCCCGACCAGCTGGGGCTGAACTCCCGGACCGCCGTGAACGCGCGGCGTGAACTGGTCCAGCCCCTGGTCCGCCGGTTCGAGCAGCTGTGGGACGCCGCCGAGGAACTCCAGCTGCCCATGAACAACCACCCCGGCCCGGACAGCCTGCGGTCCCTGACCAACAGCGGCGGACCGGGCACCGGCCCGGACGGCGCCTGACCCGGGGGAGGCACCGCACCATCGGGGGATCCCGGCGACCCGGGCACACGGCGGGGTCCCCGTAGGCGAGAATGGACGGCATGAGCCAGTTCCGCTCCCAGCGGCGCCGCGGCGGTGTGCGATGAGTCTCTTCCGGGACGACGGCATCGTCCTGCGGACCCAGAAACTCGGCGAGGCCGACCGCATCATCACGCTGCTCACCCGCGGACACGGCCGGGTCCGGGCGGTGGCCCGCGGGGTGCGGCGCACGAAGTCCAAGTTCGGCGCCCGCCTGGAGCCCTTCTCCCACGTCGACGTGCAGTTCTTCTCCCGGGGCAGCGAGCTCGTCGGACGCGGGCTGCCGCTGTGCACCCAGAGCGAGACCATCGCACCGTACGGCGGCGGCATCGTGACCGACTACGCCCGCTACACCGCCGGGACGGCCATGCTGGAGACCGCCGAGCGGTTCACCGACCACGAGGGCGAACCGGCCGTCCAGCAGTACCTGCTGCTGGTGGGGGCGCTCAGGACCCTGGCCCGCGGCGAGCACGCCCCGCACCTCGTCCTCGACGCGTTCCTGCTGCGCTCCCTCGCCGTCAACGGCTACGCGCCCAGCTTCGAAGCCTGCGCGAAATGCGGCCTGCCCGGCCCGAACCGCTTCTTCTCGGTCGCCTCGGGCGGCAGCGTCTGCGTGGACTGCCGGGTGCCCGGCAGCGTCGTACCGTCGCCGCAGACCCTGGTACTCCTGGGCGCGCTGCTTACGGGAGACTGGGAGACGGCGGACTCGGCGGAGGCCCGGTACGTCAGGGAGGGCAGCGGGCTGGTGTCCGCGTATCTCCATTGGCACCTGGAGCGCGGGCTGCGCTCGCTCAGGTACGTAGAGAAAAGCTAGAGAGAAGCCAGAGGGAGACGAGAGGCACATGGTTGTACGCGGGTTCCTGGGGCGACAGCGCAAGGAGTACAGGGCGCCGGAGCCGCACCCGTCCGGCGCCCGCGCGCCGAAGCTCCCCGGCGAGCTGGTCCCCGAACATGTGGCGATCGTCATGGACGGCAACGGCCGCTGGGCCAAGGAGCGCGGACTGCCCCGCACCGAGGGCCACAAGGTCGGCGCCGAACGCGTCCTCGACGTCCTCCAGGGCGGTGTGGAGATCGGTGTGCGGAACATCTCCCTGTACGCCTTCTCCACCGAGAACTGGAAGCGCTCGCCCGACGAGGTCCGCTTCCTGATGAACTTCAACCGCGACTTCATCCGCAAGACCCGCGACCAGCTCGACGCGCTCGGCATCCGGGTGCGCTGGGTGGGCCGGATGCCCCGGATGTGGAAGTCGGTCGCCAAGGAGCTCCAGGTCGCCCAGGAGCAGACCAAGGGCAACGACCGCCTCACCCTGTACTTCTGCATGAACTACGGCGGCCGCGCCGAGATCGCCGACGCCGCGAAGGCCATGGCGGAGGACGTGAAGGCGGGCCGCCTCGACCCCTCCAAGGTCAACGAGAAGACGCTCCAGAAGTACATGTACTACCCCGACATGCCGGACGTGGACCTGTTCCTGCGCCCCAGCGGCGAGCAGCGCACCTCCAACTACCTGATCTGGCAGAGCGCGTACGCCGAGATGGTCTTCCAGGACGTGCTGTGGCCGGACTTCGACCGCCGTGACCTGTGGCGGGCGTGCGTGGAGTTCGCCTCCCGGGACCGCCGTTTCGGCGGCGCGATCCCGAACGAGGAACTCTTGGCCATGGAAGGCACAACCGAAGACCAGTAGGCCACTTCACAGCCGCCGGGCGTTCATCCGCCCCGTCGACGCTGCGGGAGATCACCTCCGGATCTCCCGCTCGTCGAAACGGCCCGCCCATGCATCGCGTCACCCCCGCCCTCGCCACCGCCCTCGGCGCCCTGGTGCTCACCGCGCTCCCCGCGCACGCCTCCGGTGCCGCCCCGCACCTGGCGCACCGCGACAGCTACGGCACCAAGGCCACGTACGAGCCCGAGCAGAGCGCGCACACCTACCAGAAGCCCCCGTCCGGCTTCACCCCCGTCTTCACGGAGAACGTCTCCCGGCACGGCTCCCGCTCCGCCACCGACGGCGAGGACGCCGACCTGATCCTCGCCCTCTGGGACAAGGCCGAGGTCGCGGGTGAACTCACCGGCAAGGGCGAGGAGTTCGGCCCGAAGGTGCGGGCCCTCCAGGCCGCCATGGCGAAGATCGGCTACGGCAACCTCAGCGGCCTCGGCAAGGAGGAGATCCAGGACACGGCCGTCCGCATGGCGCAGCGCCTGCCGTCCCTCTTCACCGACATCGCGAAGAACGGCGAGAAGATCGACGTCGTCAGCTCGGGCCAGGGCCGTGCCGTCGACAGCGCCAACCTCTACGCGGGCGCCCTCGCCACGACCGACCCCGACCTCACGCCCCTCATCGGCGCGACCCGCACCGACAAGGACCTGCTCTACTTCCACAAGGCGGCCGGGGGCGCGGCGTACCGCGACTACCTGGCCAACGACCAGCGTCTCGCGAGCACCCTCGCGTCCCTCACCGACCAGCCCAGGACCCACCAGGCCGCCCACGGCGTCCTGCGCCGCCTCTTCACGGCCCCCTTCGTCGACGCGCTGGCCCCCGCCGACCAGGTCGCCGCCGCGACGGCCGTCTACAACCTCTACGCCATCGCCCCCGCGATGTCCGAGGAGTCCCCGGACGGCGAGGGCTGGGGAATGAACCGGTACATGTCGGTCTCCGACGCGGCCTGGTTCGGCTACCTCGGCGATGCCGAGGACTTCTACGAGAAGGGCCCGGGCTTCGCCGACAGCGACATCACCTACAGGATGGCCGGCGTCCTGCTCGACGACTTCTTCCAGCAGGTGGAAGCCAAGAAGTCCGGTACCAGCACCCTCGGCGCCGAACTCCGCTTCACCCACGCCGAGGAGATCATCCCCCTGGCCGCCCTGATGGGCCTCCCCGGCAGCACCGCCCCGGTCACCGCCGACCACCCCTACACCTACGCCACCAACCCCTGGCGCGGCGCGGACGTGGCCCCCCTCGCCTCCAACATCCAGTGGGACGTCTTCAAGAAGGGCGACGACTACCTGGTCCGCATGCTCTACAACGAGAAGGAGACGGCCTTCAAGCAGGGCTGCACCCCGATCAAGAAGGGCAGCAAGTTCTACGACCTGACCGAGTTGGAGCACTGCTTCAACCGCGTCTGATCAGCGCGCCCTTCAGGGGCGCGGGGAACTGCGCGATCTGCCACAACGCACCCGCAGCCGACGCTCAACCGGCAGCGCACTCCGCACAAGTCCCGAAGATCTCCACGGTATGGGCCACATTCACAAACCCGTGCTCCGCCGCGATCGCCTCCGCCCACTTCTCCACCGCCGGCCCCTCCACCTCCACCGCCTTGCCGCAGCTGCGGCAGACGAGGTGGTGGTGATGGTCGCCGGTGGAGCAGCGGCGGTACACGGACTCGCCGTCGGAGGTACGCAGGACGTCCACCTCGCCGGCGTCGGCGAGGGACTGGAGGGTGCGGTACACGGTGGTCAGGCCGACGGAGTCGCCCTTGTGCTTGAGCATGTCGTGGAGTTCCTGCGCGCTGCGGAACTCGTCGACCTCGTCCAGTGCCGCCGCGACGGCGGCGCGCTGCCGGGTGGCACGGCCCTTCACGGGCGGTCCAGCGGTCGTCACCGTTGCCTCCTCACGTCTGCGGCTTGCCGGGCCATTGTGCCAGCCCGGCCTGTGCCGAGTCAGACACCGACCCCGTCGCCCGCCCCCCGCGTGGCCGGAATCGTGCACTCCGCCGGGTCTCCGGCGGGGTGGGCGGCGGCTGCCGCGCGGGCGCGGCGGCGGGCCAGCGGGGCGGCCAGCGCGCCGAGCGTGAGGAACGCGGCGATGGTCAGCAGCACGATCGTCGCGCCGGGCGGGACGTCCTGGTAGTACGAGGTGACCGTGCCGCCGATGGTCACGCTCACGCCGATCGCCACGGCGATCGCGAAGGTCGCGGCGAAGCTGCGGCTGAGCTGCTGGGCGGCGGCGACCGGGACCACCATCAGGGCGGACACCAGCAGCAGGCCGACGACCCGCATGGCGACCGTCACCGTCACCGCCGCCGTGACCGCCGTCAGCAGGTTCAGGGCGCGCACCGGGAGGCCGGTGACACGGGCGAACTCCTCGTCCTGGCTGACCGCGAACAGCTGGCGGCGCAGACCGACGGTGACCAGGACGACGAACGCGGCCAGCAGGCAGATCGACGTGACGTCGGAGTCGGACACCGTCGACAGGGAGCCGAAGAGGTACGAGGTGAGGTTGGCGTTGGAGCCGCCCGGTGCGAGGTTGATGAACATCACCCCGCCGGCCATACCGCCGTAGAAGAGCATGGCGAGGGCGATGTCGCCGCGGGTGCGGCCGTACCAGCGGATGAGTTCCATCAGCACCGCGCCGAGGACGGAGACCGCGGTCGCCATCCAGACCGGGGAGGTGGAGAGCAGGAAGCCGAGGCCGACGCCGGTCATCGCGACATGGCCGATGCCGTCGCCCATCAGGGCCTGGCGGCGCTGGACGAGGTAGATGCCGACGGCGGGGGCGGTGATGCCGACCAGGACGGCGGCGAGCAGCGCCCGCTGCATGAAGGCGTAGTCGAGGAAGTCCATCAGCTCAGCAGTCCTGTGCGCATCGGTTCGGCACCCGCCGGGGCGTGCGGGTGGACGTGGTCGTGGCCGGGCAGGGCATGCTGGCCGACGGCCTTGGGCGGCGGGCCGTCGTGCTGCACACATCCGTCGCGCAGGACGACCGCCCGGTCGATCAGGGGCTCCAGGGGGCCCAGTTCGTGCAGCACGAGCAGGACCGTCGTACCGGCCGCGACCTGGCTCTTCAGGGTCTGCGCCAGGACCTCCTGGCTGGCCAGGTCCACGCCCGCCATCGGCTCGTCCATGATGAGCAGCTCGGGCTCCGAGGCGAGGGCGCGGGCGATCAGGACGCGCTGGTGCTGGCCGCCGGAGAGCGCGTCGACGTTGTCCTTGGCCCGGTCCGCCATGCCGACGAGGTCCAGGGCGTGCCGTACGGCCTCCCGGTCGGCCTTGCGGAAGACGCCGAAGCGGGTGCGCGAGAGGCGGCCGGAGGAGACGACCTCGGTGACGGTGGCGGGGACGCCGCCGGCGGCCGTGGTGCGCTGGGGGACGTAACCGATGCGCGCCCAGTCCCGGAACCGCGGGCGCGGGGTGCCGAACAGCTCGATCCCGCCGGAGGTCACGGGCACCTGGCCGATGAGGGTCCGCACGGCGGTGGACTTGCCGGAGCCGTTGGCGCCGAGCAGCGCGACGACCTCACCGCGGTGCACGGTGAGGTCGATGCCCCGCAGGACCGGGCGCGAGCCCAGGTCGGCGCGGACCCCGCGCAGGGAGATGACGGGCTCCGTCATACCGCTTTCGGTCATGCCGCTTTCTCCGATCGGCTGGTCACTTGGCTCCCAGGGCCTTCTGCAGCGCCTCGAGGTTCGCCTGCTGGACCGAGAAGTAGTCCTTGCCGCGGGACTTGTCCGTGATGCCCTCGATCGGGTCGAGGACGTCCGTGGTCAGTCCGGCGTCGGAGGCGATGGTCTTCGCGGTCTTGTCGCTGACGAGCGTCTCGTAGAACACGGTGGTGACGCCGTCGGCCTTCGCCATCTTCTCAAGCTCCTTCACGCGCGCCGCGCTGGGCTCCGACTCGGGGTCGAGGCCGTTGATGGCCTCCTCGGTCAGGCCGTAGCGCTCGGCGAGGTAGCCGAAGGCGGCGTGGGTGGTGACGAAGACCTTGGTCCTCGTGTCGGCGAGCCCGGTCCTGAACTCGGTGTTCAGGGCGTCGAGCTTCTTCACCAGGGCCGCGGTGTTGGCCTTGTAGTCGGCCGCGTGGTCCGGGTCGGCCTTCTCGAAGGCCTTGCCGACGCCCTCGGCGACCTGGGCGTAGCGCACCGGGTCGAGCCAGATGTGGGGGTCGAGGCCGGACAGCTCCTCGTTCTCGTGGTCGTCGTGCTCGGCCGCGTGGCCGCCGACCTCGTTGCCGTGCTTCTCCAGGGAGGTCAGGGCAGCGGCGTCGATCTTGGTCTTGACCTCGGACTGGGCCACCGCGTCGTCGACGGAGGGCTGGAGGTTCTTGAGGTAGAGCACCGCGTCGGACTCCTGGAGCTGCGCGGTCTGCTGGGCGCTGATCTCCAGGTCGTGCGGTTCCTGGCCGGGCTGGGTGAGACTGGTGACGTGGACGTGGTCGCCGCCTATCCGCTCGGCGAGGAAGGCCATCGGGTAGAACGACGCGACGACGTCGAACTTGTCCGTGTTGCCGGCGGCACTGGCCCCCGAGCAGGCGGTGAGGGTGCCGAGCCCGAGGGCGGCGGTGGCCGCCATGGCTATGCCGGATATGCGCTGACGCCGTACGTTCATGACAGTCATTTTCAACAAATATGGAAACCGTTGTCAACAAGCCCGGCGGTGAGCGCTGGGTAAGGGAACCGATTTGATTCAGGGGGAGCCCCCGCCGGTACCCTGAACCATTCGCTGGAAGCATCTCGCTTCGTCGCCCGTCGTCGTTATGAAGAGAGCACCGTGGCCGCCGACAAGATCGACACCATCGTCAGCCTGAGCAAGCGCCGTGGCTTTGTATTCCCCTGCAGTGAGATCTACGGCGGCCAGCGTGCCGCCTGGGACTACGGACCGCTGGGTGTCGAGCTCAAGGAGAACCTGAAGCGCCAGTGGTGGCGCTACATGGTGACGTCGCGCGAGGACGTGGTCGGTATCGACTCGTCCGTCATCCTGGCCCCCGAGGTCTGGGTCGCCTCCGGTCACGTCGCCACCTTCTCCGACCCGCTGACCGAGTGCACCTCCTGCCACAAGCGGTTCCGTGCGGACCACCTGGAGGAGGCCTACGAGGCCAAGCACGGCCGTCCCCCGGCGAACGGCCTGGCCGACATCAACTGCACCCACTGCGGTACGAAGGGCCAGTTCACCGAGCCCAAGCAGTTCTCGGGTCTGCTCTCCACCCACCTCGGCCCGACGCAGGACACCGGCTCCGTCGCCTACCTGCGCCCCGAGACCGCCCAGGGCATCTTCACCAACTTCTCCCTCGTGCAGACCACCTCGCGCCGCAAGCCGCCGTTCGGCATCGCGCAGATGGGCAAGTCCTTCCGCAACGAGATCACGCCCGGCAACTTCATCTTCCGCACCCGCGAGTTCGAGCAGATGGAGATGGAGTTCTTCGTCAAGCCGGGCGAGGACGAGACGTGGCAGGAGTACTGGATGGAGCAGCGCTGGAACTGGTACACCGGCCTGGGCCTGCGCGAGGAGAACATGCGGTGGTACGAGCACCCGAAGGAGAAGCTCTCCCACTACTCCAAGCGCACCGCTGACATCGAGTACCGCTTCCAGTTCGGCGGCAACGAGTGGGGCGAGCTGGAGGGTGTCGCCAACCGCACCGACTACGACCTCACGGCCCACTCCAAGGCCTCCGGCCAGGACCTCGCCTTCTACGACCAGGAGGCCCAGGAGCGCTGGACGCCGTACGTCATCGAGCCCGCGGCCGGTGTCGGCCGCGCGATGCTGGCGTTCCTGCTCGACGCCTACGTCGAGGACGAGGCCCCCAACGCCAAGGGCAAGCTGGAGAAGCGCACGGTCCTGCGCCTCGACCACCGTCTGGCCCCGGTGAAGGTCGCGGTCCTGCCGCTGTCCCGCAACCCGGAGCTGTCCCCGAAGGCCAAGGGCCTCGCCGCCGCGCTGCGCCAGCACTGGAACATCGAGTTCGACGACGCGGGCGCGATCGGCCGCCGCTACCGCCGCCAGGACGAGATCGGCACGCCGTACTGCGTCACGGTCGACTTCGACACCCTCGACGACAACGCCGTCACGGTGCGCGAGCGCGACTCGATGAAGCAGGAGCGCGTCTCCCTCGACCAGATCGAGGGCTACCTGGCGGGCCGTCTGATCGGCGCCTGACCCAGGATCCTCACCGGTGCCGGGTCCCTGTTCCCAGGGGCCCGGCACCGTGCTGTCTCAGAGGTCCAGGTCCACGTACAGGGCCGCGTGGTCCGAGGCCGACTCGAGCTTCGACTTCACCGTGTCGAAGGACTTGATGCCCTCCGCGAAGATTCCGCGGGTCTCCAGGCCGACATGCTGCACCTCGGGCCACAGCGACGGCGGCAGCAGGATGTAGTCGAGCTTGTCGTCGGTGGTGCGGCAGTCCCCGTGGGTGCCGGGCAGTCCGCGATAGGCGGGGTGGCTCATCACGTCCCGCAGGCCCGTCTCCCCCAGCTCCACGGCCGGCGCGCTGTCGGGGTCGTCGTTGAAGTCCCCGGCGACCACGACGTGCGGGGTGCGCTCCGACGCGGCACGGTAGATCTCCGCGACCCGCCGCGCCTGGGCCAGCCGCAGGTCCGGGTCGTCGTGGAACTTGCTCTTGAGGTGGTTGCCGAGGATCACGAGCGGCGTTCCGTCGAGCTCGATCTCGAACTCGGGGCAGTCCCGGCTGAAGAGGCGCTCGTCGGGGCGGTCCTGGCGGGTGTCGAAGACATGGGTCCGGACCGAGGTGATCGGGTGCCGGCTGAAGATCCCGACGTCGATGCCCCGGGGGTCGTTGCCGTCGACGAGCAGGTTGTACGGGTACGGCCGCCTGCCCAGTGCCCCTTGCAGGACCTGCGTGTCGAAACGCTCCAGGGCGAGCCGGTCCTCCACCTCCACGGTCAGCAGGATGTCCGCGTCGACCTCCGATACCACTCGGCCGGTGTTGCGCACCACGTCCAGATCGAGGTCGTCCTGGGACAGCTCCGCCCAGCCGGTCCACGCGGCACGGCCCTTGGCGGTGACCTCGACGCGGGTGCTCTCGCCCGACCCGGTCGTCTTGAACAGTCCGGAGCCCTTGCCCGGGCGGGACTGGTTGACGAAGATCGGCGGCGGGTCCTCGGGGTTGATCTCGTACGCCCGGTGCTTCTCGATGAGCCGGGCGATCTCCCCCTTGTCCGCGGGCTGGTACACCGGCAGATCGAGGAGTGCGACCAGCTTGGCGAAGTCGCTGACGATCTCGTCGCGCTCGGCCGCCTTCTCGAGACGGAAGGCCGTGGGCCGACGGAACAGGTTCTCCATGTTGAACGTGGCGATACGGATGCTCATGGCAGGCCTCCACGGCGGCGCGCAAGGGCCGCTCGGCCGGTGGCAGGCGCCGCCTGGGTGACTGCGCACCGACATGTCCCATTGTCCTCGCCGTGCGCGGCACGTCGACCGGACGGGTCCCGGCCGCCCGCCGGTCCTGTCGTGCCGTGTCGTGTCGCGTCGACAAGTATGGACTGACAGATATTGAAATCTGTCAGTGGGGATGTCAGGCTGGACCGCATGACGATCCCCACCCGCCCCCTCGGCAGCACCGGCCCCCGTGTCTCCGCCCTCGGCCTCGGCTGCATGGGCATGACCGCCCTGTACGGCGAAGCCGACCGCGCCGAGTCCCTCGCCACGATCCACGCCGCGCTGGAGGCCGGCGTCACCCTGCTCGACACCGGCGACTTCTACGGCATGGGCAGCAACGAACTCCTCATCGCCGAGGCCCTGCGCACCGCGCCCGCCGCCCGCCGCGAACAAGCCCTGCTCAGCGTGAAGTTCGGCGCCCTGCGCGGCCCGGACGGCTCCTGGCTCGGCTACGACGGCCGGCCCGCCGCCGTGAAGAACTTCGCCGCCTACTCCCTCCAGCGCCTCGGCGTCGACCACCTCGACGTCTACCGCATCGCCCGCCTCGACCCCGACGTCCCGATCGAGGAGACCGTCGGCGCCCTCGCCGAGCTCGTCCAGCAGGGGTACGTCCGCCACATCGGCCTCAGCGAGGTCGGCGCCGAGACCATCCGCCGGGCCGCCGCGACCGCCCCGATCGCCGACCTCCAGATCGAGTACTCGCTGATCTCCCGCGGCATCGAGCGCTCGATCCTGCCCGTCACCCGCGAACTGGGCATCTCCGTCACCGCGTACGGCGTCCTCGGCCGGGGCCTGATCTCCGGGCACTTCACGGCCGAACGGCAGCTCACCGCAGGCGACTTCCGGGCCTTCTCGCCCCGCTTCCAGGGCGAGAACCTCCGGCACAACCTGACCCTCGTCGAGGCCCTGCGCGAGATCGCCGACCGCAAGGGCATCTCCGTCGCCCAGACCGTGATCGCCTGGGTGCTCGCCCAGGGCGAGGACATCGTCCCGCTGATCGGCGCCCGCAGCCGGGAGCGCCTCACGGAGTCGCTGGGCGCCCTGGACGTCGTACTCGACAAGGCGGACCTCGACGCGATCGAGGAGGCCGTGCCCGCCGACGCGGCGGCCGGCGGACGCTATGCGCAGGCGGCGATGGAACACCTCGACAGCGAACGCTGACCTCCCTGCCCGGTACCGTCTGAACCATGGCTCCGCCGCAGACCTCCGAGATCCTGACCCCCGAGCGCATCCTCGAAGCGACCGAGGAGGTGCTGCGGCGCCACGGCCCGGCCAAGGCCACCGTGGTCGACGTGGCCCGCGCGCTCGGGGTCAGCCACGGCAGCGTCTACCGGCACTTCCGCACCAAGGCGGCCCTGCGCGAGGCGGTCACCAAACGGTGGCTGGACCGCACCTCCGAGGCCCTCGCGGGCATCGCCGCCGACGAGACGCGCGCCCCGCGGGCCCGGCTGCGCGCCTGGCTCACCGCCCTCTTCGAGGCCAAGCGGCGCAAGGCGGGCGACGACCCCGAGCTGTTCGCCACCTATCTGGTGCTGACCAAGGAGAGCGGCGAGGTCGTCCGCGAGCACATCGCCGACCTCACCGGCCAGCTCGGGACCATCATCACGGCGGGCGTCGCGGCCGGCGCCTTCGCCGTCCCCGACCCGGCCACCGCCGCCCGCGCCGTCTTCCACGCCACCGCCCGCTTCCACGACCCCGACTACCTCACCGTGTGGGAGCGGCCCGAGGCACAGGGCGACTTCGAGGCGCTGGTGGACCTGCTGGTGAGGGGCCTGGGCACCGGACAGGCGGCGGACATCCCGGCGGACTAGAGTGTGCGGCCGACCACGCGCGGGAACCGACCACCCCGCGCGCCACCGACACGAACCGGGAGAGACCCCGATGCCTCCGACGATCCGCAGGGCGGTGATCCCCGCCGCCGGACTCGGCTCCCGGCTGCTGCCGCTGACGAAGGCGACCCCCAAGGAGATGCTCCCGGTCGGCGACAAGCCGGTCATCGAGCACACCGTGCGCGAACTGGTGGACTCCGGCATCACGGACATCACCATCGTCGTCTCCGGCGGCAAGTCCCTCATCCAGGACCACTTCCGCCCCAACCCCGCCCTCGTCGAACAGCTCCGCGCCGACGGCAAGACCGCCTACGCCGACGCCGTCGAGGAGATCGCCGAGCTGGCCCGCCGCGGCCACATCACCTACCTCGACCAGCGCGGCCCCTACGGCAACGGCACCCCGGTCCTCAACGCCGCCCGCTCCTTCGGCGACGAACCCGTCCTCGTCCTGTGGCCCGACGACGTGTTCGTGGCGGAGATCCCCCGCGCCCAGCAGCTCATCCGCGCCCACGAGCAGACCGGCTGCCCCGTCCTCGCCCTCATGCCGATGGACCCCGCCGACTCCCAGCGCTACGGCGTCCCCCTCGTCAAGGAGGACCTCGGCGCCGGCACCCTGCGCATCACCGGCCTGGTCGAGAAGCCCGATCCGGACGCCGCGCCCTCCGCCTACGCGGCCATCGGCGGCTATGTCATCACCCCCGGCATCGTCGACGAACTCCGCGAACAGACCCGCCGCTGGTACGAGCACCGCACCGGCGAGATCTACCTGACCGACGCGATCAACGCCTACGCCGCCACCCGCGCCGTCTACGGCCAGGTCATCCAGGGCCGCTGGTACGACACCGGCAACCCCGCCGACTACCTGATCGCCCAGATGGCCCACGCCCTGGCCCACCCCGAGTACGGCCCACGCCTGCGCGGACTGGTCAGCGACCTCGACGGCTCGGCCACCTAGCCGGCCGTCGCCGTGCACCGCCAGAAGTCCCGCATCAGTGGGGTCGGGGTCGGGTTCTCCATCGCCACCTGGGTCAGCAGGATCGTGACCGTGTCCGTGGTGGGGACGAGGTGGGCCGTCGTGCCGGTGCCGCCGACCCAGCCGTAGCGGCCGGGCACGTTCCAGGGGGCCAGGGGAGCGAGGTCGACCTGGCCGCCGTAGCCCCAGCCCTGGCCCTCCAGGAACAGGGCGCCCCCGTCCCGCTGACCGGCGTCGAGGTGGTTGCTCGTCATCCGGGCGACCGAGGTGGGGGAGAGCAGCCCGCCGCCGCCGGCCAGGAGGAGCCGGGCGAAGGCCAGCCAGTCGTCGGCCGTGGAGACCAGGCCCCCGCCGCCCGAGGGGAACGCGGGGAGCCGGCTCCACTGGCCGTCCGGGCGGTCCGTCACCTCCAGCGCCCCCGCGCCGTCGGGACGGTACGCGGTCGTGAGACGGTCCCGTTTCTCCTCGGGGACCTCGAACGCGGTGTCCTTCATGCCCAGCGGCTCCAGCAGCCGCTCCGCCAGGAACGCGGGGAGGGAACGGCCCGACGCCCGGGCGATCAGGATGCCCTGGAGGTCCGACGCCGTGCCGTACAGCCAGGCCTCGCCGGGCTGGTGCAGCAGCGGGACCCGGGCCAGCTCGGCCAGCCAGACGTCCGGGGCGGGGTACGCCTGCGGCGCCCGCCCGTCCTTCTGCACCCCGAACAGCGCCCGCACCGCCGGGAGCGCGAAGTCGGACGGGAAGCCCCAGCCGGGCCGCGAGGACAGCAGGTCCTCGACCGTGATCGGCCGGACCGCCGGGACCACGTCCGTCACGGGAGCGGACGGCGTGCGCACCACCAGCGGGCGGGCCAGCTCCGGGAGCCACTCCGCCACCGGCGCGTCCAGTGCCACCACGCCCTCGTCCACCAGCATCAGCAGCGCGGCCGCCGTCAGCGGCTTGGTGATCGACGCGATCCGGAACAGGGAGTCCCGGGCCATCGGGGCGGAGCCGTCGGCGTCGACCGAGCCCACGGTCACCACCTCCACCTCCTCGCCGCGGGCCACCAGGCCCACCGCACCGGGAACCGTCCCGTCGTCGACGTACCGCCGCAGGGTCGTGTGGAGCGTGCTCATGGTGGGGGCCTTCCGGTGCGGGGACGACGGGACCTGTGCCTCCTACGACTCCCCGCGCGCCCGGAACTCATCGCCGCGCGTCGCCGGTCCGTCCCTCCGTCGGGTCCACCGTCGCCTGGTGGGCCTCGGCGAGATGGTCGGCCGCCTTCAGCCAGGGCAGGAACTGGGCACCCTTGCGCCAGCCGCACGTGTCGCACTCGATGGTGCGCTGTACCCCCGCCCGCCGCACCCGGACGACATGCTCACGCCCGTGCCCGTCCCAGCGGCTCACCTTGCTCTCGTCGATCTGCGCCACGACGCCTCCCGCGTCCCTGTCCGGGCGAACCTCGGCCAGCAAGGAGTGTGCAGCACGGGCGACGGCAACGGGGGACGTCCGGGCGTGAGTTGACCAAGCCGTTCTCTCCCGGTGACCGACCGGGTCGGCGGCTCCGCGTCGGTCGTTCCGCGTCGGCCGTTCCGCGTGGGCGGCTCCGCGTCGGCCGTTGCGCGTCGGCCGATCGGCGTCAGCCGCTTCGGGTCGGCGGCTCCGGGTCAGCCGATCCTGCGGGGCAGGCGCAGGCTCAGCAGGCCCGTCACCACCACCCCCGCCATCTGCACGGCCAGCGTCGTCACGAGCGCGTCCTGCATGCCCGACCCCGGGACCAGGGAGAGGAAGAGGGTGCCGAGGGTGGCCACGCCCAGGGCCAGTGAGGCCTGCTGGGTGGTCACCATCATCCCGCTGCCCACACCCGCCCGGGCCGGCGGCACCTCGGACATCACCAGCCGCATGACGACCGGGAGCTGGAAGGCCTGCCCGGCGCCCGCCACCGCCGTGCCCGGCAGCAGCTCCAGGACACCGACGTCGGGCCAGTCGGCGTGGACCGTCAGCAGGATCAGCAGCACACCGACGCCCTGGAGCACCGCCCCCGCCGTCACCACCCGCGACCCGAACCGGGCCACCAGCCGGGGACCGGCGAGCGAGGCGAGGAAGAACGCCACGGCCATCGGCGCGAGCGCCAGACCGGCCCGGACCGGGCCCAGCCCGGCCCCGCTCTGCAACGCCAGCGCCACCACGAACATGAACCCGCTGAACCCCACCGCGAGCGGCGCCATGATGGTCAGCCCGCGCCGCAGCGTGGTGAGCGCGAGCAGGCTCGGCGGGACGAGCGGCGTCCGGCCGAGCCGGTCGGCGCGCCGCTCGACGCCGTAGAACGCCGCCGCCACCAGCGGGAACGCGGCCAGCGACAGCCACGTCCACAGCGGCCAGCCGGCCGCCCGGCCCTCGGTCAACGGGGCGAGCAGCGCCAGCAGGGCGGCGGCGAGCAGGACGGTGCCGGGGCCGTCCACCGGCTCCGGGTGCGGGGAGCGGGTCTCGGGGACGGTCCGCAGGGCCAGGACGAGGCCCACGACGACCACGGGCACGTTCACCAGGAACACCGAGCGCCAGCCGCTGCCGGCGATGTCCGCCGCGACGAGGACGCCGCCCAGGATCTGGCCCGCCACCATGGACAGGCCGGCCGTGGCGCCGTAGAGGCTCATCGCCCGGGCCCGGCGCGGACCCTCCGTGGACGACTGGATGGTGGCGAGGACCTGCGGGACCATCGCGGCGGCCGAGGCGCCCTGCGCGACCCGCGCCACGACCAGCGACCACGCGTCGGGGGCGAGCCCGCAGGCCAGCGAGGTCAGCCCGAAGGCCGCCATGCCGCCCAGGAACAGCCGGCGCCGGCCGAAGAGATCGCCGAGCCGGCCCCCGAGGACCAGCAGCACGGCGTACGCGACCCCGTACCCGGCGACGACGAGCTCCAGGACGGACTCGCTCGCGGCCAGGTCCCGGCCCATGGTCGGCAGGGCCACGTTGACGATGAAGAAGTCGATGAGGGGGAGTGCCGCACCGAGCAGCACGGTGAACAGGCCGAGGGGGCCGAGGGGGCGGGCCGGTGCCGCGGTGCGGGCGCCCGGCGGGACGGTGGTGGTCGTTGACTGGGTCACGCCCCCGAGCCTGCGCCGCGCCCCAGACGGGTACCAGAGTGTTCTTATCCTGGTAGCAGCACTACCTGGAAACAGGGTCCGGGCCGCGGCAGGCTGGAGGCATGACGACGATGGCCCAGGAGACCGCGCTCACCCCTCCGGCGGCAGGCGGCTCCGGCTCGGAGATACGGCGGCACGAACTCGCCGCCTTCCTGCGCAGCCGCCGTGAGCGGATCACCCCCGAGCAGGTCGGCCTGCCGCGCGGCGCCCGCCGCCGTACACCGGGGCTGCGCCGCGAGGAGGTCGCCCATCTCTCGGCGGTGGGCGTCACCTGGTACACCTGGCTCGAACAGGCCCGGGACATCCATGTCTCCGTGCAGGTCCTGGACGCCCTCGCCCGCACCCTCATGCTGGACGCCCCTGAACGCGCCCACCTCTTCCAGCTGGCCGGCGCCACCGATCCGACGCCCGCCGCGAACTGCGAGGGCGTCACCGAGGCCGTGCGCATGACCCTGGACCAGCTCGACCCGCTGCCCGCCTGCGTCCAGAACAGCCGCTACGACATCCTCGCCTACAACCGCACGTACGCCCGGCTGTTCCGCGACCTCGACGCGATCCCGCCCGAGGACCGCAACTGCATGCTCCTCGTCCACACCCACCCCGACTGGCGGGCCGCGATCGTCCACCTCGAGGAGACCATGCGGCTGATGGCGGCCAAGCTGCGCGCCTCCATGGCCGGGCATCTCTCCGAGCCGGCCTGGAAGATGCTGGTCAAGCGGCTCCAGACGGAGTCACCGGAGTTCCGCGAGAACTGGGAGCGCTACGAGGTCGTCGTCAACCGCACCAAGATCAAGCAGTTCCGCAACCCGTACGTCGGCCTCCTCACCCTGCACCACACCGACCTGTGGCTCAGCCCGGACCACGGGGCCCGGCTGGTGTCGTACACACCGGTGGACGAGGAGAGCCGGGCGCGTTTGGAGAGGCTGTACGGGATGTTCAGCGGGAGGACGGGCACAGGGTGACCTTGTCGCCGGGGTGCAGGACCACGGGGCGCCGCCAGCTCCGGATGGTCGTGGGGCGGCCGGACTTGTCCACCGCGATGACCGAGACCCCTCCGGCCGCTTCCACGCAGGAGAGGGGGACAGCCCTGGGCCCCCACTCCACCACCTCGATGTCGTCCTTGCTCAGGACGTGCGTCAGCGCCTGCCGGTCCTCGACGTCGATGCCCGCCTCCTTGAGGGTGAGCGTCACACTCCCGTCACCATGCCGCTCCACCGCATACGCCCGCGACCCACCCGCCGACCCCGGCACCGCGACCGCCACCGCGACGGCACAGGCCGCCAGCCCGAGCGAGACCCGGCGCCGGGTGAGGACCCGCCGCGGACCGGGAACCGGCACCGGCTCCTCCCGCAGCTCGATCTCCCGCTTCAGCTCCGCCAGCAGCCGGTCCTCGAAGCTCTCCCGCGCGCTCATGCCTCTCCTCCCACCACGTGCAGCAACGACATCTCCGCCGACGTCCCCGTCCCGGTCTCCGCCTCCGCGCGCAGCGCCTTGCGGGCCCGGTGCAGCCGGACCCGGGCCGTGACCTGGCGGATGCCGAGCGCGGCGGCCGCCTCCGTGACCGTCAGCTGGTCCACCGCGACCAGCTCGATCACCGCCCGTTCCCCCTCGGGCAGCCGGGACAGCGCGGCCAGCAGTCGGCGGCCCGGGCTCTCCGCGTCGAGCTTGTCCTCCAGCCGGACGATGTCGTCCGCCTCCAGCAGCCGGCGCCCCGAGAACCGCCGGTCCCGCTCCGCCTCCCGCGCGACCCGCCGCCGCTCCGAGGAGACGACGTTGCGCGCGATGCCGTACAGCCAGGCCGTCTCGCTGCCGAGGCCCGGCCGGTAGGTGTGGGCCGAGTCGAGCACGGCCAGGAAGATCTCGGCCGTCAGATCGGCCGCCGTGTGCGGGTCGTCGACCCGCCGCGCCACGAACCGCGTCACCGCGTCCACATGCCGCCGGTAGAACTCCTCGAACCCCGCTAAGAGCCCGTTCCCCGCCCGTTCCCCGTCCGCCACGGACGCCTCCCTCTCCTCGGCCACACCCGTACTTGGTACGGGGCCCGGGAAGCGTTACGGCGTCTCGGCGGTCAGGCGTTCACACCCGCCGCAGCCCCTTTGACGTCCTGCGTCCCCTCCTCCAGGCGGCGGGCCGTCCGCTCCGCCGTGCGGCGGGCCCAGGGGCCGGTGGTCAGGGCGCCGAGGGCGAGGACGAGGAGGCCGCAGGCGGTGAGGATCCACCAGCCGGGGACGGCGGCGGCGACGAACGTCTCGCGGTACGACGTCACGCTCACGCCCGCCGCCAGCACCGCGCCGACCACCGCGACGCCGAGGGTCTGCCCCAGCTGCCGGCTGGTGGAGGCGACCGCCGCCGCCACCCCGGCCTGGCTGCGGGGCATCCCGGAGACCGCCGTGTTGGTGATCGGCGCGTTCACGAAGCCGAAGCCGATCCCGAAGAGGGTGTAGCCGAGGAACAGCGTGACGTTCGAGGTCTCCGCGTCGAGGACGGCGAACAGCAGCGCGCTCGCCGTCATCGCCAGGCCCGCGACGACCAGCGGCAGCCGGGGACCGCGGCTGCCCACCAGCCGGCCCGACAGCGGGGCGCACAGGAACATCGGGACGGCCATCGGCAGCATCCACAGACCCGCGTCCAGCGCGTCCAGCCCGCGGACGTTCTGGAGGTAGAGCGTGGACAGGAACAGGAACCCGCCCAGCGCCGCGAACGCGCTGATCGCCACCACCGTCGCCCCGCTGAACGGCGCCGAGCGGAAGAAACGCAGGTCGATGAGGGGTTCGGCGCGGCGCGGCTCGTAGATCAGCAGTCCGGTGAGCGCGGCGAGGGCCAGGGCGGCGAAGGGGCCGCTGGTCGCGAGGCCCGCGCCGGGCGCCTCGATGATCGCGTACGTCAGCGAGCCGAAGAGCGCGATCACCAGCAGCTGGCCGACGGGGTCGGGGCGGCGGGCCCGGGGGGCGCGGGACTCGGGGACGAACCGGAGGGTGAGGAGCAGCGCCGCGAGGCCGACCGGGAGGTTGACCCAGAAGATCGCGCGCCAGCCCACCGCCTCCACCAGCGCCCCGCCGAGCAGCGGGCCGGCCGCCATCGAGATGCCCACGACCGCACCCCACACCCCGATCGCCCGGGCCCGCTCCCGGGGGTCGGTGAAGGTGTTGGTGATGATCGACATGGCGACCGGGTTCAGCATCGAGCCGCCGACCGCCTGCACCATGCGGGCCGCGATCAGCAGGTCCAGGCTGGGCGCGAGGGAGCACAGCAGCGAGCCGAGCGAGAACACGACCAGGCCCGCCATGAAGACCTTGCGGCGGCCGATCCGGTCGGCCGTGGAGCCCGCGAGCATCAGCAGCGCGGCCAGGACGACGGTGTAGGCGTCGATGGTCCACTGGAGTCCGGCGGTGGAGGCGTGCAGATCGCGCTCCATCGCGGGCAGGGCGACGTTCAGGGCGGTGGTGTCGAGGCTCACGATCAGCAGGCTCATGCAGCAGATCGCGAGGACGAGCCGACGGCGGCGGGGGCTGAGCTCGGGCATGCGTTAATAGTACGCCTAACTAATGAATATGGCCCGCACGGCGTGCCGTACGTGAGAATGGGGAAATGTCCACGACCGCGCCCACGCAGCACACGACCCTGCGGATCGGCCCGCACGCCGTCCAGCCGCCCGTAGTCCTGGCCCCCATGGCCGGTATCACCAACGCGCCCTTCCGCACCCTGTGCAGGGAGTTCAGCGGCGGCAAGGGCCTGTTCGTGAGCGAGATGATCACCACCCGGGCGCTGGTCGAGCGCAACGAGAAGACCATGCAGCTGATCCACTTCGACGCGACGGAGAAGCCGCGCTCGATCCAGCTGTACGGCGTCGACCCCGCGACCGTCGGCAAGGCCGTCCGCATGATCGCGGAGGAGGGCCTCGCCGACCACATCGACCTGAACTTCGGCTGCCCGGTCCCGAAGGTGACCCGCAAGGGCGGCGGCTCGGCCCTCCCCTACAAGCGCCACCTGCTCCGCGCGATCCTGCGCGAGGCGGTGTCCGGCGCCGGGGACCTCCCGGTGACGATGAAGATGCGCAAGGGCATCGACGACGACCACATCACCTACCTCGACGCCGGCCGGATCGCCGTGGAGGAGGGCGTCACCGCCATCGCGCTGCACGGCCGCACCGCCGCCCAGCACTACGGCGGCACCGCCGACTGGGAGGCCGTCGCCCGGCTGAAGGAGCACGTCCCGGAGATCCCCGTCCTCGGCAACGGCGACATCTGGTCCGCCGGGGACGCGCTGCGGATGGTCCGCGAGACCGGCTGCGACGGGGTGGTCGTCGGACGCGGCTGTCTGGGGCGGCCGTGGCTGTTCGCGGACCTGGTGGCCGCGTTCGAGGGGCGCCACGACGACCTCCGCAGGCCGCCGCTGCGGGAGGTAGCCGACGTCATGGTCCGGCACGCCACCCTGCTCGGCGAGTGGATCGGCGACGAGTCCAAGGGGGTCGTCGACTTCCGCAAGCACGTCGCCTGGTACCTCAAGGGCTTCGCGGTCGGCAGCGAGATGCGTAAGCGCCTCGCGATCACTTCCTCGCTGGAGGAACTCCGCTCCGGGCTGGACGAGTTGGACCTCGACCAGCCCTGGCCCGCCGGCGCCGACGGGCCCCGCGGCCGGACGTCCGGCAACAACCGGGTGGTGCTGCCGGACGGCTGGCTGAAGGACCCGTACGACTGCGCGGGCGTCGGCGAGGACGCGGAGCTGGACACCTCCGGCGGCTGAACTCCCGGGCGATCAGCCCTTCTTGGGGGATCAGCCGTTCTTGGGGTGCATGGTGGAGCCGTACGCCGTCAGGAAGCGGTCGCGGAAGGAACTCATCTTCCACACCGGGGCGTTGTGGGCGGGCCGCAGACCGTCGGTCCAGTTCCAGCTCGCGATCTTGTCGAGGACCTTCGGGTCCTTGGCCACGATCGAGATCGGCACGTCCCGGCTGGCGTTCTGGCCGCTGACCCGGGCGATCGGCTGGTGGTCGCCGAGGAAGACGAGGACGGTGTCGTCGGTGCCGTAGCGCTCCAGCCACTCGGTGAGCGCGGTCACCGAGTACTGGATCGACTTGCCGTACTCCTCCTTGGACTTGGTGCCGTCGGCGATGACGTCGGACGCCTTGTTGCCGGCCGCCTCGATGGCGTTGAACACCGAGCCGTCGCCCAGTTCGTCCCAGCCGACCATCTTCGGGATCGGCGCCCAGGGCTGGTGGCTGGAGGTCAGGATGATCTCCGACATCAGCGGCTTGTCCCGCTCCTTGGAGTGCTCCAGCTGCTGGAACGCCTCCAGCGCGTACTGGTCGGGCATCGTCGACCAGCTGAACTTCGGTCCCTGGTAGCCCATCTTGAAGGCGTTGTAGACCTTGTCCAGGCCGTAGTACTTCGCCTCCGGCCAGGCCTTCTGCACGCCCGGCATGACCCCGACGGTGTCCCAGGCGCCGGTCTTCTTGAACACCTTGGTCAGGGACAGGTGGTCGCTGGCCATCACCGTGCGGTAGCGCTGCTGGTTGTCGACCCAGAGCCCGGACAGGGTGGTGGAGTGGCCGAGCCAGCTGCTGCCGCCGTACGTCGCCGAGGTCAGCCAGCCGCTCTTCGCGTGGAAGCCGGCCTTCGCGAGGGCCTCGGTGCGGGCCTGGAGGGTGGCGTCCACGCCGGGGGACATGATCGGGTCCTCGATGGCGCTGCGGCCGTAGCTCTCGATGAACGTGAAGATCATGTCCTTGCCGCGCAGATCGGGCACGAGCTGGTCGGCGGGGGTGTTGCCGAAGGTGTCGCTGCGGGTCTCCTTGCCGAACGCGGCCTCGTCCCGGAGGGTGTCCCGCACCTGGCGGGCCTCGGACTGGAGCCGGTTCGCCACACGGTCGGAGGCGACCGGGATACCGGCGAACTGGAAGCCCAGGACCGAGCAGGTGATCCAGGCGGTGCCCGCGATCAGGGTGCCACGGGTGGCCCTGCGGGGGTCGCGGACCAGGATGTTGCTCAGCCGGACCGTCGCCAGCGCCGTCACCGTGATCACGAGGACGACGAGCAGGGCGACACCGACCGCCGCCGCGCGGGCGGTCGTCTGCCCCAGGGTGTCCACGAGATACGACTGCGCGTCGCTCAGCAGACCCCAGTCCAGGACCAGGTTGAAGTCCCGGCCCAGGTACTCCATGAAACCGATGTCGAGCAGGTTCAGCACGGTCAGCGCGCCGAGCACCGCACCGCCGAGCGCCGCCAGCGCGATGCGCGGCCTGCGCGGGAGCGCGAGCGTCACCGCCGCCCCGATGATCGCCTCACCCGGCAGCCGGACGAACCGGTTCACCTGCAACGCGGCCATCCGGTTCGGCAGCAGCAACGCCCCGATCACCAACACGAGCGACAACACCGTCACCGCCCACCACACCCCCCGGGCGACCCCGGGATGCCGCCCCCGCCAGGCCCGCAGATAGGCGATACGAGCCTTGAGGGGGGTCTCGGTGCTCTCGGTGTTCTCGGTGCTCTCGGTGTTCTCTGTGCTCTCGGTGTCGAGGGCCGGGGCGTCGGCGTCGGCTTCGGCCGCGGGGGCCGGGGGCTCCGCGTCCGCGGGGTCCGCCGAGGTCTCCTTCACGGAACCCTCGGCAGGCTCCGGCTCCGGCTCCGGCTCCGCCGGTTCCCCACCGGCCGGGCTCTCCGTACGGACCTCGGTCCCGCCGGAGGCCACGGACTCCCCAGCCTCCGTCGCCGCCTCGGCCTCGGGCAGGCCCTCGGCCTCACCCGACTCCCCGCCCCCCGCACGTTCCTGAGCGGCCGTCGGTTCCGGCGTGGCCGTGCGTTTCTCGGGGGCGGGGGAGGGCACGTCGGTGGCCTCGGGGTCTTCCGGAGCCGTTGGCTGGGTGGAGTGAGTGGAGACAGGCACCCGAGGGTCCTTCCGTACGAAGCCCGGTGTTCGGCGGACCCGGCGCGAGAAGCCGGATCCGCCTCAGTTTCGTACGGCCTGCCCCCGGCCCGTGTTCAGCCCCCTCGGCCAGCGGTCGGCAAACACCGTGCAAACGTCGGGCCAAGCACCCCGGCCGGGCCCCGCTACGCCCCGCCGACCGCCGTGAGCAGCGCCAACGGGGCAGCCGCCGCACGGGACTCCCGTACGCACGCGTGCGGGTAGGGAACCGGTTCGGCGTGCGTGTCACGGCCGTAGCCGGCGAGCACCTCGGGGAGCCGGTGCCCGGTCGCCGTCGCCGCGTCGACCAGCGCCCGGGCGACCGTACGGGCCTCGTCGTGCAGGCCGTACCGCGCGAGCCCCAGCGTGATCAGCGCGTTGTCGTGCGGCCAGACCGAACCGCGGTGGTAGGAGAGCGGGTGGTACGCCGGCTGCCCGGCGGCGAGCGTGCGGACGCCCCAGCCCGAGAAGAAGTCGGGTTCCAGCAACCGCCGCCCGACGACCTCGCCGTACTCCTTGTCCAGCAGCCCCGACCACAGCAGATGCCCGGCGTCCGAGGCCAGCGCGTCGACCTGGCGGCCCGCCCCGTCCAGCGCCAGCGCCGGGAACGCGTGCTCCGGCATCCAGAAGTCCCGCTGGAAGCGGTCGCGCAGATCGGCGGCCGCCTGTTCGAGGAGGGCGGCGTACGTGGTGTCCTCCCACACCGTGCGCGCCACCCACGCCGTGCGGCGCAGCGCGTCGTACGCGTACCCCTGCGCCCCCGCCGCCATCACCGCCCCGGTGGCGCGGGTGCCGTCGGCGGAGCAGATGGAGCCGGGGGAGTCCTTCCAGTTCTGGTTGGCGAGCCCGCCCTGGTCGGCGCGGTAGATCAGATAGCCGCGGGTGGTCAGTCCGCCGTGGTCGAGCATCCAGGCGATCGCCGCGCGGGCGTGCGGCTCCAGCCGGCGGGCCAGTGCGGTGTCGCCGGTCTGTTCGACGTACGCGCCGAGGACGACGAGGAAGAGCGGGGTCGCGTCGACCGAGCCGTAGTAGCGGCCGTACGGCACCTGCCCGAAGTGGGCCAGCTCGCCGTGCCGCACCTCGTGGACGATCTTGCCGGGCTGGGCCACCGACGGCGCGTGGGACTCGGTCGCCTGGGTGGCGGCGAGGGCCGACAGCGTGGCGGCGGCCAGCCGGGGACGGTAGGGGAGCGCGAAGAGGGAGGTGAGGAGGGCGTCGCGGCCGAGGAGGGCGAGGAACCACGGCGCTCCGGCGGCCGGCACCCGCAGCTCCTCACTCTCCGTGCCCGTCGCCTGGACCTGGAGCGTGGCGAGGTCGGCGAGCCCTCGAACACAGGCGGTCGCCAGTTCGGGCCATTCCGTGGGAAAAGCGACACCTTCCATGAACTCGCCCTCATACGCAAGAAGCTTTTCAGCCATTGCAGAAGGGGAGCGGGGAACCCGCAGCGCACGTTTCTCGCCATGCGGCCGGGCCATCACGCGCAGGATCAGTTCGGCGCTGCCGTGCGCCTCCAGGTCCAGCGTCCACACGAGTCGGCGGGCGCCGGTGCCGGTCTCCTCGACGGCGTCCGGGGCGGGTTCGGCGGTCACCGTCGTACAGGACCGCCACTCCCCGCGCCGGTAGCCGAACTCCACGCCGTCGTCGAGGACCTCGCGGCGGCGGACGGCGCCCGTCTTGGCGTACGTACGGTGGTCGGAGCGCAGCTCGAACTGGTCCGTGAAGTCCGCGTCCACGGTCAGCGCGAGCCGCACCGTGGTCGGCACGGGCCGGTTGCCGACGACCCGCACCGACTCCACGAACGAGCAGTCCCCGACGGCCTGTTCACGGAAGAGCGTGCAGGACGGCGGCTCGTCGCGCCCGCCGCGCGGGACGAGCACACAGCGGGTGGTGTCCCCGCCCGCGACCGGCGCGAGTTCCTCCGGCACCGCGCCGTCCACCGTCAGCTGCCAGCGGCTGAGGTGCCGGGCGTCCCGGACGAACAGCCCCTGCGGGGCGGAGCCGGCGCCCCGTACCCCGCTGATGTCCCCGCGCTCGCCGACGGCGGCGAACGTCCCGCCGTACACGAGCAGATGATGCCGGTCCGTCATCCCCGGTCCCCTCCCTTGTCGGTCGCGGTGTGCTGGTGGAGCAGGTCGAGCGTGAGCGCGGCGGTCCAGCTGAAGCCGGTCGCGCCGCAGGCCTCGCCGGTGTACGGATCGACGTACTCGGCGAAGTCCGAGGTGAGCGCGGTGTCCAGGACGGCACGGCGCAGGGTGTCCGCGTCCGCGGGACGGCCGTGCAGCCGCAGGCCGCGCTCCAGGAGCCAGGCGGTGTTGAACCAGGCCGGGCCGCGCCAGTAGCGGTGCGGGTCGAAGGCCTCGCCGAGCAGGTCGTAGCTGGGGACGAGACGGGTCGTCGTACCGACCCCGAAGTGCGGGCCCCCGAGCGTGCGGACGACGGCCGCCGCCACCTCGCGCGGCAGATCCGGCAGGATCAGCGGGACCAGCCCGGAGACCCCGCGCTCGCGGATCGGAGCGCCCTCGTGCTCGCGGATCGGACCGCCCCCGTGCTCGCGCGCCGGGACCTCGGTGCCGTGTACGTCCCGGCAGAAGAACATGCCCTCCGCCGGGTCCCACAGCCGGTCCACGAGTGCCGCCGTGAGCCGTTCGGCGCGTGCGTGCCGGGCGGTCGCCGTCGCCCCCAGCTCGCGCGCGATCCGGGCGAGGGCGTGCTCGGAGGCGATGAGCAGCGCGTTGAAGGAAGGATCCTCCACCGCGAACTCGCCCCGCCCGTCGGCGTACCCGGCGTCCCGGTAGTCCGCCGCGAGCCGGACGTACCGCCCGTAGTCGAGGTCCGTCGGCCGGTCCTCGGCCGCCCCGTGGTCGAGGTCGGCGCGCCGGAAGGAGCGGGCCGGCGCCGGGGTGACCCGGGCCAGCGGGGCGTCCCAGCTCGGCGCGTTGTCCATCCCCTGCTCCCAGGGGTGGACGATGGAGACGAGCCCGGCCCCGCCGTGATCGCGGCGGTGCAGCAGATAGCGGTGCCAGGCGGCCAGCCGTGGGTAGACCCGGGCCAGGAAGCCCCGCGCCCGGGACAGCCCCGGGTCGGCGCGGTGCACCAGCCAGGCCGCGAGCGCGTGCACCGGTGGCTGCACGATGCCCGAGGTCTGTACGGTGCGCGGGGCGCCCGCAGCGCGCCCCGCGGTCGAGGAGCGCCAGAAGTCGGGGCTCGGGAAGTAGGCGTCGAGCGGCACGGAGGGGTTGAAGACGATGTGCGGGATGCGCCCGTCGCCCCACTGGGCGGCCAGCAGGGTCTCCAGCTCGGTCTGCGCCCGCAGCGGCGAGACATGCCGCAGACCGATCGCGACGAACGCCGAGTCCCAGGACCACTGGTGCGGGTACAGCCGGCGCGAGGGCACCGTCGACGTGCCCGTCCAGTTGCCCTCCAGCACCTCCACCGCACCGTCGCGCACCGCTCTGAGGTGCGGCGGACCCGGCGGGGCGGCCGGATCGTATACGGCGGTGAACTCCGCCGGGTCGGCGATGAGCTGGGCGGTGCGATCCACTCGGGGCTCCCCGAAAGACGTCAAGGCGGCCCCCTGGTTCGGCAGGGGCTACCGTAGGGTTACGTCTATTTAACACGCAAAACTCAATATGTAATGCAAGCTTGAGAAGCACAAGGGGGTGCGCATGACTGGGCGTCCGGGACGGACCGGCAGGGCGGGTGGTCAGGCCAGCGCCGGAGAACTGCTCGAACTGGTACGCAGTGGGCGGGCGACGACACGCGGTGCCCTGCAACAGGTGACGGGCCTCTCCCGGGCGACGGTCGGACAGCGTCTGGACCGGCTGTTCCGGGCGGGCTGGCTGCGCGAGGGCGCCGGTGGGCCGGTCGGCTCGCCGCAGGGCGGCCGCCCCTCGATCACGCTGGAGTTCGACGACGACCACGCGGTCGTGCTCGCCGCCGACCTGGACACCCGGCACGCCCGCGCGGCCGTGCTGTCCCTGACCGGAGAGATCCTCGCGGAGCACTCCGGCACGCTGGCCATCGAGGACGGCCCCGACCTCGTTCTCGGCGAACTGGGCGGCTGGTTCGCCGAGTTGCTGGAGAAGGCGGGCCACCGGGCGCAGGAGGTCTGCGGCATCGGCCTCGCCGTGCCCGGCCCGGTGGACAGCGAGACGGGCCGGGTGGTGCAGCCGCCGATGATGCCCGGCTGGGACGGCTACGACATACGGGGCCGCCTGGCCAGGGCGTTCACCGAGCGCACCGGCGCCGCCGGGGTGCCCGTCCTCGTCGACAACGACGCGAACCTGATGGCGTACGGCGAACAGCGCACCGGCCACCCCGACTGCTCGGCGTTCGTCCTGGTCAAGGTCTCGACGGGCATCGGCGCCGGGGTCGTGGTGAACGGCTCGGTCTTCCGCGGGATCGACGGGGGCGCCGGGGACATCGGACACATCCGGGTGGGCGCCGAGGCGCTGTGCCGGTGCGGCTCCTACGGCTGCCTCGCCGCCGTGGCCAGTGGTGGTGCCGTGGCCCGCAGGCTGGCGGAGACCGGGGTGCCGGCGGCCTCCGGCTCGGACGTGCGGGACCTGCTGGCGGCCGGGCACCCGGGCGCTGCGGCGCTGGCGCGGGAGGCGGGGCGCCAGGTGGGGGACGTCCTGGCGACGGTCGTGACCCTGCTGAACCCCGGTGTGCTGATGATCGCCGGGGACCTGGCGGGCACCCCCTTCCTCACCGGGGTGCGCGAGCTGCTCTACCAGCGGGCGCTGCCCCGCTCCACCGCCCATCTGGACGTGGTGACCTCGCGGCTGGGGGAGCGGGCGGGGCTGGTGGGAGCGGGTGCGCTGGTCGTGGAGCACCTGTACGCGCCCGAGCGGGTGGAGGAGCGGTTGCTGGCCCTGGGGGTCTGAGGGACGCTCGTGAGTGCACCGCGGTGCGTCCGGATGGTGAAATCCGAGCCGCGGCGACAGCGTGATTCTCGCCACCCTTGAGGGGGGTAATGCTCAGATGAGCGGATCATGGATCGAATGCACTTCTCCAAGGGGTGGCACTGGGTGCCACCCCTTGATCGTTCATCGATCGAAATCAGATGTGAGAGACGGCTGCTCATCTGAGCGGAAAACTGCACCCATGGACACCACTGTCTTCAAGAAGTGAAAACATACGCCGGTCTTCGCTTGCCAAGCTTTGACTTTCGATCCACTGGCGGACGACCGGTTACGGGCGCATGACGCACAAGTGGACGTACCCAGGCGCCTTCGATCTGGGTATGTTCCTCGCCGTCAGGGCAGCCACCGCGTCCTCGAGGAGTCGAGACCCGTGTCGGAAAACAAAGAACCCCACGTGGCGAAGTTCGTTTACGACTTCACCGAGGGCAACAAGGACCTCAAGGACCTCCTGGGTGGCAAGGGCGCCAACCTCGCCGAGATGACCAACCTCGGCCTCCCCGTCCCGCCCGGCTTCACCATCACCACCGAGGCCTGCAAGGTCTACCTGGAGAGCGGCGAGGAGCCGGCGGCACTGCGTGACGAGGTGAGTGCGCACCTCGTCGCCCTCGAGGAGCGGATGGGCAAGAAGCTCGGCCAGGCCGACGACCCGCTGCTCGTCTCCGTCCGCTCGGGCGCCAAGTTCTCCATGCCCGGCATGATGGACACGGTCCTGAACATCGGCCTCTCCGACAAGTCGGTCCAGGGCCTCGCCCGGCAGGCCGGCGACGACCGCTTCGCCTGGGACTCCTACCGCCGCCTCATCCAGATGTTCGGCAAGACGGTCCTCGGCGTCGACGGCGAGCTCTTCGAGGAGGCCCTCGACGCGGCGAAGGCCGCCAAGAAGGTCACCGTCGACACCGAGCTGGAGGCGGCCGACCTCAAGAAGCTGGTCACCCGCTTCAAGAAGATCGTCAAGACCGAGGCCGGCCGGGACTTCCCGCAGGACCCGCGCGAGCAGATGGACCTCGCCGTCAAGGCGGTCTTCGACTCCTGGAACACCGACCGCGCCAAGCTCTACCGCCGCCAGGAACGCATCCCCGGCGACCTCGGCACGGCGGTCAACGTCTGTTCCATGGTCTTCGGCAACCTGGGCCCCGACTCCGGCACCGGTGTCGCCTTCACCCGCGACCCCGCCTCCGGCCACCAGGGCGTCTACGGCGACTACCTCCAGAACGCCCAGGGCGAGGACGTCGTCGCGGGCATCCGCAACACCGTCCCGCTCGCCGAGCTGGAGCAGATCGACAAGAAGTCCTACGACCAGCTCCTCGGCATCATGGAGACGCTGGAGAACCACTACAAGGACCTCTGCGACATCGAGTTCACCATCGAGCGCGGCCAGCTGTGGATGCTCCAGACCCGGGTCGGCAAGCGCACCGCGGGCGCCGCCTTCCGCATCGCCACCCAGCTCGTCGACCAGGGCCTGATCGACGAGACCGAGGCGCTCCAGCGCGTCAACGGCGCCCAGCTCGCCCAGCTGATGTTCCCCCGCTTCGACGAGGAAGCGAAGGTGGAGAAGGTCGGCCGGGGCATCGCGGCCTCCCCGGGCGCGGCCGTCGGCAAGGCGGTCTTCGACTCGTACACCGCCGTGAAGTGGTCCCGCTCGGGCGAGAAGGTCATCCTGGTCCGCCGGGAGACCAACCCCGACGACCTCGACGGCATGATCGCGGCCGAGGGCATCCTGACCTCCCGCGGCGGCAAGACCTCCCACGCGGCCGTCGTCGCCCGCGGCATGGGCAAGACCTGTGTCTGCGGCGCCGAGGAGCTCGAGGTCGACACCAAGCGCCGCCGGATGACGGTCCCCGGCGGACACGTGGTGGAGGAGGGCGACGTCATCTCCATCGACGGCTCCTCCGGCAAGGTCTACCTGGGCGAGGTCCCGGCCGTCCCGTCCCCCGTCGTGGAGTACTTCGAGGGCCGGATGCACGCCGGCGCCGACGACGCCGACGAACTGGTCGAGGCCGTCCACCGGATCATGGCCTTCGCCGACCGCAAGCGCCGGCTGCGCGTGCGCGCCAACGCCGACAACGCCGAGGACGCGCTGCGCGCCCGCCGCTTCGGCGCCCAGGGCATCGGCCTGTGCCGCACCGAGCACATGTTCCTCGGCGACCGCCGTGAGCTGGTCGAGCGCCTGATCCTCGCGGACACCGAGGCCGAGCGCGAGGAGTCCCTCAAGCAGCTCCTGCCGCTCCAGAAGACGGACTTCGTCGAGCTCTTCGAGGCGATGGACGGCCTGCCCGTCACCATCCGCCTCCTCGACCCGCCGCTGCACGAGTTCCTGCCCGACATCACCGAGCTGTCGGTGCGCGTGGCGCTCGCCGAGTCCCGCCAGGAGCCGCACGAGAACGAGCTGCGCCTGCTCCAGGCCGTCCACCGCCTCCACGAGCAGAACCCGATGCTGGGCCTGCGCGGCGTACGGCTCGGCCTGGTCATCCCCGGCCTGTTCACCATGCAGGTCCGCGCCATCGCCGAGGCGGCCGCCGAGCGCAAGAACGCCAAGGGCGACCCGCGCGCGGAGATCATGATCCCGCTCGTCGGCACCGTCCAGGAGCTGGAGATCGTCCGCGAGGAGGCCGACCAGGTCGTCGCCGAGGTCGAGGCGGCCACGGGTGTGTCGCTGAAGCTGTCGATCGGCACCATGATCGAGCTGCCGCGCGCCGCGCTGACGGCCGCCCAGATCGCCGAGGCCGCCGAGTTCTTCTCCTTCGGCACCAACGACCTCACCCAGACGGTGTGGGGCTTCAGCCGCGACGACGTGGAGGCCTCCTTCTTCACGGCCTACCTGGAGAAGGGCATCTTCGGGGTCTCCCCCTTCGAGACGATCGACAAGGACGGCGTCGGCTCCCTGGTCAGGGCGGCGGCGCAGGCGGGCCGCGCGACCCGCCCCGACCTCAAGCTCGGCGTCTGCGGCGAGCACGGCGGCGACCCCGAGTCGGTGCACTTCTTCCACGAGGTGGGCCTCGACTACGTCTCCTGCTCCCCCTTCCGCATCCCGGTGGCCCGCCTGGAGGCGGGGCGCGCGGCCACCCAGTCGGAGGGCAGCGACCACCGCTGAGCCCCTGAGGGGCCTGTGAACCCCGGAGTCGCCGTCGGTCCCCGACCCTCAGTACCGATCGGCGGCGGCTCCGGCACGCAAGAGGAGGGCGGCACCCTGTGCGGGGGTGCCGCCCTCTTATGTCGTCGATCGCGCTGGTCAGCCCGCATCTCCCATTCAACGCCAAGGAAATCCCAAGGTTTTCACAGCTTCATTTCCGGCTCGTAATTCTTACTTTCCTCTTCCCCTTCTGATGGGTCGTGTTAAGTTCTTTCTCATCGGGCGGCGGGATCGCCCAGGGTGACGACCCTGATCCCCATCCGTCCGTGCGGAATTCCCCTTCCCGCAGATACTGGAAACTCAGAAGGAGTCGGTATGAGCTTCAGGGTGATCGCACCGCTTACCCCCCGCCGCAACGCGAACACGAACCCCAACGCGAACGCCGGCCAGGTCCCCCCGCCCCCGCAGCCCCAGCAGCGCCGCCGCCCGCGTCCCGGTGATCCGGCGCCCCAGCAGCGCGGCGCCTGAGGGTAGAACGCCTGGTGGAAGGGAGGGTCGCCGGTTCTCCGGCGGCCCTCCCGGGTTGTGCGCAGCCTGTGGATCCACCCCGAAGAACCTGGCAACTAGGCAAAGTCACCGAAGCGGCAGCGCCCTCGCTCATACCTTGTTCAAGCGCGCTCCCGGCCGTGTGTGAGGGGAGAGGTAATGCGCGCGTCCCGGAAGTCTCCAGGGATTGAATTTCCTCGGCATGTCCCGGCGGGCCTGGAAATGTCGGAATACGGCTTGCCGATATTTCGAGATCCTCCGGAGCCGACGGATTACCTGACTCCGAAAACCGCCGCGTACGAGGACGGCGAGGAAAGTGCTTTCGAGGCCACGGCCACGGCCGCAGGCGCCGAAGACGACGACTTCGCCGCACCCGAGGCCTTCGACACCCCCCTTGCTCCCCCCTCTCCCCCCACCCTCTCCCCTCGCGCCGCCTTCCGCCGCTTCTGGCCCATGACCAAGGGGCTGCGGCGCTGGCTGGTGGGGGTCTGGCTGTGCACCGTACTGGGCGCGCTCGCCGAGACCGCCGCGATCCTGCTGTTCAGCAGCCTCACCGACAACGCCCTGCAGAAGGGCTCACTGGACGCCTTCTGGGGCCCCGCGGTCCAGTGGCTCCTGATCGCCGTGGTGGGCGGGGTCATCGGCTACGCGGGAGGCTCGCTCGCGGTCTGGGTCTCGGAGCGCTTCGTCATGCGGCTCCGCCAGCACGTCTTCGACCATGTGCAGAAGCTCCCGCCGCACTTCTTCCAGCGCCACCGCCAGGGAGACCTGCTCTCCCGGCTCACCGGCGACGTGGAGGCGATCGAACAGATGGCCGTCTCCGGCCTGATCGGCACGGCCTCCGCCCTCTTCAGCACCGTCTTCTACGCGGCGGCCGCGTTCTGGCTGCGCTGGGACCTGGCGGCGGCGACCTTCGTCCTGGCCCCGCTGTTCTGGCTGGCGGCCAAGAAGTTCTCCGCGGGGGTCGGGGCGGTCGCCCGGGAGGGCCGAGTGGCCGACGGCGCGGTGACCTCCGTAGTGGAGGAGTCCCTCGGCAACCTCGTCCTCACCCAGGCGTACGGCCGTCAGGACGCCGAGCGGCGCCGGCTGAGCCAGGAGGCGACGGCGTGGTTCCGGGCGGCGGTCCGCTCGGCCCGCCTCAACCAGGCGTACAGCCAGCTGGTGCAGGTCATCGAGACGGTCTGCGTCCTCGCCGTGATCGGCATCGGAGTCTGGGAGATCTCGGAGGGCCAGATGACGCTGGGCCAGCTCCTGGCCTTCGCCGCACTCCTCGGCTACCTCTACCCGCCCATCCGCGGCCTCGCCCAGCTGGGCCTGCTGATCACCGCGGCGACGGCGGGCGCGGAACGCCTGGTGGAAATCCTGGACACCCGCCCCGCGGTGACCGACCCCGAGACCCCGAAGGACCGCCCGACGGGCCGCCCCGACGGCGTGATCACCCTGACGGACGTCTCCTTCCGCTACCCCGGCACGGACCGCCCCGCCGTGGAGAACCTCTTCTTCACGGCACACCCCGGCGAACTGGTGGTCATCACCGGCCCGAGCGGCGCCGGCAAGTCCACCGTCTCCAAACTCCTCCTCCGCTTCTACGACCCGGGTTCCGGAGCGATCACCCTGGACGGCGTCCCCCTGCACGACTTCCCCCTGGACCGCCTCCGCGAATACATCACCCTCCTCCCGCAGGAGACGCTGGTGCTGCACGACACGGTCCGCGCGAACATCGCCTGCGGCCGGCCGGGCGCCAGCGAGCAGGCGATCGTCGACGCGGCGAGGGCGGCCGACGCGCACGACTTCATCACCGCGCTGCCCGAGGGCTACGACACCCTCATCGACCCCGGGACGGCCCGCCTCTCCGGCGGCCAGCTCCAACGCCTCGCCATCGCCCGCGCCGTCCTGCGCGACGCGCCCGTCCTCGTCCTCGACGAACCCACGACCGGCCTCGACGCGATCGCCACCCGCCGCATCATCGACCCCCTGCGCCGCCTGATGACGGGCCGCACGACCATCATGATCACCCACGACCTCACCCTCACCCCGGCCGCGGACCGCATCCTGGTCATCGACCAGGGCCACATCGTGGAAACGGGCCACCACGACGAACTCCTGTCCCTGGGGGGCGTGTACACGCGCCTGTACGGCTCCCAGAATCCTGGGGTCACCGCCGACGCCGATCTCGACCACGTGCCGGGGGCGTACGCGTACGCGGGGCAGGCCGAGGGTGGGGCGTATGGCTGGAGCGAGCACTGGACGGGACCGGTGGCCTGAGCGGCGGTGGCGGTTTTCGGGTGTCTGGATTTCGATCACCTGATGTGGTGGTGATGGGCTAGGCAGATCGTTTCTCTCTGTTTTCATTGCATTACAGTCCGTGATCACCGGTGGCTTTCGGGGCCCCTGGTGATCACGGAGGTAGGCATGAAGAGGGTAGTGCTCGGGCTGGCGACGGCTGGGTTGGTGCTCAGCGCGGCGGTGACGGCGTTTGCTTCGCCGGGGCAGGGGGTCATCCAGGATCTCGAGTCGGAGGGCGTCGCGTTCACCCAAGGGGGGTACCGGCTCAACCCGCCCGGCACCAATCATGGCGCCTTCGAATGGTGGGGCCGTCTCACGGACGTTGCTGCTAACGATCGGCACAACGTCTACGTCGAGGTCATGGTCCAGGGCCACGACTGGTTGCGCTACTACGGCAAGCAGGGGCGCAGTGTCCGCCTGCACCACTCGAACTGGAACGGTGCTCAGCGCTACACGGGCAAAGCAAGGATCCGCGTGTGCCGGGACCGGGGCGCCCTTCGCCCCAACAACTGCTCACCGACCAAGGCCTACACCATCGACTGGGACCGTGGCTGAGTCGTCCGACCTTCCAGGCCCAGGTGGATGTGCCTGGGCCGGGCTCTTGAGTAGGGGAACAAGATCAACACGCCAGAAGTCCTTTCCGCGAAGGGAATTGACCTCTTCTACGGTGAGACGGTCGCTGTTCGTAACGCGGAGATCACCCTGGGTGGGGGAGAGGTGGTGGCGATCACCGGGCAGAGTGGGTCCGGTAAGTCATCACTTCTGTACTGCCTGGCTGGGGTCTTGCCGGTGGCATCCGGTGAAGTCTGCTTCGAAGGACGCTCCCTGGGCACGCTCGACGACGAGGAGCTCAGCGCCGTCCGCCGTGAGCGGTTCGGCTTCGTCTTCCAATACGGTGAGCTCCTGCCTGAGCTGACGGTGGAGGAGAACGCCGCGCTGCCGCTACGGCTGGCCGGCCGGCGCAAGGCTGAAGCTCTCGATGCGGCTGGCGAGGTACTGAGTCGGCTCGGTCTCGCGGGCCTTCGAGACCGCCGTCCGTCGCAGGTGTCGGGTGGGCAGAGCCAACGCGTCGCGGTCGCCAGGGCATTGGTGCACAGGCCCGCCGTCGTGTTCGCTGATGAGCCCACCGGCTCGCTCGACAGCAGTAATGCCACAGCCGTCCTGGAGGAATTCCTCGGCCTCGCGCGCTCGCAAGGAACGGCTGTGGTCCTTGTGACACACGACGCGCAGGTGGCAGCTCGGGCCGATCATCGCTACACCATGTGCGATGGTGTGCTTACAGCTCAGGTGCGGGAAGCGTCATGAAGGAACTGCTGCTAGGCCTTCGGCTGTTGCTGGGCAGTGGTCGAGGTAACCGCGTCCGTTTCCTTCTCATGACCGTCGGCAGCGCGATCGGAGTATGCTGCTTGGCCGTCGTACTTGCGATTCCGGGAATCCTGTCCGCACAAGACGCCCGTAAGGCGTCTCGGGAACCGGACTGCTCGAATGGGCTGGGTGGCTGCGCATCTGCCGAAGGACGCGGTATGGCGCTCACCCGAGTGGACCCCTACGGTACAGCCCCTCTCACCCGGATCTTTGTGGCTCTGGAAGGCGAGCCGATCGACCCACCACCTGGTCTGCATGAACTTCCCAGCCCCGGTGAGGTGTTCGTATCCCCTCGGCTTCACGAGATCCTCAAGTCCGACCCCGGCCTGACACGACTTCTCCCTGGGAGGGAAAGCGGGCTCATCTCTGCGGCGGGGTTGGCTCATCCCGATGAGTTGTACGCCTACATTGGCGCCTCCCCTGAGGAGCTCAAGGGAGGAGGGCACATGGCGGAATTCGGAGTGCGACATACGCGCTTTCCCACCGTGGAGCCTTCCACTCTCGACATCCTGCGCTTCACGATGGCTGGCGTCGTCCTGCTTCCGCTGGCTGTGTTCCTCTCAGTGTGCGCCCGGCTGTCTGCAGCCTCCAGAATGAGACGGCTGGCAGCGTTGCGCTTGTTGGGACTCAGCAGAAGAGGCATGCAACGCGTCAATGGAGCCGAGACCGTCGCTGCCGCTTTTATGGGCGCAGTCCTTGGTCTGGGTTCCTACTGGGCACTCAACGAGATGGTTTCCCGTGTCGGCCTTCCGGGATTCAAGTGGTACCCGGAGGACGGGTTGCTTTCTGGGGAGACCCTCGTCGCCTGTTTGGTGGTATGTCCAACGCTTGCCTGGTTCGTGAGTCTGATCGGGGCGAGGAAAGCGGCGGCAAACCCGCTGGCCGTGCGGCGTAGCGCCATGGAGAAGGCGCCGCGCCCATGGGGCTTGCTCCCGCTCCTACCTGGACTGGGTATCGTCATCGGCTACTGCGCAGTCGGCGCCATGGGGAACGTACCCACGGACACCGGACTCTCGTCGATCCTCATGCCGCTCGCTGTCGTGCTGGTCGGTGTCGGGCTGGTGCTGTCGCTCCCGGTCTTCTCACGGGCCATCGCACGTAGGGTGGCCCGGTCCACAGGTTCGCTCTCCCTTGGGCTGGCGATGCGTCGCAACGAGGTGGAGCCCGGTGGGGCCCTACGCGTGGCGACTGGCCTGGTCCTGCTGGTCTTCGCTGCGTCTCTCACGCAGGGCGTGCTCATCGAACTGGATCAGGTCTCCAAGAACACCTCGCCCACTCAGCTCTACACCATGGCGCTGGACGATATCCCGGAAGAGAAGCTGTCGGCTCTCACCGACCTCTTGGGCATCCGAAGCCACGTCATCCAGACCCGATCGTGGGCGGATGTCGAGCAATTGGACAGGCCGCCGAGCATCAGCGCCGTCATCGCCACCTGCGATCAATTGCGCAGGGTGGCGACCCGGCTCGAAGGCTGCGTTGAGGGGCATCCCGCACGGTTGATGGTTCCGGGAGGCACGTACGACGAGGCCAGCAAGCCGGGCAGTCGTTTCCCCTTCCACCTGCGGAACACCATGGGCCAGCCGCGCGTCATGGAGGTTCAGGTGCCGCAGAGCACAGTCCTGTACGACGACGACACCGCAGTGGCGATGGTAGGCAGCGGCACCGTATTGATTCCGCCGTCGCTCGTCCCCACAGGTTTCCTCCCGGAAGGCGGGGCAACTCTCTCGCTCGCCAGCAGCTCGGCCCCGGGGACGGTGAGTTCTGTGCTCGAGGGTATTGCGGGAGTCGACCCCACGATCGAGGTCGAAACCGCGGGCGTGAACGTGACCGGGCTCCAGCAGATCTCTGTCATCAAAACCCTCCTCGCCGTAGGCATGGTCCTCGGCCTGATCATCGGTGTCGCCGCCTACCTGGTCGCCGCCACCGACCGAGCGGTGGAACGGAAGTCGCAGGTCACCGCGCTCGCGTTGCTCGGGGCCCGGCCCCGGACGCTGCGGGCCGTTCAGGTCGCGCAGGTCGTGCTGCCCTTGGGTGTCGGACTTCTCCTCGCCGTGGTGACCGGGAAGATGGCCGAGTCCAGTTACCTGGTGACCGGGGGCGGGGCCGTCTTCTGGGACGGGGCCGGGGTGCCGTTGTTGCTGGCCTCCGCGCTCGGTGTCGTCGTGGTCGCCGCCCTCGGCGCGTTGCCGCTCGTCGGCCGGCGTATCGACCCCGAGTTGATCCGACGGGACTGACAGCCGGGGGAGAGAGGGAGGTGCGGCACTCCTGGGGGTGTCGCACCTCCCTCGCTGGACGACGCCGACGGGGCCGACCTCGCGCCCGTATCGCCCGGGGGAATCTGGATAGGGCCGGTCGAGGAGGGCGTGGAGCCGTGCGACTTCGTGTTCGTCGATGCCGACAAGCCCGGCAGTCCCTGAGGGTGGCGCGTACCCGCCGTGCGGTCCGGCGCCGTTGGGTCGGGGCGCCGGACCTGGGGCAGCTCACCTTCCTGTGTAACCCGAGGCGTACTCCTCTCCGTAGCGCTGGGCGAAGTCGTCCGGCATGGGGGTCGTGTCCAGGTAGAACCACTCGGCGGTGGGGCCGGGGGCGGGGGGCGTGCGGCGGGGGAGGGGGGTCGGGCGGGCGTGCCGGCCCGGTTCGGGGGGTGGTGTGGAGCGGGTGGGGGTGGGGAACGTGGGCCAGTCGGGTTCCGGGTGGGTTGGGCGCGGGTGGTCGGGCGCGGGGGGCGTGCCCGGCATCAGGAGTTCCACGCGGAGGCCCTTGCCTCGTTGCTGGGCCGTGAACTGTTCCACCTGGCTGCGGCAGGCGTGGTCGAGGTGGGTGACGCCGGTCAGGTCGAGGCGGATGCGGGGTTTGCCGGCCTCGGCGGCCGACTCCAGGGCCTCGATGACCTGGGGGAGGCGTAGGAAGGTCGCGTTGCCCGCCATCACTACCTTCGCGGTGTCTTCCTCCAGGTGTTGGCGGATGACTGTTCGGGACATGCGGATCGCCGCCAGGACGATGCCCGCCGCCAGACCGATCAGGACGCCTTCGAGGAGGGCGGTCGCCACGATCACCAGGGTGGTCACCGTCATGACCGCGAACTCGCCCCGGTCCTGCCGCCACATCTTCGGGAACTCCTCGGGCGCGAAGAGCTTCCAGCCGCTGTGGATGAGGACGCCGGCCAGGACCGAGATCGGGATCAGGGCCAGGACCTGGGGGAGCAGGAACGCGAAGGCCAGGAGCCACAGACCGTGGAGGGTGCGGGAGAGCCGGGTCTTCGCGCCTGCCTGGACGTTCGCCGAACTGCGGGCCACCACCGCCGTGATGGGGAGCGCGCCCAACAAACCCGCAACCGTGTTGCCCGCGCCCTGGGCGATCAGCTCGGGGTTGTAGCGGGTGCGCGGGCCGTCGTGCATACGGTCCACCGCGGCCGCCGTGAACAGGGACTCGGCCGATGCGATCACCGTGAAGGTGAGGATCGCCGTGATGATCCCGGCGTCCGCGAGCCCCGCGAACTGCTCCGGGCCCGGTACGTCCACCGAGGCCAGCAGATTGCCGACCTGGAGCGTCTTGATCTCGACGCCGGGGATCGCGGCGACCGCGATGCCGATGGCGACGGCCACCAGGGCCGCCGGGACCCGCTTCACCGGGCCCGGTGCCTTCTTCCACAGGAAGCTCAGGACGACCGTGACCACGCCCAGGCCCGCCGCGATCAGTGCCTGCGGGTCCGCGAACGTGTTCGCGAGGAGACCCGGGAGGCCGGCCATGTTCTCGATCGGGGTGCCGGGCGCCTTCGCGTCCATCGCCGGGTACGCCTGGCTGAACATCAGTGGCAGACCGATGCCGGCCAGCATGCCCTGGACGACCGCGAGGGAGATCGCCTGGAAGAAGCGGCCCAGCTTCACCAGGCCCAGGACGATCTGGAGGAGGCCGGAGAAGAGGACGATCACGCCGAGCATCGCCACGCCGTGCTCCAGCACCGTCTCCGCGACCAGGGCCGCGAGACCGGCGGCCGGGCCGCTCACCTGGAGCGTGCTGCCGCGCGCCGCGCCCACCACCAGACCGCCGATGACACCCGAGATGATGCCCAGCTCGGCGGGGACCCCGGAGGCAACGGCCACCCCGATGCAGAGGGGGAGCGCGACCAGGAAGACGACCAGGGACGCGGTGATCTCCGTCGCCAGGTCGGGTTTCGGGTCCTTGGGTGGTGAGGGTGCCCGCGGTGCGGTGTCCGTCTCAGGACTCCTTGGGTCCCTCAGGTTCCTCGGGTTCCTCGGGGGGAAAGGCCGGGGGTCCCGGGCCCTCGAACCCCGCATCCTCGTCGCGTGCGCGCCGCTCATGCCGCGTGCACCCGGAACAGACCGTCCTCGTCCAGCTCGTGCACCCGGCCGGTGTCCACCTCGTAGTACCAGCCGTGCAGCCGCAGCCGGCCGCTGTCCAGCCGGCGCCGCGCCGCCGGGTAACTCCGCAGTACGGCAAGCTGGTTGACGACGTTCAGCTTCGCCACGTCCGGGAGCCGGGGATCCTCCGTCGCGCCGTCCAGGACGGGGGCCAGCCGGGGGCGGGCCAGTTGCAGCCACGCGTCCACACCCGGCAGCGCGGACAGGTCGTCGCCCGACTTGATCGCGCCCATCGCACCGCAGTGGGAGTGGCCGCACACCACGATGTCCTGAACGCCGAGCACCTCCAGCGCGTACTCGATGGTGGCGGCCTCGCCCGAGGCGCCCTTCCTGCCGTGCGGCGGAACGATGTTTCCCGCGTTTCGCAGCTCGAATATCTCACCGGGCCGCGCGCCCGTTATCAGGGCTGGAATAACCCGTGAGTCGGAGCAGGTGATGAACAATGCCTCGGGGTATTGACCTTCGGCCAGCCGCCGGTATTCACCGCTTTCGAAGTCGACCCGCCGTTGGAACGAGCGGGCGCGGTCCAGCAGTGCCTTCATGATTCCTCCCGGTGCTTCCGTCCCAGGTGGGACCCGGTCTCGAGCTGGTCGTCATGGGGGTACGACCAGGTCTCCACCACCGTAGAGGGGGCTGTGCCAGGCGAAGGTTAGAGGAACACTAAACCGCCGACAAGAATGGGACAGTTTTTATCCCGTACGGTTCCCGACTGAGCCGCTGCTCACATTCTCCGGATGGATACGGCGTTTTATCGGTCGCTCTTGTAGCGTGACCTGTCCACGGAACACGCGAATTCGGTTCACGGGAGAGACGGGAACGCATGGGCGTACGAGTCCTGCTCATCGAGGACGACCACACGATCGCCGAACCGCTCGTCGAGGGCCTCGGGCACTTCGGGCTGACGGTGCATCACGTCAGCACGGGCGGCGCGGGGTTGAGAGGGCCGTACGGCGATGTCGTCCTGCTCGACCTGGGGTTGCCCGACGTGGACGGCATCGACGTCTGCCGCGGTATCCGGCAGACCTCCGACGTCCCCATCATCATCCTCAGCGCGCGGGGCGAGGAGGCCGACCGGGTGCTGGGCCTCGAACTGGGCGCCGACGACTATCTCGCCAAGCCGTTCAGCATGCGGGAGCTGGTGGCCCGGGTGCGGGCGGTGACCCGGCGGACCCACCGTGGGCTGGCGGAACGGGAGTTCGCGGGCGGGGGCGCCGGCATGGGCGCGGGCACGTCCATGGGCGGGGAGCCGTTCGGTGGCGAGGCCTTCGGTGCCGTACCGCCGTCTCCGTCTCCGTCTCCGTCTCCGTTCCCTCCCCCTTCCCCCTCCCCCTCCCCCTCCCCCTCCCCCTCCTATGACCCCGCACCCCCGCCTCCGCCCCAGGCCCAGCCGCAGCCCCAGCCCTTCGAAGCCGTGGCCGGTGCCGCCGGGCCGTTGGTCGTCGACCGGCGGACACGGCAGGTGTGGGTGGGGGAGCGGGCGGTGACGCTGACGCCGAAGGAGTTCGAGCTGCTCGCCCTGCTCACCGAGGATCCGGGCGCGGTGTACTCGCGGCAGCAGATCCTCGACCGGGTCTGGGATCCGCACTACGAGGGGCCGACCAAGACGCTGGACGTCCATGTCGCCACACTGCGGCGGAAGTTGGGCAACCCCGCCTGGATCCAGACCCTGCGCGGAGTCGGCTTCCGGCTTGCGGTCCACACCAGGCCGCCCGGCAGTCGGCCCGACAGCCGACCCGCCGGCCAACCCGTCGCCGATCAGCCCCGCTATCAGGCCTCCGACCCGTACGCCTCCCACCGGTACACCCCCGACCCGTACACCCCCGACCCGTACGCCTATGACCCCTACCCCCCCTACGACCAGCCCGCTCACGACTCCCCGTTCGCCCGCCGCCCCGACCCGGCCCCCCATCCCTCGGCGGCCTTCTGATGACGCGGCGGCTGCTGCTCAGTTACCTCACGCTCGCCGCCCTGCTGCTGCTCGCGCTGGAGATACCGCTCGGCTTCGTGTACTCGCGGGGTGAGCGGGAGCGGGTGACCAACGCGGCGAAGGACGAGGCGGAGTCGGTGTCGGCGTACGCCTCGTTGGCCATCTCGATGGGCCGGGCCGCGCAGGATCTGCCCGAGCGCGCCGCGCACTGTGCCGAGCGCATCGGCGGCCGGGTGCTGATCGTGGACCAGGCGGGCGCGCTGCTCGCCAGCTCGCACCCCGTGTCCGCGCGGGAGCAGGGCGAACTGCCGGCCCGGCCCGGTATCGCCGCCGCCCTGCGGGGCACCGCCACCGTCGACGTCCGCACCTCCACCATCGGCGGGGTCCAGTACCTCGCGGTGGCCGCGCCGGTGCGGCACGGTGCGGTGCGGCAGGGGGCCGTCTGGATCACCCTGCCGACCCGGATGGTGCACGAACGGGTGCACCACGTCTGGCTGTTGCTCGTCCTCGGCGGGCTCGCCGCGCTCACCGCGGTCGCCGTGGTCGGCTTCGGCATCGCCCGCTGGACCGGCCGGCCCATCCGTGAACTGGAGCATGCCACGCAGGAGTTGGCGGTCGGCGGCACCGCCGTACCGGTGGCGATCACCAATGGGCCGCCGGAGGTGCGCAGTCT
Source organism: Streptomyces sp. NPDC005811 (assembly GCF_040630405.1). Lineage (NCBI taxonomy): Bacteria > Bacillati > Actinomycetota > Actinomycetes > Kitasatosporales > Streptomycetaceae > Streptomyces > Streptomyces sp. NPDC005811. The sequence goes on from NZ_JBEXXK010000001.1 coordinate 205,280, forward strand.
GGCCGCGACCTTCAACCGCACCGCCGCCCGTCTGGAACACCTGCTGGCCTCCCAGCGGGCCTTCGCCGGTGAGGCCTCGCACCAGCTGAAGACCCCGCTCGCGGCGCTGCGGCTGCGGCTGGAGAACCTGGAGAACGACATCGCCCTGAACGCCCGGGGCTCGCTCACCGCCGCGCTCACCGAGACCGACCGGCTGGCCCGGATGGTGGAGGGGCTGCTGGCGATGGCCCGGCTCGACGAGAGCGCGGGCGTACCGGAGCCGGTGGACCTCGGGCAGGTGTGCGCCGAGCGCCATCGCGCGTGGACCCCGCTGTACGAGCAGCACGGGGTGTGGCTGGCGCTGGCCGGGGACTACACCGGCGAGGTGCTGGCCCTGCCGGGGGCGGTGGAGCAGATCCTCGACAATCTGCTCTCCAACGCGCTGCGGGTGTCGCCCCCGGGGTCCACGGTCTCGATCGACCCGCGCTGCCCGGCGGTGCCCGAGCGGCGCTTCCCGCACCGGCAGCCGCACCGTCCGGCGGGGCCAGGGCGGGTCGAACTGCATGTCATGGACGAGGGGCCCGGGATGACCGAGGAGCAGCGCCGTCGCGCCTTCGACCGCTTCTGGCGGGCCCCGGACGCCCCGAAGGGCGGTACGGGGCTGGGGCTGGCCCTGGTGCAGCGGCTGGCCCATGCGAGCGGCGGCGAGGCGGTGCTGCGGCGGGCGCCGCTCGGGGGTCTCGACGCGGTGATCCGGCTGCCGGTGGCACCGGGGCGGGCCGGTGGTGGTCCGGTGTTCGCGTCGCAGCGCCCGGGAAGGCCCCTCCAGACGGCGGCGCCCGGCGGACGCTGACGCCCGCCTCTTCCGTTTCGGGAACCGACGGTGACCCGGGTCGACGCTGACCCGGGTCACCGTGGGGCTTACGCGAGCGAGCGCCGAGCCGCCCAGGCCGCTCTCGGGCCGCTCAGGCCGCCGCCCGCACCTCGTACGTCGCGATGCGCACCGTCTCGTCGTCCAGGCACTCCCCGGACACCAGGTCGAAGCGCTGCTTGAGCAGTGGCGAGGCGACGAAGGGGCGGCCCTGGTGGGTGCCGGTCAGGCCGCGGGAGAGGACCGCCGCGCCGCCGAACGGGTCACGGTTGTCGACGGCGTACAGGTCGCCCGCGCGGTCGCGGAAGAGGGCGACCTGGCGGCCGTCGGGCAGCAGCGCGGCCACGCCGCGGCCCGGGGTCAGCGCGGACAGGTCGCAGACGGTGAACCAGTCCTCGTCCAGCAGGAGTTGGATCTTCAGGTCGGTCGTCTCGAGTGCCAGGGTCATCGCTGGGCGCTCCCTTCCAGGGGACGGTGGCCGATGGTCAGCAGCGGCAGGTCGGGCTTGATCTGGTCGCGCTCGGGGACGAAGCCGACGACCGGGTCGGGGGTGTCCGGCGCGTTGACGAAGGACACGAACCGGGCGAGCTTCTCGGGGTCGTTGATGGTGGTGGCCCATTCGTCGGCGTAGTGCGCCACGTGGTCCGTCATCAGGGACTCCAGCTCCTCGCAGATGCCGAGGGAGTCCTCCACGACCACGTCCCGGACGTGGTCCAGGCCGCCGGGGATGCGCTCCAGCCAGGTGGAGGTGCGCTCCAGGCGGTCCGCGGTGCGGATGTAGAACATCAGGAACCGGTCGATCAGGCGGATCAGTTCGGCGTCGGAGAGGTCCTGGGCGAGCAGGTCTGCGTGGCGCGGGGTGGCGCCGCCGTTGCCGCCGACGTACAGGTTCCAGCCGTGGGAGGTGGCGATGATGCCGAAGTCCTTCGACTGGGCCTCCGCGCACTCGCGGGCGCAGCCCGAGACGGCGGACTTGAGCTTGTGGGGGGAGCGCAGTCCCCGGTAGCGCAGCTCCAGGTCGATCGCCATGCGGACGGAGTCCTGGACGCCGTAGCGGCACCAGGTCTGGCCCACGCAGGACTTGACGGTCCGCAGCGACTTTCCGTAGGCGTGGCCCGACTCGAAGCCGGCGTCGACCAACCGGGTCCAGATCAGTGGGAGTTGTTCGACGCGGGCGCCGAACATGTCGATCCGCTGGCCGCCGGTGATCTTCGTGTAGAGGCCGAAGTCGCGGGCGATCTCGCCGATCACGATGAGGCCCTCGGGGGTGATCTCACCGCCGGGGATGCGCGGGACGACGGAGTACGAGCCGTTCTTCTGCAGGTTGGCGAGGAAGTGGTCGTTGCTGTCCTGGAGCGATGCCTGCTCGCCCTCCAGGACATAGCCGCTCGCGCCGATCGTGGGGGCCAGCGAGGCGATGATCGAGGCCACCGCCGGCTTGCAGATCTCGCAGCCGTCGCCGCCCCGGGCGTCCTCGCGGCCGTACCGGTCGAGGAGGCCCTGGTAGGTGTTGATGCGCAGGGCGAGGACGATCTCGTACAGCTCCTCGCGGGTCTGCGAGAAGCAGCCGCACAGGCCCTTGTCGACCTCGACGCCGGACGCCTCCAGCTCGGCGGTGACGAGCTGGCCGAGGACCTTGACGCAACTGCCGCAGCCGGTACCGGCCTTGGTGCACTTCTTGACCTCGGGCACGGTGGTGCAGGAGTGCTCGGTCACCGCGCCGCGGATCGCGCCCTTGCTGACGTTGTGGCAGGAGCAGATGATCGCGTCGTCGGGGAGGGCGGACGGGCCGAGCTGGGCGCCGCCGCTCGCGCCGGCCGGCAGGACCAGCGACTCGGGGGAGACCGGCGGGACGGACCCGGTGAAGGCCTTCAGCGTGCCGTACGCCTCCGCGTCGCCGACCAGGATGCCGCCGAGCAGGGTGCCGTCCCGGCCGATGACCAGCTTCTTGTACAGGCCCGCGCGGGAGTCGGAGTAGACGACGTCGAGGCAGTCGGCGCTGGTGCCGTGCGCGTCGCCGAAGGACGCCACGTCCACGCCGAGCAGCTTCAGCTTGGTGGACAGGTCGGCGCCGGTGAAGGCGGCCTCGTCGGCGGCGATGGTGGCCGCGGCGGTCTCGGCCTGCTCGTAGCCCGGCGCGACCAGGCCGTAGACCCGGCCGTCCGCCGCGAGGGCGCACTCGCCGATCGCGAACACGTGCGGGTCGTTCGCCGTACGGCACTGCTCGTCGACCGCGATGCCGCCGCGCTCGCCGACGGTGAGGCCGCAGTCCCGGGCGAGCTGGTCGCGCGGCCGGACGCCGGCGCTGAACACCACCAGGTCGGTGGCGAGTTCGGAGCCGTCGGACAGCTTCATCCCGGTGACGGCACCGGTCTCGTCGACCACGATCTCCTGGGTGCCGACGCCCGTGTGGACGCTCAGGCCCATCTCCTCGATGGTGCGCAGCAGGGCCGCGCCGCCGCCCTCGTCGACCTGTACCGGCATCAGCCGGGGCGCGAACTCCACGATGTGGGAGGTGAGTCCGAGGCCCTTGAGGGCGCCGGCCGCCTCCAGGCCGAGCAGACCGCCGCCGACCACGGCACCCGTCGTCGCGGTCTTCGCGTACTCCTCGATCGCGAGGAGGTCCTCGATGGTGCGGTAGACGAAGCAGCCCCGGGCGTCCTTGTGCGGGACCGGCGGCACGAAGGGGAACGAGCCGGTGGCGAGGACGAGCGTGTCGTAGGCGAGGACCTGACCGGACTTCGCCGTCACCGTCCGGGCCTCGCGGTCGACCGTGACGGCCGGGTCGCCGACGTACAGCTCGATGCCGTGCGCCGCGATGAACTCCATGTCGGTCATGGAGAGGTCCTCGGGCGTCTTGCCCGCGAAGTACGAGGTGAGCGCCACGCGGTCGTACGCGGGGCGGGGCTCCTCGCAGAGCACGACCACGCGGTGCGTGGCGGTCAGGCCGCGCTCGGCGAGCGCCTCGAGGAAGCGCTGGCCGACCATGCCGTGGCCGACGAGCACGATCGTGGGGGTGGCCTCCGTGGCCTCCGGGGTGGCGGTCATCAGGAGCCTCCGTCGTTGGTGAGCAGGTGGAGCAGGGGGCCGCCGTCGGAGGGGAGCGGCTCTGCTCCCTCCCAGGCGCGCGCCAGCGCGCCGACGGTGCCGAGTTCGCCGACGAGGACCCCGCCGACCAGGCGGTCGTCGCGGACGACGACCTTGCGGTAGGTGCCTCGGGTGGCGTCGGCGAGCTGGACGACGTCGTCGCCGGGGCGCGGCTCGGTCTCGCCGAACGCGGCGAGGTCGAGGACGCCGTTCCCGGAGAGGGTGAGCCGGGTGAGGGCGCGGGTGCCGCAGTAGCGGGCGGCCGGGTCGCCGGCGAGCGACGCGGCGAGGGCGTCGGCCTGTTCGAGCGCCGGGGCGGCGAGGCCGTACACGGTCCCGTCGTGCTGGGCGCAGTCGCCGATCGCGCGGATGTGCGGGTCGGAGGTGCGCAGTGCGTCGTCGACGAGGATGCCCTTGTGGACGGCGAGCCCCGCCTCCTTGGCGAGCCCGGCGCGCGGGGAGACCCCACAGGCCAGCACCACCAGGTCGGCGTCGAGCGCGTAGCCGTCGGACATCTCGACGGAGCGGACCGCGCCGCCGACGCAGCGCACGTCGCGGACCCGGCACTCGGTGTGGACCTCGACGCCGAGGTCGGTGAGGTGCCGGCGGACCAGCTTCGAGGCGGCCGGGTCCAGCTGACGCTCCATCAGTCGCTCGGACTGCTGGGCGAGGACGACCTGGGCGCCGCGGGTGGCGAGGGCACGGGCCGCGGAGACCCCGAGCAGCCCGCCACCGATGACGACCGCCCGCACCCCCGGCCGTACGGCCTTCGACAGGCCCAGGCAGTCGTCCAGGGTGCGGAACGCGTGGACGCCCTCGGGCAGCACGTGGTCGGAGGTGAACAGCCCGCGCAGCGGCGGCAGTACGGGGTTGGAGCCGGTGGCGAGGACCAGGGTGTCGTATGCGATCTCCGAGCCGTCCGCGCAGGCGACGGTGCGCCGGGCGCGGTCGATGCCGGTGACCTTGGCCCGGACCAGTCCGGCGGGCGCGGGCAGCGCGATCACCTCGGGGGCGTACCGGCCGGCCAGCACCTCGGCGAGCAGGACCCGGTTGTACGGGCGGTGCTCCTCGTCGCCGACGAGCAGCGCGGGCACGCCCAGCTCGCCGAGCCGGCGGGCGAGTCGTACGCCCGCGAGGCCGGCGCCGATCACCACCACACGCGAATTCGAGGTCATGCCCTTGAGCGTGCGGTGCGGAGGTTACCCGGTCGCATCACGGTTGTTTCCCGCGAGGAACGCTGCCCTCAGCGGGGGCCGGGTGGGGGTGTGAGGGTTTCCGAGGGGTGCGTGGCCTGTGCATTCATCCGGGTCGTAGGGTCATGACCATGCCCGACATCCCGCTCGCCGTGATCGCCCTGCTCTGCCTCGCCGCGCTCGCGGCCGGCTGGATCGACGCGGTGGTGGGCGGCGGAGGGCTGCTGCTCCTGCCGGTGCTGCTGCTCGGTCTGCCCGCCGGGACCCCGGCCGCGTCCGCGCTCGGCACCAACAAGGCGGTGGCGATCGTCGGCACCTCCGGCGCGGCGGATGGGGGCACCTCCCACGCCCTTTAGGCAGTGGGGGACTACGCCCGTAAGGCGCCGGTCGATGTGCGCACCGCCGTACGGATCGGCCTCGCGGCGCTCGCGGGGTCCTCGGCGGGCGCGTTCTTCGCGGCCGGGATGAGCACGGAGGTGCTGAAGCCGCTGATCATGGTCGTGCTGCTGGTGGTGGCCGCGTTCGTGATCGCCCGCCCCGCCTTCGGCACCGCCCCGGCTCCCGGGCCCGCCACCCGCCGCCAGATCCTCACCGCGATCGGCCTCGCGGGCCTCGGCATCGGCTTCTACGACGGTCTGATCGGCCCAGGCACCGGCACGTTCCTGGTGCTGGCCCTCACCGCGACCCTCCACCTCGATCTGGTCACCGCCTCGGCCACCGCGAAGATCGTCAACTGCTGCTCCCCCAGTTCTCGGCTTCGCTCGAACCGGGGGGACCCCCATCGCGGGCGCCCTCGCCACCTTCGCCTGGCAGGGCAGCGTGCTGTGGCAACTCGCCGCGCTGATGGCCCTCTTCAACCTCGCGGGCGGCACCCTCGGCGCCCGCGCGGCCCTGAAGAAGGGCAGCGGGTTCGTCCGGGTGGTGCTGCTGACGGTGGTGTTCGCGCTGGTGGGGAATCTGGCCTGGCAGCAGTGGGTGGCCTAGGGGCGGCTTCCCGTGAGGTGCGCGAAGACGACCACGTTGCTCTGGTAGCCGGTGGCCTTCGTGTAGGCGCCGCCGCAGGTGATCACGCGTAGTTCGGGGCGGGCGGCGGCGCCGTAGACGCGGGCGTCGGGGAAGCGGCGGGCGTCGTAGACCTCCACCGCGTCCACGGTGAAGACGGCGACCGTGCCGTCGAGGCGGTCCACCTCGACGGTGCTGTGCTTGCGCAGGGCGCCGAGGTCGTAGAAGACGGCGGGGCCGTCGGCGTTGTCGACATGGCCCGCGACGATCGCGGTGCCCCGTTCGCCGGGGGTGGTCCCGGCCTCGTACCAGCCGGCCAGGTTCGCGCGGCCGGCGGGCGGGGCGGCGAGGTTCCCGGCCGGGGTCAGGGACAGTCCGGTCAGCGGGGCGTCGACATGGAGGGCGGGGATACGGATCCGGGTGGGCGGGGACGGCGGCAGCGCCGGGGTGGAACGTATCGCCGTACCGCTGCCGCTGCCCGCGCCCGGGTCGCCGCCCGAGTGGGCCTGTGCGGCCGTCGGCTGGGGCGGGGCGTGGGTCTCGGTGCCGTCGTGCAGCAGCCACGCGCCCGCGCACAGGGCGGTCACGGTGACGGAGGCTATGAGGGTGTTGCCGACCCTGCGCATGCGTATCCCGACCTCTCTCCCTACGGGGCTATGGGGCTATGGGGCTACGGGTTTACGGGTTTACGGGGCGCCCCGTACCCCCCTCCGGGCCGCGAGGGGCGTCGGGCCCGGAGGGGGAGGGGACATGCGGTACCGGTGGACGGACAGCGGAGGGTGCCCGTCAGATCCCGTCGCCTCTCGCCCGGCGATGCAGGAGCCAGGTACCGCCCGCGGCGGCGACGGCGAGTGCCGCCACGCCGGCCGCGGTCTGCACGGGGTCGGGGCCGAGTGCGCCGCCGACCCCCGTCTTCACACTTCCGCGCGGGGCCGGCGGCCGCCGCGCCGAGGCCAGCGCCACCACCAGGTCCCCGGTGAGCCGCCGGCCGCCCCGCGCGCACTGCGCGACGATCTCGTACGTCCCCGGCTGCGCGCTCGGCGGCACCCGGAACTCCCCGGTCGCCTCGCCCCGCTGCGCGCCCGGCACGAGGGTGAACCGGCCGGCGCCCACCGCGTCCGCGTCGCCCGCCGCCGTCCCGTCCGCGCCGCACGCCGAGGTGTGCACCGTGACCGGGTCACCGGGCACGACCCCTACGGGGCGGATCTCCAGGTCCGTGCCCGCGTCCCGCGCCCCGTACGCCGGGACGGCGATCCCGCCCGCGACGGCGACGGCGAGCGCGGTGCCGGTCAGCAGACGGGTGGTACGTCGCATCGGTGCTCCCTCGCAGCGCCTCGGATCGTGTCCCTGCCCTTCCGAGGTAAGTCCCCGCACGGCGCCCGCGCTTCCTGAAGGGGTGTCAGGAATGGGGTGAACGGGTGTCGGCGCACGGGTGCGGAGGGTCGTTTCGGCAGGTCACCGGCGTAGGGGCAGGACGTGGGGGAAAAGCGCCCGGAGGGGGGTGTGAACGGGTGACCGTTCAGCGCCGCGCGAGCCAGTCGCCGCCCTCGACCAGTCGTCCCCGGGCGCGGAGCCGGGCGGCCACGGGCGGGGCCGCCACATAGACCCAGGCGAGCGCGGGACCGGCGGCGGCCGTCGTCACCTCGCGGGCCACTCGCTCGTACAGGTTGCGGGGATCGCCGGGCGTGTACTCCTCCAGCCGGTCCAGTTCGGCGAGCAGTCGCGGGTACGTCTCGGGGCGGGCGGTGACGAGTTCGCCCGCCACGACCCCGCCGGGCTCCTCCACCGCGTACGGGTAGCCGGGCCCGTCGTAGAGCACCGCGCCCGTCAGCCGGGCCGGCTCCTCGCGCAGGGTGCGGCCGCGCAGGAAGAGGTCGTGGTTGACCTCGCCGGGGCGCAGCGTGCCGTAGACGAAGAACGGGAGGTGGGGGCGGGGCGGGAGGGCCGGAATGCTCACGGAAACGATTCTCTCCTCCCACAGCCCACGCACCGCCCCCTCACGGCTTCCGACCGGAAGCGCTATGGACAGGAAATGTCATGCCCACTTAAATCGCAGGACGGCATCAGACATCTGGCATCAGGCACCACCTCTGCGCCACCCCCACACGCGCCCCCACGGCGCCCTTCCGAGGAGACCGAGCAGACTGATGAGTCGGATACGGCAGCACGTCCGAGGTTCCCGTCTCGCCACCGCCGGCATCGCCGTCACCACGGCGACCCTGCTGGCCGCCGTACTCTCCCCGGCCGCCGACGCGGCCGGCAGACCCACCCGTGCCACCGCGCTCGACCACGCCGCGGCAGCCCTCGTCGAGCACGCCGCGAGCCTGGGGCTGACCGCCCCCCAGGACACCGCCGTCCGGGACGTCGTCATCGACAAGGACGGCACCCAGCACGTCCGTTACGACCGCACCTACCGTGAACTCCCCGTCCTCGGCGGCGACTTCGTCGTCCACCTGGCGCCCGACGGCACCTACCGCAGCGCGAACCGGGCGACCCGGGCGGCGATCTCGCTGCCCACCATCACCCCGAAGCTCTCCGCGCCCAAGGCCGCCGACGCCGCCGTGAACGCCCTGCGCGCGGCCAGCCTCGGCGAGACCCTCAAGCAGGTCAAGGCCAAGCCCCAGCTGGTCGTCGACGCCCTGCACGGCGCCCCGAAGCTGGCCTGGCGCACCGATGCCGTCGGTCTGGACTCCCTCGGCAACCCGGTCGCCCGCACGGTGCTGACCGACGCCCGCACCGGCGCCCGGATCGACGCCTGGGACTCCATCGAGACGGCCACGGGCGACGGGCAGTCGATGTACGGCGGCACGGTCCCGCTCGAGACCACGCTCTCGGGGACGACGTACCAGCTCAAGGACCCGACGCGCGGGAACACGTACACCGGGGACGCCGAGAACAAGACCGACCTGTGCATCTTCGGCATCTGCATCAGCCGCGCCCCGGCGACGCTGTTCACGGACACCGACAACCACTGGGGCACCGGCGCGGCGGCCGACCGCTCCACGGCGGCCGTCGACGCGCAGTACGGCACCAACGTGACCTGGGACTACTACAAGAACGTGCACGGCCGCAACGGCATCGGCAACGACGGCAAGGGCTCCTACAACCGGGTCCACTACGGCAACAACTACGCCAACGCCTTCTGGGACGACAGCTGCTTCTGCATGACGTACGGCGACGGCAACGGCACCCAGCTCGGCCCGCTGGTGGCGCTGGACGTGGCCGGCCACGAGATGTCCCACGGTGTGACGTCGAAGTCCGCCAACCTCACCTACTCCGGCGAGTCCGGCGGCCTCAACGAGGCCACCTCCGACATCTTCGGCTCGCTCGTGGAGTTCTACGCCAACAACTCCACCGACGTCGGTGACTATCTGATCGGCGAGAAGGTCGTCCGCTCCGGACTCGGCCGGGACGCCCTGCGCTACATGGACAAGCCGAGCAAGGACGGCAGCTCCGCCGACTACTGGAGCAGCTCGGTCGGCAACCTCGACGTCCACTACTCCTCCGGCGTCGCCAACCACTTCGCCTATCTGCTGGCGGAGGGCAGCGGCTCCAGGACCGTCAACGGCGTCACCTACAACTCCCCGACGTACAACGGCTCCACGCTCACCGGGATCGGCCGGGACAAGCTGGGCGCCATCTGGTACCGGGCGCTGACGGTCTACATGACGTCGTCCACGAACTACGCGGGCGCCCGGACGGCGACCCTCAACGCCGCCCGTGACCTGTACGGCTCCGGCAGCACGGAGTACAACGCGGTCGCCGCCGCCTGGACCGCGGTGAACGTGAACTGAGCCCGGCCGCAGGGCCGTTCGGTCCTGCCCGGTGTGCGGGAGGCGAGTGAGGCACGTGAAGAGGGCGTGAAAACTACTCGCTTTCCCGCACACCGCCCGCCCCGTTAGGCTCCCTGCGCGCACGACCGGCGCGACCAGGGGGAACCGGGGGTAACAAGCATGACCGAGGAAGCCGGGAGAGTCAGGGCGGCCGAACGGGGTCCGAACGCATGGCTGCAGGTCACCTCGGCGTTCGTGGTGGTGGCGGCGCTGGCGGGGGGCCTGTGGAAGTACCAGAAGGAGCACGTCGCGCGGGAGCGCGTCGCCGCCGCGGCGCCCGTCGGGCCGATCTCCTGCTCGTCCGCGCGGCCCACCGGGATCCCGACGATGGTGCGGGCAGGCGTGAAGTACGTCTCCGCCAACCAGCTCTGCCAGGCGCTGAACCGCCCCGACCTGGCCGCTCTGCTCGGCACCCCGGGGGAGCGGGCGCTGTCGTACGGCGGCGACGACGACTCCGTCACCCTGGGCGGCAGTGACATTCCCGCCCCCGAGATGAACGTCACGCTGCCGACGTACTCCGTCCAGCTCTCGGCGTCCTTCGACCACTTCGCGGTCGAGGACATGGCCGACCTGGTGGGCGGCGACGCCCGCGAGCGGACCTTCCTCGGGCGCCCGGCCGTGCTCTACTCGGACCGGACCTACGCCTACTTCTGGGGCATCCGGCCCCCCGAGGACCAGGCCTCCGCCGCGCCCAGCCACCCCACCCGCCGGCTCGTCGTCGCCCGCGACCCGAAGGACGGCGGCGGCTCCTACGACATCGCCCTCTGGCGCCAGGACTCCGGGCGCCCGGACGACGCTGTGCTCCTGCGGCTCGCGGCGCGGATCCTGCCGACCCTTCCGGGATGGTCCGGTTCCGGCTCCTGACGCACCGGGGCCGGCATCCCGTGCGGATGCCGGCCCCGGTGGTGGCGGGTCTCAGGCCGCCATCTCCGTCTCCGGCTCCCGCTCCTGCGGGGCGGGGGCCGGCCGCGGCTCCCGCCCGGGGTTCCGCATCACCAGTGCCGCCAGGACCGCCGCCGCCAGGGTGCCGATCGCGCCGACCGTGAAGGTCGTGGTCATCGACGCGGTGAAGGCCTCGCGGGCCGCGTGGACCAGTTCCGGGTCGCCGTGCGCGCTCGCCAGGGCGCCGGCGATCGAGCGGCGGGCGGCCTCGGGGGCGTCCGCCGGCATCCGCTCGGTGTAGCCGCCCGCGAGGAGGGAGCCGAGGATCGCGATGCCGAGGGCGGTGCCGGCCTGCTGGACGGTGTCGTTCAGGGCCGAGCCGACGCCCGCCTTGTCCGCGGGGATGGTGCCCATCAGCGCGCCCACCGCGGCCGGCATCGCCAGGCCCGCGCCGAAGCCGAGCAGGCCCAGGGCGACGGCCGGGACGGTGAATCCGGAGCCGGCGTCGACCGTGGTCAGCAGGGCGAAGCAGGCGGTCATCACCAGCAGGCCCGCGAGCACGACGCGCCGGTTGCCGGTGCGCGCCGCCAGCTTCACGCCCAGTCCGTTGCCGGCCAGCGCGGCGACGGCGAGCGGCAGGAAGGCGAGGCCCGCCTCGACGGGGGAGCGGCCGAGGACGAACTGGAGGTACTGCGTGAGGACCAGCAGCAGGCCGCCGTTGCCGATCTGGACGAGCGCCAGCGCCAGCGAACCGCCGCTGAAATCACGGTGTCTGAACAGGGCCAGCGGGACCATCGGCGTCCTCGTGACGTTCTCCCAGACCACGAAGCCGGCCAGGGCGAGGACGGCCACGGCGAGGGAGAGGGCGGCGCGGCCGCCGAACGCCCCGTGCTGCGGGATCTCGATGATCCACCAGACCAGCGCGGTCATGCCGACCGCCGAGAGTACGGCGCCCAGTGGGTCGGGCTTCTGCCACGGCGCCCGCGACTCCGGCATCAGGACCACACCGGCGACGAGGGCCAGGGCGACGACCGGGACGTTCAGGAGGAAGATCGAGTGCCAGGAGAAGTGCTCGATCAGGACCCCGCCCAGTACCGGACTGCCGACCAGGCCGAGCATCGACACCGAACCCCAGGCCGCCATGGCCTTCCCGCGTTCCTCCTCGTCGAAGACCGTGATGAGGATCGACAGGGTGGACGGCATGATCAGCGCGCCGCCCACGCCCATCGCGGTGCGGACGGCGATCACCTCGCCGGGGCTGGTGCAGACCGTCGCCGCCAGTGAGGCGGCCCCGAAGAGCACCAGGCCGATCAGCATCACCCGCCGTCGGCCGAAGCGGTCGCCGAGGCTGCCCGAGGTGAGCAGGAGGCCCGCGAAGACCAGGATGTAGGAGTCGAGGATCCACTGGGTGTCCTGGGCGCTCGCCCCGAGGTCCTCGGTCATCGAGGGCACCGCGACGGTCAGGGCCATGCTGTCGATCGTCAGGACCAGCGTGCTCAGGCACAGCACGACGAGGATCCACCAGCGGCGTGGATTGCGGCTTTCCATGGACGTGGGGTCCCTTCCCGTCGGGGATGCGTACGGTGTTCCGAGTGATGCGAACACTGTACGCATGCAGGAACGGTGTGCGCAATCCTTGAACTCTGTACGCTGGAGGCGTACGACGTACGCGCCGCGCCGTGAAGGAGCCGTTGCCATGAGCCCCAAGGGGAAGCCGAGTGCTGTTCCGTCCGTCTGGGCACGGGAGCGGCGGGAACCCGACCAGCCCGCGCTGAGCAGGGCCGCGATCGTGCGGGAGGCCGTCGCGATGCTGGACGCCGAGGGCATCGAGGCGCTGAGCATGCGCAAGCTCGGCGCCCGGCTGGGCGCGGGCGCGACCTCCCTGTACCGGCACGTGGCCACCAAGGACGAGCTGATGGAACTGGCGGTGGACGAGGTCGCGGCCGAGGTGCACGTCCCGGCGATCGAGGGCGGCGACTGGCGTACGGCCGCGACGGGGGCCGCCGCCTCCTTCCGGGCCACCGCCCTGCGGCACCCCTGGCTGTCCTCGGTCCTGGGGCAGGCGGGCCTCGCCTACCTCGGCCCCAACCTCATGGCCTTCTCCGAGCGCCTGGCCGCCCTGTTCGCGGACGCCGGGTTCGCCGAGCCGAGCCGGGCGATCGACACCGTGCTGTCGTACGTCATCGGGATGAGCACCACCGAGGCCGCCTGGCTCACCACCGTGGCCCGGTCCGGCGAGAGCGAGGCCGACTTCATCGCCCGGCTGATGCCCGCCGCCGGCCGGGCCGCCGCCGGCCACGCCCACCTCGCCGACGGCTACGCCCAGGCCGCCGCCGCGACCACCGACCCCGCCGCCGTACGCGAGGAGAAGTTCCACTACGGCCTGGACGTCGTCCTCGACGGCCTCGCCCTGCGCCTTTCCCGCTAGGCCGTGTCCGCAAGGTCCCGTCGTCCGCCCGGAGGGCAGGCCCTGCGGCGTCCTGGGGGAGCGAGCCGGGGGCGGGACTTCGCGGACACGGCCTGGCGCCTCGCCCTGGGTCCTGTCCCGTGGATCAGGCCGCAGGAAGGCGGCGGCACCTTGCCGGCGCGGGCAGGCGGGCCGCGCCCCGCGTCTCCGGCGTGATCCGCCGGGTCGGCCTACGCGGCGGTGCCGCCCGTGTAGTCGCTGGTGAACGTGGTCTCGATCGTGGTGGCCACGGACTGGGCCACCCCGGTGCCGGTGAGGATGATGCCCAGCTCGCGGTTGTTGGAGAGGGAGTTGCTGCTGATGTTCATGGAGCCGGCCTCCACCTCCTGGGTGGACAGGCCGTAGTCGGCGACCATGGCCTTGGCGTGGATGTAGAAGCCGTCGGGGTCGGAGTACCCGGCGACCTTGCCTCCGGCCGCCTTGATCTCGGCGACCTGGCTGGAGTAGCTCGCCGGGCTCTCCAGCACCACCCGCACGGTGACGCCCGCCTTCGCCCGCGCCGCGATCGCGTCGACCACCGTGCTGTCGCCGAACTCCAGTTCCTCCACGTCCAGCGTCCTGGTCGCACTGTTGATCACGGAGAGCAGACGGCTGCGCGCGTCGGTGGGCGACCACAGCAGATGGTCGCCGTCGGTGGGGGTGACCGAGGTGCCGGCGTAGTCGGCCGCGAAGACCTTCTCGATGGCGGCCACATCGCGGGTGTCGTCGGTGAAGACGCCGTAGTCCCGGCCGGTCGCGTAGTACTGGGAGGTGAGGTTGCCGGTGAGGATCAGCGACTTGGCGCCGTCGACCGTGATGGTCTTCTGGTGGGTGTAGACGAAGGAGGACGGCGACCACACCACACCGACCCCCGCGTTCGTCAGGGCCGTGTACGCCGCGCTGTCGGCGCTCTTGTGCTGGGTGTCCAGGACCACCCGCACGGTGACGCCCTTGTTCTTGAGGGCGATCAGGTCGTTGACGGCCGTGGTGTCCTCGAGCTCGTACATCGTCATGTCGAGGGACGTGGTGGCCGAGTCGATGAAGTCGTAGATCGTCGGCTGGCCGCTGCCGAGCGAGAAGGCGAAGGCGGTGTAGCTCGCGGCGTCGGCGGGGGCGGCGAGGGCGAGGACGGTGGCGCCGGCCGCCAGGGCCACACCTGCACGGTGGAGAACCTTGCGCAACATGCCTGTCTCCTGAGGGGAGTCGGGTGCCACGGGGGACTCGTGGGCATGGGCATGGCACCACGCGCGTAGACCCGTCGCGGCCGTCCCCCGGGTGAACTCGCGGTTACCGAGCTGCCGATGAACCGAACATAAGGGACTCTCCGCAGGTGGGAGCCGGTTCATGGGGTACTTGTGGAATCGCAAAATGTTCGTGGGCGGGCCGTCGCCGCCTCACGGCACGGCGATCTCCGCCCGCTCCACGCGCACCGCGCACACCTTGAACTCCGGCATCCGCGAGGTGGGGTCCAGGGCCGGGTTGGTGAGGCTGTTGGCGCGGCCCTCGCCCGGCCAGTGGAACGGCATGAAGACCGTGTCCGGGCGGATCCCGGCGGTGATGCGGGCGGGCGCCACGGCCCGGCCGCGCCGGGACACCACGGCCACCGGATCGCCCTCGGCGGCCCCGAGCCGCGCCGCGAGCCGGGGGTGCAGTTCCACGAACGGACCGGGCGCGGCGGCGTTCAGCTCGTCGACCCGGCGGGTCTGCGCGCCGGACTGGTACTGCGAGACGACCCGGCCGGTGGTGAGGAGCACCGGATACTCCTCGTCCGCCTCCTCGGCAGCCGGCCGATGCGACACGGACACGAACCGCGCCCGCCCGTCGGGGGTCGCGAACCGGTCGAGGAAGAGCCGGGGGGTACCGGGGTGCACCGGCTGTGCGGACTCGGGGGCCATGGGGGCCGTGCCGGGATGCGTCGTCACGGCGGGCCCGGCGGCCCGGTCGGGGTCGTGCGTGCGCGGCGCGGCGTCCTCGCAGTGCTGCGGCGAAGCCGACCCCGGGTCCGCGGTCCGGGACGGTGTGCCGGGGCGAGCTGCCGCGGCGGGCGTGGCAGCCGGGGCCGGGGCGTCCGTGGCCGGGTCCGGCGCGGTGTCCTCGCCGTCCGTTGCCGATGTCGGCGCCGGTGTCGGGACCGGTGTCGGCCCCGTCGTCGGGCACGGCCAGAACACGCCGTTCTCCTCCGCCAGGCGGCGGTAGGTGATCCCGGAGTAGTCCGCGATCCCGCCCGCGCTGGCCCGGCGCAGTTCCTCGAAGACCTCCTCGGGGTCGGTCGGGAAGCCCTTCTCCACGCCCAGCCGGGCCGCCAGCCCGTGCAGCACCTCCAGATCGCCGCGGACGCCGTCGGGCGGGGTGAGCGCCCGCCGGCGCAGCAGCACCCTGCCCTCCAGGCTGGTCGTCGTGCCCGTCTCCTCCGCCCACTGGGTGACCGGCAGGACCACGTCCGCGAGGGCGGCCGTCTCCGACAGCACCACATCGCACACGGCGAGGAACTCCAGCGACCTGATCCGCTCCTCGACATGCGCGGCCCGCGGCGCCGACACGACCGGGTTGGACCCCATCAGCAGCAGGGACCTCACGTCCGTGCCGAGCGCGTCCAGCAGTTCGTACGCGCTGCGGCCGGGGCCGGGCAGGGAGTCGGGGTCGACGCCCCACACCCCGGCCACGTGCCGGCGGGCCGCCGGGTCGTCCAGCTTGCGGTAGCCGGGCAGCTGGTCGGCCTTCTGGCCGTGCTCGCGCCCGCCCTGCCCGTTGCCCTGGCCGGTGAGGCAGCCGTAGCCGGACAGCGGCCGGCCCGCGCGACCCGTGGCCAGGCAGAGGTTGATCCAGGCGCCGACGGTGTCGGTCCCCTTGGACTGCTGCTCGGGTCCGCGCGCGGTGAGCACCATCGCGGCCTCCGGCTCGCAGAACAGCCGTACGGTCTCCCGGAGTTCGGGAACGGACACCCCCGTGATCCGCTCCACGTACTCCGGCCAGTGCGCCATGGCCGCCGCGCGGGCGTCCTCCCAGCCGACGGTGCGTTCGGTGACGTACTCCTCGTCGACCCGCCCCTCGGCGACGACGAGGTGCAGCAGCCCGAGTGCCAGGGCGAGATCGGTTCCGGGCCGCGGCGCCAGGTGCAGGTCGGCCTGTTCGGCGGTCCTCGTGCGGCGCGGGTCGACGACGATCAGTGTGCCGCCGTTCTCCCGCAGTTCGTGGAGGAAGCGCAGGAACGGCGGCATGGTCTCGGCGGGGTTCGACCCGACGAGGATCACGCACCCCGTGCGCGGGATGTCCTCCATCGGGAACGGCAGCCCCCGGTCCAGACCGAACGCCTTGATGCCGCCCGCCGCCGCCGAGGACATGCAGAAGCGGCCGTTGTAGTCGATCTGCGAGGTGCCGAGCACCACGCGCGCGAACTTGCCGAGCGCGTACGCCTTCTCGTTCGTCAGCCCGCCGCCGCCGAACACCCCGAGCGCGTCGGCGCCGTACGCGGACCGTACGCGGGTCAGCTCCCGGGCGATCCGGTCCAGCGCCTCCTCCCAGGAGGCCGGCACGAGCGTGTCCCCGGAGCGGACCAGCGGCGAGGTCAGCCGCGCGCCCGGGGCGAGCACCGCCGGCGCGGTGCGGCCCTTGCCGCACAGCGCGCCCCGGTTCACCGGGAAGTCCGGGCGCTCGACCACCTCGACGCCCCCCGTGGGCAGGGGCGACAGGGCCATCCCGCACTGCAGGGCGCAGTACGGGCAGTGGGTGGGCGTCGAGGTGGTCGGCATGCGCTTCAGCGTGCTTCGCCCGTGTTACGCCCCGTGCGGTCTCCTGTTACGGCGGTGTGGTCGTGCCCTCCCCGGCGCGGAGGCCCCGACGTGAGGGGTGCGGGAGGAGCGGGTGTGACGGAAGACGCCTCACGTGACTCATTTCGTCCCGTAGTTGGCCGGTCACACATGGTTGAGAGTTGAAGAGCCGCTACTAGAGTCGAGAACGCGTACGACCCGCACGGCATCGCACGACCGCACGGCGTTCGAAACCCCGGGCATGCCGCCGCCCCGGACATGTCACCCGACACTCGAACCAGCCTGGAGGTCCCCCCGACATGCCTCTGCGCCATCTCACCCCCCATGACCGGCAGCTCTTCCACCGGTACGGCCGCGGCCCCGCCGTCCCCGTGCCGGACCCGCTGATCCACCGGGCCGTCGAACGGCAGGCCGCCGCCCGGCCGCACGCGATCGCCGCCGAACACCAGGGCGCGACCCTCACCTACGGCGAACTGGACCGGTACGCCGACGCCGTCGCCGCCCGGCTGGCCCGCGAGGGCGTCCGCCCCGGCGACCACGTCGGGCTCTTCGTCCGCCGCTCGATCCCCCTGCTGGTCGGCCTGCTCGGCATCCTGAAGGCGGGCGCGGCCTACGTCCCCCAGGACGTCGGTCTCGCGCCGCGGGCCCAGCTCGACCATGTGGTGCGCACCGCCGCGACCGTCGTCGTCCTCACCCAGCGCGAGCACCTCGCACGGGTACCGGCCGGCCCCCGGGTGATCGCCCTGGACGATCCCCTCGAACCGGCCCCGGCGCCCCGCCCCCGGATCGCCCCCGACGACGGCTGCTACGTCCTGTTCACGTCCGGCACCACCGGCCGCCCCAACGGGGTGAAGGTCACCCACCGCAATGTCGCCAACATCCTGCTCACCCGGCCCGGCGCCCTCGGCATCCGCCCCGGCGACCGCGTGGCCCACCTCCTCAACGTGGCCTTCGACATGGCGGCCTGGGAGATCCTCGGCTGCCTGGCGCACGGCGCCACCCTGGTCGTCCGCGGCAAGGACATCGCGGCGGCCGCGCGCACCGCCACCGTGCTGATCGCCACCCCGACCGTGCTGTCCGGCATCGATCCGGCGGCCTGCCCCCGGGTGCGCGCGGTGGCCGTCGCCGGGGAGCCCTGCCCGCGCCCGCTCGCCGACCGCTGGGCCCGCCGCGCGGCCTTCTTCAACTGCTGCGGCCCCACCGAGACCACCATCGTCAACACGATGAGCCGCCACGACCCGGCCGACCCGCTGCTCACCATCGGCCGCCCCACCCCCAACAACACGGTGTACGTCCTCGACGCCGACCGCCGTCCGCTGCCCATCGGCGAGACCGGCGAGATGTGGGCGGGCGGCGACTGCGTCTCGGCGGGGTATCTCGGCAACGAGGCCCTCAACGCCGAGCGGTACGCGCCCGACCCCTTCCTCGGCGGCGGCCGGCTCATGTTCCGCACCCGCGACCTGGGCCGCTGGACCGCCGACGGCCGGCTGGAGCACCTCGGCCGCACCGACGACCAGGTCAAGGTGCGCGGCTTCCGCGTGGAGCTGGACTCGGTCTCCTCGGTCCTGGAGCGGCTCCCCGGCTGCACCCGGGCGGTGACCCTCCGGCGCGACGCCCGCAGCCTGGTCTCCTTCGTCTGCCCGGCGGACGTCGACCCGGACGCGGCCCGCCGCGCCGTCGCCGACGCGCTGCCGTACTACTGCGTCCCCGTTGATGTCATGCCCCTGACATCCTTGCCGGAGACCGACCGCGGCAAGATCGACAAACCGGCGCTGCTGCGGCTGGCGCGGGAGCGTACGGAGATGTCCCCGGAGCGGGAGCGGGAGCGGGACCGGGACCGGGTGGCGGTGACCCGGTGACGACCTCCCTGGACCGCACCTCCGTCGGACCGCCCCCGCTGCTGTCCGCGCCCCGCCGCCTCCTCAAGCACCCCCGCCTGATGCACTACAACCGCCTCGCGGCCCTCGTGCTCACCGTCAACGCGGCCTACGCCTGGCTCAGTTGGCCGCCGACCGACCGCTCCCTCGCCCACGCGGCCCTCGCCAACCTCGCCCTCGCCGTCCTCGTCCGCCAGCAGTACGTCGTCAACCTCCTCTTCCGACTGGCGACTTCGGCCCCGACCCACTGGCCGCTGCGGCTGCGCTGGACGCTCGGCAAGGTCTACCACTTCGGCGGACTGCACGTGGGCGGGGCGCTGGCCGGGGCCGCCTGGTTCCTGGCCCTCACCCTGCGGACGCGGAACGGCCCTCTCCTGGCGGTCGGTTGGACCCTCGTGGCCCTCCTCGCGCTGATCGTGGCGACCGCCCTGCCGCCCTTCCGCTCCCGTCACCACGACACCTTCGAGAAGATCCACCGCTTCGGCGGCTGGACCGCCCTCGCCCTGTTCTGGACGCACACCCTGATGTCGGCCCCCGGCCCGGTGCCGGTGGCGGTGCTCGCGCTCGTCACCTTCAGCGTCGCGCTGCCCTGGCTGCGGCTGCGCAGGGTCGACGTACGCACCGAACGCCCCTCCCCGCACGTGGCGCTGGCCCGCTTCGACTACGGCGAGACCCCGTTCGCCGGCTCCTCCACCGCGATCAGCCGCAGCCCGCTCGGGGAGTGGCACTCCTTCGCCAACGTCCCGGCCCCCGGCGAGTCCGGCTTCCGGCTCACCATCTCCCGGGCCGGCGACTGGACCGGCTCCTTCATCGACGACCTGCCCGCGACGGTCTGGACGAAGGGCATCACCACCGCCGGCGTCGCCAACATCGAGGTCCTCTTCCGCAAGGTGGTGTACGTGGCGACCGGCAGCGGCATCGGCCCCTGCCTGCCCCATCTGCTCGCCGCCGAGGTCCCCTCCCGCCTGGTCTGGGCGACCCGCGACCCCCGGACGACCTACGGCGACGCCCTCGTCGACGAGATCCTCGCCGTCCAGCCGCACGCCGTCGTCTGGGACACCTCCCGCGACGGCAAGCCCGACATGGTGGCCCTCGCCCACGCCGCCCACCGGGACTTCGGGGCGGAGGCGGTGATCTGCATCTCCAACAAGAAGCTGACCTGGCAGGTCGTGCACGGGCTGGAACGGCGCGGGATTCCGGCCTACGGCGCGATCTGGGACTCGTGAGAGGAGCGGCGGGGATGACGAACCTGAAACGGGACCGCGCGGGCGCGGTCGTGACCGTGACCCTGCACCGCCCGCACGTCCGCAACGCCCTGGACTCGGCGCTGCTCGCCGAACTCATGGACGTCCTGCGGCCGTTGGAGGCGGACCCCACCGTCGGCTGTGTGGTCCTCACCGGCTCCGGGCCGGCGTTCGCCGCGGGCGCCGACATCCGGGAGATGGCGGACCGGACGGCCGTCGAGATGATGGACGCGGACTGGTTCGGCGGCTGGGAGGAGTTCGCCGACCTGCGCGTCCCGACGATCGCGGCGGTGGACGGGTACGCCCTGGGCGGCGGCTGCGAGCTGGCGATGATGTGCGACCTGGTGATCGCGGGGGAGTCCGCGGTGTTCGGCCAGCCGGAGATCACGCTCGGGGTCATCCCCGGCATCGGGGGCACCCAGCGGCTGACCCGTCTGGTCGGCCGCGCCAAGGCGATGGACCTGGTCCTCACCGGCCGCACCATGGACGCCGCCGAGGCGGAACGCGCGGGCCTGGTCTCCCGGATCGTCCCGGACGGGCGGGTCCTCGCCGAGGCCCTGGAGGCGGCGGCGACGATCGCCTCGTACGGCCGGATCGCGGTCCGCGCGGCCCGGGAGTGCGTGGACCGGGCCCTGGAGACCGGCCTGCGCGACGGCGTCCGCCACGAACGGCGCGTCTTCCACGCGCTGTTCGCGACACAGGACCAGAAGGAGGGCATGACGGCGTTCCTGGAGAAACGCCCCCCGGTGTTCCGGGGCCGCTGACGGCCGGGGGCGGGAGCGGTGGCCTCCTCTCCCGCCCCCGGTCACCTCCCTGCCGCCAGCGCCCGCGTGACGCCCTTCTCCTTCGGGCCGAGGAACCGCGGATCCGGCTCGAACACCGCGTCCAGGGCCGCCTTGCCCGCCGCGAGGATCTCCCGGGTGCCCCCGTAGTACCAGGTCACGTCGTGCTTGGCGTCGACACCGACACCGTACGAGTCGACGCCCGCCGCCTCGCACAGGGCGACCGCCCGCCGGATGTGGAAGCCCTGGCTGATCAGCACCGCCCGGTCCACGCCGAAGATCTTCTTGGCGCGCACACAGGAGTCCCAGGTGTCGAAGCCGGCGTAGTCGCTGACGATCCGTCCGTCCGGCACCCCGTGCCGGGTCAGATAGGCGCGCATCGCGTCCGGCTCGTCGTAGTCCTCGCGGCTGTTGTCACCGGTGACCAGGACGACCCGGATCCGGCCCTCCCGGTACAGCTTCGCCGCCGCGTCGAGCCGGTGCGCCAGATACGGCGACGGCTCGCCGTCCCACAGCCCGGCCCCGAAGACCACGGCGACCTCCCGGCGCGGCGCCCCCGCCGTCGTACCGATCCGGTCGCCCGTGGACACGAACAGCCAGGTGGCCGGGAGCAGCGCGAGCACACACCCGGCCATCACCGCCTGCACCAGCCGGCGCCGCCCGGCACGGGTGCGCGGCAGCCGCGGTCGACGGATCTTCATGAGGTGCCCCCTGCGTGGATCTGGGTCGAAATCCCGTTCGGCCCGGAAAGACGCAGCGTACGGTGATCCGGTTCGCCCGCCGGCGGAGGGCCCCGGACCTCACAGCGCCCCTACCCTCGCCGTGAACGCCCGGAAAATACTCGTGACGGTCAGGCAACGGGGGTGCAACCTCGCCCGGCGACGATCGGGGCATGAGCCAGCCAAGCCTCGTCCAGCTCGACGCCCGCCGGCGCCCGGCCCCGCCCGCGCTGGTGGTCGTCGCCCACGGCAGCCGGGACCCGCGCGCCCTGAGCACCGTCCGCACCCTGCTCGACCGGGTCCGCGACCGGCGCCCCGGACTGCCGGTGCACCTCGGCCACATCGAGCTCAACGAGCCCCTGCTCACCGACACGCTGGCCGCCCTGGACGCCCGCGGCACCACGGACGCCGTCCTGGTGCCCCTGCTCCTCGCCCGCGGCTACCACGTCAAGCGGGACATCCCGGAGATGGCGGCGACGGCCCGGGTCCGCACGCGTGTGGCGGCCCCGCTCGGCCCGCACCCCCTCCTGGTCGACACCCTGCACACCCGTCTCCTGGAGGCGGGCTGGCCCCCGGCCCCGACCGCCGAGGACCGCCGTACCGGAGCCGTGGTCCTCGCGGCGGCGGGCTCCCGTGACCCCGACTCGGCGACGGACACCCGCCGCACGGCCCAGCTGCTGGCGAAGCGCCTGGGCGTCCCGGTGGTCCCGGCGTACGCGTCGACGGCGACCCCCACGGTGGAGGCGGCCCTGCGCGCGCTGGCGGCGCGGGGCCGGGACCGGGTGGCGGTGGCCTCGTACTTCACCGCGCCGGGCCGCTTCGCCCGGGAGTGCGCCGAGCAGGCCCCCTGGATCGCCTCGGCCCCCCTGGGCACCCACCCCGCGATGGCCGACCTGCTGCTCCACCGCTACGACCGGGCGCTGGAGACGGGCGGCAGCAGCAACGCCGCCTGACGCCTCCGTCCCACGAGGAGGTTTCTCCGTCTCACGCGGCGAGGGGACCGAGGTCGGCGGCGGTCTCGGCCAGGGCGCGCAGGGCGGGGCTGTCGGCGCCGGTGCGCCAGGTGAGCGCGAACTCCAGGGCGGGAGCGTCGGTCAGGGGCAGGAAGACGACGCCGGGGGGCTTGTTGTAGCGCGCGGCGATCTCGCCCAGCGGGTGGACGCAGCGGCCGGAGGCGACCAGCGAGAGGATCTCGTGGAAGGTCCGCGCGACGGGCCCGCGGGGGACACGGCGGCCCAGCGGGGTGCGGGTGGGGACCATGGAGGCGACCCAGTACTCGGGGAGCCCGGGACCGATGTCGACGACGTGGTGGTCGGCCAGGTCCTCCAGCGAGGCCGTGCCCTGTCCGGCGAGCGGATGGTCCGCGGCCACGGCCAGCACCCGGCCCATCGTGAGCACGGTGGGGCCGACGGTGAGGTCCGGTTCGACGACGGGCAGCCACAGCACGTGCGCGTCGTGCTCCCCGCCGCGCAGACCGGTGAAGGCGTCGACGCCGTTGATCTCGCCGAACTCGACGTCGCCGCCGGGGTGGCGGGCGCGGAACGCGTCGACGAGGGGCCGTAGTTCATGCCCGGCATGCCCGAACACACCGAGTCTGAGGGTGCGGTCCGCGCCCGCACCGGCGGCCTGGGCCCGGGCGAGTCCCGCGCGCAGGAGGTCGAGGGCCTGCTGGAGGTCCTCCCGCAGGCGCCGGCCGACCGGGGTCAGGGCCACCCGCCGACTGGTGCGGTCGAACAGGACCACACCGAGCTGCCGTTCCTGTCGGCGGATGGCCTGGCTGACCCGGGCCTGGGACACATGGAGCCGTTCGGCGGTGCGGCCGAAGTGCAGTTCCTCGGCCAGGGTCAGGAAGATCTCGACGTCCCGCAGCTCCATGCATAACCCCCACGTTATGAACAGCCCCACGGACTTTACCTTGTTCGCCCGCTGACCTGCGTCGATGCTGAGGGCATGAACGCTTCCCAGGACGTCGTCGACCGCTTCGAGATCGAGGAACTGCGCGCCGAGGTCACCGACGCGGTGATGATGCGTGACTTCGACCGCTTCGCCTCGCTGTTCACCCCCGGCGCAGTCGTGCGCTGGCCGCACATCGGCAAGGAGTTCACCGGCCGCGAGGAGATCCGGTCGGGGATCGAGTGGGGGCAGGGGCTGTGGGAGTTCTTCGTCCAGAACGTCCACGCGGGGGTCGTCCGGCTCGACGGCGACACGGCGACCGGGCGGGTGTACATCGAGGAGTTCGGGCGGATGCGCGACGGCGGATCCCATCGCAACCACGCCCTCTACCACGACCGTTACCGGCGCACACCCGACGGCTGGCGGTTCGACGAACGGGTCTACGAGGTCCGGTACGTCGACTCCGCGCCGCTCACGGGCTCATCACCGAAGGAGTAGTGTCATGTACCTGATCACCGGAGCCGGTGGTGTCGTGGGACGCCGGGTGATGGACCTGCTGCTGCGGGAGCGCGGGGGCGGCGGCGAGAACGGCGAGAAGGCAGCCGTCGCCGCGGTCACCCGCGGTCCCGGCGCGGACGCGCTCCCGGACGGTGTCCGGGCCGTCGTCGGCGACCTGTTCCACCCCGGCTGGATCGAGCCGGCGCTGGCCGGGGCGCGGGCCCTCCAGATCAGCCCGCGCGCCACCGGCCCGGGGCTCGGCGCACTCCTGCGGCTCGCCGCCGGCCAGGGCGTACGGCGGGTGGTGCTGCTGTCGGCCACCACCGTGGACCATCCCGCGGGGGAGGCCCGCTTCGCCGCGCAGTTCCGCCACGCCGAGGACCTCGTCAGGAACTCCGGCCTGGACTGGACGGTCCTGCGCCTGGCCGACTTCGCGGCCAACGCGCTGGCCTGGGCACCCCAGATCAGGTCCGGCGACGTGGTGCGCGGCGCGTACGGCCGGGCCGCGACCTCGCCCGTCCACGAGGACGACATCGCGGAGGTCGCCGTACACGCCCTGCGCGGCACCCTCCCGCCGGGGCCGGTGCACACCCTGACCGGGCCGCAGTCGCTGGACCAGGCCGAGAAGGTGCGGCTCATCGGGGCCGCCCTCGGCCGGGACCTGACCTTCCAGGAGCTCCCGCCCGAGCGGATCCGCCAGGGCATGCTCGCCCAAGGGCTGCCCGAGGAGGTCCCCGACCGGCTGCTCGGCTCCCTGGCCGACTACGCCCGCCGCCCGGGACCCACCACCGCCACCGTGGCGGACCTGCTGGGCCGGCCCGCGCGCACCTTCGCCGACTGGGCCCGCGCGCACGCACCCGCCTTCGGCGCCTGACCCTCTTCCCACCGACCCGGGAGCCCCCATGAACATCACCCTGTGGACCGCCGCCGGACTGCTGACCGCGGTCGCCCTGGCGGGCGGCATCACCAAGACCTTCGTCCCCAGGGCGAGACTGTCCGCCCAGCACGGCGGGGAATGGACGCAGCAGGCGAGCGACGGCTTCGTCAGGACCCTCGGGATCCTGGAGCTGCTGGCCGCGGCCGGGCTGATCCTGCCCGCCGTGCTCGGTGTCGCCCCGGTCATGGTGCCGGTGACGGCCCTTTGCTGGGTCGCCCTCATGATCGGCGCCATGATCACCCACGGCCGTCTCGGCCAGTCCGGGCTGGTCCTGGTGAACGCGGTCTACCTCGCGCTCGCCGCCTTCGTCGCGTGGGGCCGCCTCGGCCCCTGGTCCTTCGGCGGGTGACAGTGGTCGAAAGGCGCCCCTGAGCACCCGATTGTCACTACCGCCGCTTAATGTCGAAACATGCCCTATGACCTGCCGTCAGCCGAACGCTGGGCCCCCGAACCGGACAAGCGCCCCGGCCGCACCGCCTTCCAGCGCGACCGCGCGAGAATCCTGCACTCCTCCGCGCTGAGAAGGCTCGCGGGAAAGACCCAGGTCGTCACGCCGGGGGAGCGCAGCCAGGAGTGGGACGCCACCCCCCGCACCCGCCTCACCCACTCCCTGGAGTGCGCCCAGGTCGGCCGTGAACTGGGCGCCGCCCTCGGCTGCGACCCCGACCTCGTCGAAGCGGCCTGTCTCGCCCACGACCTCGGCCACCCCCCGTTCGGTCACAACGGCGAACAGGCCCTCAACGACTTCGCCCACGACTGCGGCGGCTTCGAGGGCAACGCGCAGTCGCTGCGCCTGCTCACCCGGATCGAGCCCAAGCGCTTCACCGCCGAGGGCTCCGTCGGTCTCAACCTCACCCGGGCCACCCTCGACGCCGCCACCAAGTACCCCTGGCCCAGGGGCGGCCACCCCACGGACCCGGCCTCCCCCAAGTTCGGCGTCTACGAGGACGACCGGCCCGTCTTCACATGGGCCCGCAAGGAGGCCCCCGGCTCCCGTACCTGCTTCGAGGCGCAGATCATGGACTGGTCCGACGACGTGGCCTACTCGGTGCACGACGTGGAGGACGGTCTGCACGCCGGCCACATCGACCCCGCCCGGCTGCGCGACGCGCCGGAGCGCGCCGAGGTCTTCCGGGTCGCCGTCGGCCGTTACGTCCCGGCGGACACCGACCCGGCCGAACTCGCCGCCGCCCTCGACCGCCTCGAGGACCAGGAGTGGTGGCCGCACGGCTACGACGGCTCCGCGGTCGCCCAGGCCCGCCTCAAGGACGCCACCAGCCAGCTCATCGGCCGCTTCTGCCTCGCCGCGGAGGGCGCCACCCGCGGGCGCTACGGCTCCGGGCCCCTCACCCGCTACGGCGCCGCACTCGTCGTACCGCACGAGACCCGCCTGGAGTGCGCGGTCCTCAAGGCCGTCGCCGACCGGTACGTCATGCAGCGCGCCGAGCAGGAGCGGCTCCGCGCCGACCAGCGCGTCGTGATCACCGAGCTGGCCGAGGCGCTCACCGCCCGCGCGCCCGAGGGCCTCGACCCCCAGTTCCGCGCCCTGTTCGCCGAGGCCGCCGACGACCGCGCCCGCAAACGCGTGATCGTCGACCAGATCGCCTCCCTCACCGACGCCTCCGCCCGCTCCCTTCACTCCCGGCTGACCGGGCACCCGTGACCCCAGGGGCAGGAGTGCGCGCAAGTGCACCCAAACGGACCCGAACGTGACCCAGCGTGGCCTGATCGGGCCACGTCCCCTTCCCCCATCACGCTCCGTGCGGGACGCTCGCATGTGGCGGTTCTCTTACGAGGAGGCATCACGTGGTCGACGCGGATCAGACATTCGTCATCGTCGGAGGAGGCCTGGCCGGCGCGAAGGCGGCCGAGACGCTGCGGGCGGAGGGCTTCACCGGCCGCGTGATACTGATCTGCGACGAACGCGACCACCCCTATGAGCGGCCGCCGCTGTCCAAGGGCTTCCTGCTCGGCAAGAAGACCCGCGAGAGCGTCTTCGTGCACGAACCCGCCTGGTACGCGCGCCACGACATCGAGCTGCACCTCGGCCAGACCGTCGACGCGATCGACCGCACGGCGAAGACGGTCCGCTTCGGCGACGACGGCACCCTCGTCCACTACGACAAGCTGCTGCTGGCCACCGGCGCCGAACCGCGCCGCCTCGACATCCCCGGCACCGACCTCGCGGGCGTCCACCACTTGCGCCGGCTCGCGCACGCCGAGCGCCTCAAGGGCGTCCTCACCGCCCTCGGCCGCGACAACGGCCACCTGGTCATCGCGGGCGCCGGCTGGATCGGCCTGGAGGTGGCGGCGGCGGCCCGCGAGTACGGCGCCGAGGTCACCGTCATCGAACCGGCCGCGACCCCCCTGCACAACGTCCTCGGCCCCGAGCTGGGCAATGTCTTCGCCGAGCTGCACCGCGAGCACGGCGTCCGCTTCCGCTTCGGCGTCCGGCTGACCGAGATCGTCGGCCAGGACGGCATGGTCCTCGCCGTGCGCACCGACGACGGCGAGGAGCACCCGGCGCACGACGTCCTCGCCGCGATCGGCGCGGCCCCGCGCACCGCGCTCGCGGAGGCCGCCGGGCTCACGCTCGCCGACCGCGCCCACGGCGGCGGCGTCGCCGTGGACGCCCGGCTGCGCACCTCCGACCCGGACGTGTACGCCGCCGGGGACGTCGCCTCGTTCCCGCACGGCCTGTTCGACACCCGGCTGCGGGTCGAGCACTGGGCCAACGCCCTCAACGGCGGACCGGCGGCGGCCCGCGCCATGCTCGGCAAGGACGTCACCTACGACCGCGTGCCCTACTTCTTCACCGACCAGTACGACCTGGGCATGGAGTACAGCGGCTGGGCGCCTCCGGGGTCGTATGACGAGGTCGTGATCCGCGGGGACGCGGGGAAGCGGGAGTTCGTCGCGTTCTGGGTGAAGGAAGGGCGCGTCCTCGCCGGGATGAACGTGAACGTGTGGGACGTCACAGAGCCGATCCAGAGGCTGATCGCCTCGCGGGCCGCCGTGGACACGGAGGCGCTGGCGGATCCCCATGTGCCGTGGGAGAGCCTTGGCGCCTAGGCGTCCGCGGGGCTCTGCCGTCGCACGCGTGCGGGCCGTACGTGGCTTGTCGCGCAGTTCCCCGCGCCCCTGAGGGGTGCGACCGCTCGCCGGAGTTGTCGGCGCGCCCCCGTAGAATTCACGCGTGGCAGGACGGATCAACGACGAGGACGTGAAGGCGGTACGGGACGCGGTCCCGATCGACGCCGTGGTGTCCGAGTACCTCCAGCTGCGCAACGCGGGCGGCGGCAACCTCAAGGGACTGTGCCCGTTCCACGACGAGAAGTCGCCCTCCTTCCAGGTCAGCCCGAGCAAGGGGCTCTTCCACTGCTTCGGCTGCCAGGAGGGCGGCGACACCCTCACCTTCGTGATGAAGGTCGATCACCTCACCTTCTCCGAGGCCGTCGAGCGGCTCGCCGCCCAGGCCGGCATCACCCTGCGCTACGAGGAGGGCGGCTACAACCCCTCCCACCAGCGCGGTGAACGCATCCGCCTGGTCGAGGCCCACAAGATCGCCGCCGACTTCTACACCGAACAGCTCGCCACCAGCCCGGAGGCCGACACCGGCCGTCAGTTCCTCGCCGAGCGCGGCTTCGACCAGGCCGCCGCCCAGCACTTCTCCGTCGGCTACAGCCCCCAGGGCTGGGACCACCTCACCCGCTTCCTGCGCGGCAAGGGCTTCACCGACAAGGAGCTGCTGCTCTCCGGCCTCTCCCAGGAGGGCCGCCGCGGCCCCATCGACCGCTTCCGCGGCCGGCTGATGTGGCCCATCCGCGACATCGGCGGCGAGGTCGTCGGCTTCGGCGCGCGCAAGCTCTACGAGGCGGACAACGGCCCCAAGTACCTCAACACGCCCGAGACGGCGATCTACAAGAAGTCCCAGGTGCTGTACGGCATCGACCTGGCGAAGAAGGACATCGCCAAGGCCAGCCGCGCCGTCGTCGTCGAGGGCTACACCGACGTCATGGCCTGCCACCTCGCCGGCGTCACCACCGCCATCGCCACCTGCGGCACGGCCTTCGGCGGCGACCACATCAAGGTTTTGCGCCGACTGCTGATGGACAACGGCACCGCACGCGTCATCTTCACCTTCGACGGCGACGCGGCAGGCCAGAAGGCTGCGTTGCGGGCGTTCGAGGATGACCAGAAGTTCGCCGCCGAGACCTACATCGCGATTGCTCCCGATGGCATGGACCCCTGCGAGCTGCGCTTGGCGAAGGGGGACGACGCCGTCGCCGAACTGGTTCAACCGCGCACCCCGCTCTTCAAGTTTGCGCTTCAGCAGATCGTGAAGCGCTACGACCTGGAGACCGCCGGGGGGCGTGCTGCAGCCCTGGACGAAGCGGCCCCCGTGGCAGCCCGGATCAAGGAGCGCACCGCGCGGCGTGAGATGGCCGTGGAACTCGCCGGCCTGGTCGGCATCCTCGACCCGGAGTTCGTCGTGGACCGTGTCGGTCACCTGCACCGACGCGGGGGCGGCAAGGGCCCCGCGCCGACCGGCCGCGGCGGCCCCCAGCAGGCCTACGAGGCCGCCCCCCGCCCCGCCACCGCCGGCCCGGCCCTCACCCTGCGCAACCCCGTCTACGCCACCGAGCGCGAGCTGCTCAAGCTCGCCCTCCAGCGCCCCGAACTGGTCTCCCCGGCCTTCGACGCGTACGGCGTCGACGAGTTCACCGCCGCCCCCTACGCCGCCGTACGCCAGGCCGTCATGGACGCGGGCGGCGCCGAGTGGGGGCTCCAGGACGCCCAGGAGTACCTGATCCGGGTCCGCGAGGCCGCCCCCGACGACACCGTCCGCGCCATGGTCACCGAACTCGCCGTCGAGCCGATCATGCGCCGCACGGTCGACGACGTCTACGCCGGCACGGTCCTCGTCCAGGTCCGCCGGCGCGCCGTGGAACGCCGCGTCCGTGACGTCCAGTCCCAGCTGACCCGTCTCGGCGCCGGCGGCGACCAGGCCCAACTGGCCGCCGTACAGAACGAGCTGTGGGTGCTTCAGCAGTACGACCAGGCGCTGCGGGCACACGGCGCCTCGGCGCTCTGAACAGCTGGTTACGGACCGGACTCAAAAAGTCACCGCACGCCCCTCGTGGCGGGGATGTGTCGTACCCCACACTGGGTCCGGTGCCTGAGTCCTCGGAGCGGCCCCCGCAGTACCGCTGCCGCTCACCTCAGCAGCGATCATCCTGGAGGTCGCCCCCGTGCAGACCCAGACCCTGACGCAGAACGCCAGCACTACCGACGACACGGAACCGGACGCCGAGACCGACGTGCTGGTCGCGGTCCCGCCGCAGCACCGTGCCGCGCACCACCCGGAGACGGAACCGCCCCCGGAGGCCCTGGAAGAGGCCTCCGAGGCCCCTGAGCCCGCCGAGGCGCCCCCCGCGCGGGCCGCCGCCGACACCAGCGGGCCCTCCTCCGACCTGTTCCGCCAGTACCTGCGGGAGATCGGACGCATCCCGCTGCTCACCGCGGCCGAGGAGGTCGACCTCGCCCGCCGGGTCGAGGCCGGGCTGTTCGCCGAGGAGAAACTGGGCAGCACGCCCGACCTGGACAGCGACCTCGCCCTCGACCTCGACCGGCTGGTCGTCATGGGCCGCATGGCCAAGCGCCGCCTCATCGAGGCCAACCTGCGGCTCGTCGTCTCCGTCGCCAAGCGGTACGTCGGACGCGGCCTGACCATGCTCGACCTCGTCCAGGAGGGCAACCTCGGACTGATCCGCGCGGTGGAGAAGTTCGACTACGCCCGCGGCTACAAGTTCTCCACCTACGCCACCTGGTGGATCCGCCAGGCCATGTCCCGCGCCCTCGCCGACCAGGCCCGCACCATCCGCGTCCCGGTGCATGTCGTCGAACTGATCAACCGGGTGGTGCGCGTCCAGCGGCGGATGCTCCAGGAACGCGGCTACGAGCCGACCGCCGACGAGGTCGCCGGCCAGCTCGACCTCGCCCCCGAGCGGGTCGGCGAAGTCCTGCGGCTGGCCCAGGAACCCGTCTCCCTGCACGCCCCGGTGGGCGAGGAGGACGACGTGGCCCTCGGCGACCTCATCGAGGACGGCGACGCGACCAGCCCCGTCGAGTCGGCCGCGTTCCTCCTCCTGCGCGAGCACCTGGAGGCGGTGCTCTCCACGCTCGGCGAGCGTGAGCGCAAGGTCGTACAGCTCCGCTACGGCCTCGCCGACGGGCGCCCGCGCACCCTGGAGGAGATCGGGCGCATCTTCGGGGTGACGCGGGAGCGGATCCGGCAGATCGAGTCGAAGACCCTCAACAAGCTGCGGGACCACGCGTTCGCGGACCAGCTTCGGGGCTACCTGGACTGAAGGTTGCCCACCCGGAGGTGGGCAACCCCGCAACCCCTCGACCCCGGACCTGGATCAGTCCACCTCCGCCACCGCCTGCGCGAACTGCGCCTTGTACAGACGCGCGTACGCCCCGCCCGCCTCCAGCAGCTCGGCGTGCGCGCCCTGTTCCACGATCGAGCCGTTCTCCATCACCAGGATGGTGTCCGCGTCCCGGATCGTCGACAGACGGTGGGCGATGACGAACGACGTCCGGCCGTGCGCCAGCTTCGCCATCGCCTTCTGGATCAGCACCTCGGTACGGGTGTCGACCGAGGAGGTCGCCTCGTCCAGCACCAGGATCGTCGGGTCGGACAGGAACGCCCGCGCGATGGTGATCAGCTGCTTCTCACCGGCGCTCACCCCGCTGCCCTCGTCGTCGATCACCGTGTCGTACCCCTCGGGCAGGGTCCGCACGAACCGGTCCGCGTGGGCCGCCCGCGCCGCCTCCTCGATCTCGCCCCGGGTGACCTCGCGCGAGGCGCCGTACGCGATGTTCTCCGCGATCGTGCCGCCGAACAGCCAGGTGTCCTGGAGCACCATGCCGATCCCGGCGCGCAGCTCGTTCCGCGACATCCGCGCGATGTCCACGCCGTCGAGGGTGATCCGGCCGCCGGAGACGTCGTAGAACCGCATCAGCAGGTTCACCAGGGTCGTCTTGCCGGCGCCCGTCGGGCCGACGATCGCGACCGTGTGGCCCGGTTCCACCGTCAGCGAGAGGTCCTCGATGAGCCCCTTCTCGGGGTCGTAGCGGAACGAGACGTGCTCCAGCGCGACCCGCCCGCGCAGCTCCTCCGGCCTCGCGCCGGCCGCCGGGTCGGCCTGCTGCTCCTCCGCGTCGAGCAGCTCGAAGATCCGCTCGGCGGAGGCCACGCCCGACTGCACCAGGTTCGCCATCGACGCGACCTGCGTCAGCGGCATCGAGAACTGCCGGGAGTACTGGATGAAGGCCTGGACGTCGCCGATGGACAGGGCACCCGACGCCACCCGCAGACCGCCGACCACCGCCACCAGCACATAGTTGATGTTCGACACGAAGAACATCAGCGGCTGCATGATCCCGCTGTTGAACTGCGCCTTGAACCCCGCCTCGTACAGCGCGTCGTTCTGCTCGGCGAACTGCCGCGCCGACTCCTCCTGGCGGCCGAACACCTTCACCAGCGTGTGGCCGGTGTACATCTCCTCGATGTGCGCGTTCAGCTTGCCGGTGGAGCGCCACTGCTGCACGAAGTGCGGCTGCGACCGCTTGCCCACCTTCGCGGCGACGACCGCCGACAGCGGCACGGTCACCAGCGCGACCAGCGCGAGCAGCCAGGAGACCCAGAACATCATCGCCAGCACGCCGATGATGGTCAGCAGTGAGTTGATGAGCTGGCCCAGCGACTGCTGGAGCGTCTGCTGGATGTTGTCGATGTCGTTCGTGGCGCGGGAGAGCACCTCGCCGCGCTGGCGCTTGTCGAAGTACGACAGCGGCAGCCGCGACAGCTTCGTCTGCACGTCCTCGCGCATCCGGAACATCGTGCGGTTGACGGCCCGGTTGACCAGGCGCGTCGCCACCGCCATCAGCAGACCCGCGACGAGGAACACCCCGACCGCGAACAGCAGGACCTCGCCGACCTGGTCGAAGTCGATGCCCTTGCCGGGGGTGAAGTCGGTGCTCTTGAGCATGTCGGCGACCTGACCCTCGCCGCGCTCGCGCATCGAGTCGAGCACCTGCTCCTTGCTGGCGCCGTCCGGCATCTGCCGGCCGATGATGCCCGCGAACACCAGGTCGGTGGCCTTGCCGAGGATCTTCGGGCCGACCACGTTCAGCCCGACGCTCAGCACCACGCAGAAGAGCATCACGTAGAGCGTCAGCCGCTCCGGCTTGAAGTGGGTGAGCAGCCGCCTGCCGGACACCTTGAAGTCCAGCGAGCGGTTGTCGGGACCGGTGCCGGCCATCATGCGTCCCATGGGCCCGGCCATCAGGCAGCCTCCGCTTCCGTCAGCTGGGAGAGCACGATCTCCCGGTAGGTCTCGTTGTCCGTCATCAGCTCACGGTGGGTGCCGGAGCCGACGACCAGGCCCTCGTCGAGGACGATGATCCGGTCGGCGTCCCGGATGGTCGCCACCCGCTGGGCGACGATCACCACCGTCGCCTCGGCCGTCTCCCGGCCGAGTGCCGCGCGCAGGGCCGCGTCGGTGGCGTAGTCGAGGGCGGAGAAGGAGTCGTCGAAGAGATAGATCTCCGGCCGCTGCACGAGCGTCCGGGCGATCGCGAGCCGCTGGCGCTGACCGCCGGAGACGTTCGTCCCGCCCTGGGCGATGGGGGAGTCCAGCCCGTTCTCCAGCTTGGTCACGAACTCCTTGGCCTGGGCCACCTCCAGCGCGTGCCACAGCTCCTCGTCCGTGGCGTCCGGGTTGCCGTAGCGCAGATTGCTCGCGACGGTCCCCGCGAAGAGGTACGGCTTCTGCGGGACCAGCCCGACGGTCCGGGCGAGGAGGACCGGGTCGACGTCGGCCACCGGCACCCCGTCGACCAGCACCTCCCCGTCGGTCGCGTCGAACAGCCGGGGGACCAGACCGAGCAGCGTGGACTTGCCGCTGCCGGTGGAGCCGATGACGGCGGTGACCTCGCCGGGCCGCGCCACCAGGTCGACCGCCTTCAGGACGGGCTCCTCGGCCCCCGGGTAGCGGAAGCCGGCCGCCCGGATCTCCAGATGCCCGTGCCGGCGCAGCTCGGTGACGGGCGCCACCGGCGGCACCACCGAGGAGGAGGTCTGGAGCACCTCCTGGATGCGCTCGGCGCACACCTCCGCCCGCGGCACCTGCATGAACATGAAGGTGGCCATCATCACGGACATGACGAT
Source organism: Streptomyces sp. NPDC005811 (assembly GCF_040630405.1). NCBI lineage: Bacteria > Bacillati > Actinomycetota > Actinomycetes > Kitasatosporales > Streptomycetaceae > Streptomyces > Streptomyces sp. NPDC005811. Next base: position 239,528 of record NZ_JBEXXK010000001.1, read on the forward strand.
CTGCATCAGATAGGCGAGGAACGCGGTCAGATCACCGATCTGCATCTCACCGCTGTCGATCCGGTGGGCGCCGAACCAGACCACCGCGATCGAGGACAGGTTCACCGTGGTCATGACCACCGGGAACATCAGCGCCAGCATGTTGCCGGTCTTCAGCGAGATGTCCGTGAGGTCGGTGTTGGCCTTCCGGAACCGCTGCTGCTCGTACTCGTCGCGGACGAACGCGCGGATCACCCGGTTGCCGGTGATCTGCTCGCGCAGCACCCGGTTCACGGTGTCCAGCCGCACCTGCATCGACCGGAACAGCGGTCGCAGCCGCCGCACGATCAGCGTCACACAGACGCCCAGCACCGGGACGACGGCGACCAGCACCCCGGACAGCGGGACGTCCAGGCCGAGCGCCATCACGATGCCGCCCACACACATGATCGGCGCCGACGCCATCAGGGTGAACGCCATCAGGGCCAGCATCTGGATCTGCTGGACGTCGTTGGTGGTCCGGGTGATCAGCGAGGGCGCGCCGAACTGACCGACCTCCCGGGAGGAGAAGGACTGCACCCGGTCGAAGACGCCCGCCCGGATGTCCCGGCCGAGCGCGGAGGCGGTCCGGGCACCGTAGTAGACGGCGCCGATGTTGCACACGACCTGCGCCAGCGAGATGCCGATCATCACGCCGCCGTAGGACAGGATGTAACCGGTGTCCCCCTCGACGACGCCGTTGTCGATGATGTGCGCGTTCAGCGTGGGCAGGTACAGGGTGGCGCAGGTCTGCAGGAACTGCAGCAGCACCAGCAGGGCGATGGGTTTCTTGTAGGGCCTGAGATAGGTCCGCAGAAGTCGTATGAGCACGCTACGTCTCTCGGAGTCGGCGGGAGGGGCATTGGTTGCCCCTGGCCCCTATCGTCGGACACTCCACCCGCGTTACCTCAACTGATTAAGCCGAGAGCCGCGTGATATACGCCGTCCGCGTACCTGGACGGGTGCCCCCGGGCCCGGCCCTATGCCCGGAACGCCCCCGGATGCGTCTGCTCCCGCACCGACACGTACTGCTGGCGCACCGCCTGCCCCACCGCCAGATCCTCGCCCGGATCCAGCACGACCGCCGCCGCGCCCTGCCACACCGGCGGGGTCCGCGGATCGAGGGTGCCCTGCTTCGCCCCGAGCGCCCAGGCCGCCTGCCGGGCCGCCCCGATCGCCGCGTAGTCCGCCGGCTGCGGTACGACGACCTGCGCGCCGAAGAGCGCCGGCGCCGCCGCCTGCACGGCCGGCAGCTCGGCCGCCGCGCCCAGCAGGAAGATCCGCTGCACGCTCACGCCCCGCCCGCGCAGCACGTCGAGCGCGTCCGCGAGCCCGCACAGCATGCCCTCGAACGCGGCCCGCGCGAAGTGCTCGGGCTTCATGGACTCCCGGCGCAGCCCCGCCAGCGTCCCGGCGGTGTGCGGCAGGTTCGGCGTCCGCTCGCCCTCCAGATAGGGCAGCATCACCAGCCCGTGCGAGCCCGGCGTCGACTTCATCGCCAGCTCGGACAGCCCCTCCAGATCGGGCGCGCCGAGCAGTTCGGCGGTGCCGCGCAGGGTCCGTACGGCGTTCAGGGTGGTCACCACCGGCAGGTGCATGCCGGTCGCGTCCGCGAGGGAGGTGATCATCCCGGACTGGTCGACCAGCGCCTCGGGATGCACGGCCATGACGGACCCGGAGGCGCCCAGGGACACCACCACGTCCCCCATGCCCAGCCCGAGCCCCAGCGCCGCCGCCATGGTCTCGCCGGTGCCGGCGGAGATCAGCAGCCCCTCCGGTGTCGTACCGGCCGCGTCGGACGGCCCGATCACCTCGGGCAGCATGGCCTGGTGACCGAGCGCCAGCTCGACCAGATCCGGCCGGTATCCGCCCATCGCGGCGGACCAGTACCCGGTCCCGGAGGCCCCGCCCCGGTCCGTGGTCCTTCTCACCGGCCGGCCCAGCAGCTGCCACACCAGCCAGTCGTGGGCCTGCATCAGCACGGCGGTGCGCAGCGCGGCCTCGGGCTCGGTCTTGGCCAGCCACCTCAGCTTGGTCACCGGCTGGGCGGCCTGCGGCACGCATCCCACGGCCTGCGCCCAGGCCTCGCGCCCTCCGAGGGCGTCGATCAGATCGGCCGCCGCGACCTGGGCGCGCTTGTCGCCGCCCACCATCGCCGGCCGCACGGTGTTGCCCTGCGCGTCCAGCGGGACCAGCGCGTTCTGCTGCGAGGACACCCCGATGGCCTGCACACCCTCCAGCAGACCCCCGCCGGCCGCCTCCCCGAGGGAGAGCAGCCAGGCCTGGGGATCGACGTCACTGAGCCGACCCCCGCTGTCCGGACTCTCCACCGGGTGCGGCGCATATCCCTGCCTGAGCACGGCTCCGGTGTCCGCGTCGCAGACGACGATACGAGTGAAATCGGGCGAACTGTCCAGCCCGGCGACTATCCCCATGACGAAAATTCTGCCGCACGCGCCGCCGAGGTTGAGCCGCGTAGACCGTAGGGGGTGCGGGGGTGTCGCGGGTGCGGTCGCGTCGTGGCTGGTCGCGCAGTTCCCCGCGCCCCTTGAAGGAGTCGGTGTGATCGGTACCGCAATGGTGCCGTTACGTGTTGCTGGTGCCCCAGTCGTCCTCGGCGCCGTTGTGGGAGCTGCGGTCGCGCAGGGAGCGCACCCGGCCCGCGACGGACTCCGGCATCCGGTCGCCGACCTTGGTGCTGACCGCGTGGTACGCCTTGCCCGCGTACTGGCGGCCCTGCTGGGCGGCCGTCTCGGCGGTGTTGCGGACGGCGGGGTTCTGCGCGACCTGCCGCGCGGACTTCTTCAGCTGCTCGTAGCGCTCCCGTCCGGCACGCGTGCCCAGCACGTAACCGACGGCGATCCCGACGACGAACGTCAGCTTGTAGCGCATGGCGGCCACCCTCTCCTTGCGTAGGTCCCTGGGTGCGGCGTCGGTGCCGGGGGAACCGATTGGCGGAGCACCCCCCTGCTTGCGCTAATGTATGTGTCGCAGCGAGCGTCCGCCCCCTGGCGAATACCCAGGTGGGTACGTTCGATGCAACGAGGCATTCCTCCGTAGCTCAATTGGCAGAGCAGCCGGCTGTTAACCGGCAGGTTACTGGTTCGAGTCCAGTCGGGGGAGCTCGGTCCTCCGTAGCTCAATTGGCAGAGCAGCCGGCTGTTAACCGGCAGGTTACTGGTTCGAGTCCAGTCGGGGGAGCATCGTGAACGAGGACCCCGGTGGGGTCCTTTTTCATGTGGGTTCCCGCCGGTACGCGCCGGTGCCACTCCGGTGGGAACCGCGCAGGCCGCAGCGGGGTCTCCCTGGTCGGGCAAGGTCGACCAGCCGAAGCGTGAGATCGTATGAGCGGCTATGCTGCGGCACACGGCGCGTACACATGTACGCGACACGCCGCTATGGGGCGGTAGCTCAGCCGGTTAGAGCAGCGGACTCATAATCCGTCGGCCGTGGGTTCGAGTCCCACCCGCCCCACTGCCACCCGCATGACCTTTCGTCAGGTCCGGCAGGGGGCGTCCGGGCCCGTGAACCATCGCTGGGGCGTGGGGCGGGTGTTGTGCCAGATGTGTTTGGTCTCGCGGTACTCGTCGAGTCCGGCCTGGCCCAGCTCGCGACCGATGCCGGACTGCTTGTAGCCGCCCCACTCGGCCTGGGGGACGTACGGGTGGTAGTCGTTGATCCACACCGTGCCCATCCGCAGCCGGCCCGCGACCCGCTCCGCCTTGCCGGCGTCCTGGGACCACACGGCCCCGGCCAGTCCGTAGACGCTGTCGTTGGCGAGCGTGACCGCCTCGTCCTCGCCGCGGAACGTCTCGACCGTCAGGACCGGGCCGAAGGACTCGTCCTGGGTCACCGACATGGCGCTGGTGCACCGGTCGAGCACGGTCGGGAGGTAGTAGAAGCCCTGGGCGAGCCGGGGGTCGTCGGGGCGTCGGCCGCCGCAGCGCAGTACGGCACCCTCGGCGATGCCCGCGGCGACGTACGCCTCGACCTTGTCGCGGTGCCGGGCGCTGGTGAGTGGCCCCGTCTCCGCGTGCTCGTCGAACGGACCGCCGAGCCGGATCCGCCGCGCGCGGTCCACGAGCGCGTCCACGAACTCGTCGTGGATCGATTCCTCGACCAGGAGCCGGGCGCCGGCCGAACAGACCTGCCCGGAGTGCAGGAAGACCGCGGTGAGGGCGAAGTCGAGCGCGACCTCGCGGTCGGCGTCGGCGAAGACGATGTTGGGGTTCTTGCCGCCGAGTTCGAGGGCGACCCTCTTCACAGAGGCGGACGCCGCCGCCATGATGCGGCGCCCGGTGTCGAGGCCGCCGGTGAACGAGACGAGGTCGACCCGCGGGTCGGTCGACAGCGCGGCTCCGGCCTCGGGGCCGGTGCCCAGGACCAGGTTGCCCACCCCGGCGGGCAAGCCCGCCTCCTCCAGCACCTTCATCAGGTGGATCGCGCTGTGCGGGGTGAGCTCGCTCGGCTTGAGCACGAACGTGTTGCCGGCCGCCAGGCAGGGCGCGACCTTCCAGGAGACCTGGAGCAGCGGGTAGTTCCACGGCGTGATCAGGCCGCAGACCCCGATCGGCTCCCGCACGATCCGGCTGACCACGCCGGGGTTGCCGGTGTCGACCACCCGGCCGGCGTCCTCGGCGGCGACGCGGCCGAAGTGGCGGAACACCGAGACCACGTCGTCGACGTCGTACTCCGACTCCACCAGCCGCTTGCCGGTGTCGAGCGACTCCCTGCGCGCGATCTCGCCGCGGTCGCGTGCGAGCAGGCCGGCCACCCTCAGCAGGAGGTCGCCGCGCTCACGGCTGGACGTCGTCGGCCACGGACCGCTGTGAAACGCCCTGGTGGCGGCCGCGATGGCGGCCTCGGTGTCCTCGGGACCGGCCTCGTCGACCTCGCCGACGAGCGCGCCGTCGGCCGGACACCGGATCTCACGGCGCGATCCCGATCGCGCGCTCTTCCACGCGCCGTCGAGGTAGAGCTCTGGCATCGGTGACTCACTCCCCGCGCGACGCGCCCGGCGACGCGCAACTGTGGTGCGGTGGACTTGTGGTGTGCGAAACCCTGACCCCGAGCCGGTGGGACACCTCGGCCGCGGCGGTCAGGACCAAGGGCGCGACGCTCTCGACGCGCCCCTCGGCCAGGGGGAAGGCCGGTGCCGAGACGCTCAGCGCGGCGATCACGTCGCCCCGCGCGTCGCGCACCGGCGCGGCCACCGCGGTCAGGTCCGCCTCGCCCTCGTCCGCGGTCACCGCGTAGCCGAGCGCGCGGACGTGTCCGAGCTCCGCGCGCAGCTCCGCCTTCTCGGCGGTCGTGAGCGGGGCGCCGCCCGAGAGGACGCCGAGCATCTCGGCCAGCTCGCCGTCCTCCAGTCCGGCCAGCAGCACCTTGCCGCCGCTGGTCGCGTGCAGCGGGAAGTGCCGCCCCACCTGATCGCGCGGTGGCGGTACCGAGGGGCCCGCCACCTGGTCCAGGCAGAACGCCGAGGTCTCCGACCGCACGGAGACGCGCACGGTTCCGCCCGTGTCCGCGGCGAGTCGTCGGCAGACCGGCTGCGCCTCCTGGAGCAGGTCCGGGCCCGGGGCGGTCGCTTCGGCCAGTCGCAGCAGGCCCACCCCGAGGCGGTACTTCCCGCGATCGCCCGACTGCTCCACGATCCGGTGCCGTCTGAGCGTCGCGAGCATCCGCCACGCCGTGCTCTTGTTGACGCCGAGTTCGTCGGCGAGCTCGGTGACGCCCGCCTCACTGTCCCTGGCCAGCACCTCGAGGATGCTCAGGGCCCGGTCGACGCACCGAATGCCGGTACCGACGTCGTTCATGACGCCGTACTCATGTCCGGACCGGAGCCGAGGCGGTGTTGTCGTCGACGTCCCACGGGGCGACCCAGTCCCCGGCGAGGCGGAAGGAGACGTCCGCGTCCTCTTCGATGCGCTTCGCGACATGGAGTTCGGCCGCCTGGGGGCCGTAGCGGTCGGCGGCGAGCTTGAACGCGCCGCGGGCGGCGTCGGTGAGCGGAAGGTCGGCGCCGAGGCCCTCCTGGAGCCCTTCGATGAGGCGAAGGTCCTTGAGGCACAGGTCCAGGGTGAAGGACGGATCGTAGTGCCCGGCGAAGATGGAGGGGGCGTCGTGGGAGGCGACGAAGGAGTCGCCGACGGACTGCCGGATCGCCGACCAGAGCGTCCCCAGTTCCACGCCGTTGCGGACACCGACCGCGAACCCCTCGCCGATGGCCGCGGCGGAGATGAACCAGAGCTGGTTGGTGACGAGCTTGACGACGTTGCCGGTCCCGAGCGGGCCGCAGGCGATCACCGTGCCGAGGTTCTCCAGGACCGGTCGGACCCGTTCGACATCGGCCGCATCGCCCCCGGCGAACAGCGTGAGCCGGCCGTTGCGGGCGCCGTCGACGGCGCCGGTCACCGGCGAGTCGACGACGCCGACACCGTCGGGTGCGCGCTCCGCCAGGCCGGTGACGAGGCCGATGTCGTTCGTGGTGAGGTCGACCCAGAGGGAGCCCGGCCGCAGCGCCGCGAGCGCGCCCCCGTCGACCATGACGGCCTCCACATGATCGGGGCGCGGCAGCGACGTCAGGAAGATGTCCGCCGCGGACGCGCACGCGCTCGCGGATGCGGCGGCGACAGCGCCGGCCTCGACCGCCGAGGCGAGCTTCCCGGGGTCGATGTCGAACGCATGGACGTCGTAGCCTGCTTGCGCGAGACGGCGACACATCGGTCCACCCATACTGCCGAGACCGACGAAGCCCACAGAAACCATGATTGCTGCCCTTCGCTCAGCGCATCGCCGGTGACGGCGCGCTCCCACTGGGTGTGCGCAGCAACCTAGGGCGCTCGCAGACAACGAGGTAGCCTTCGTCTCCTTTCGGAGCCAAAGGAGATGCCTTGGTTACGCTGCACCAACTGCGCTGTTTCGTGGCGACCGTCGAACACGGCTCGTTCACCAAGGCGGCCGAGGCCCTCGGCCTGGCCCAGCCCTCCCTGGCCCAGCAGATCCGCTTGCTCGAGCGTGGCGTGTCCGCCACCTTGTTCCAGCGCGTCGGGCGCGGGGTCGTCCCCACGGAAGCCGCCCTGGCCCTGGAAGGGCACGCCCGGCAGGCGCTCGACGCGGTCGAACAGGGGAGCAGGGCGGTCGCGAGCGCGGACCAGGCGGTCACCGGAACCATCCGGTTCGGCCTCTTCGGCGCCGCGCACCTCTACCTGGAGACCCAGCTCGTCGCCGACATGCGCGCGCGGTTCCCCTCGGCGCGGCTCGCTCTCATCGGCCAGAACTCCATGGACACCATCGAACTGGTCCGCCGCGGGCAACTCGAGGCGGCCCTCGTCGCTCTTCCCGTCGACGACAGCGTGCTGCACGTCAAACCGGTGACGCGGGACGAGGTCGTGTACGTCACCGCTGATCCGGATCGTGTCCAGCAGTTCGTGACCCCCACCGACCTCGCCGCCGCCACCCTGGTGCTGTCCGAGGTCACCTGGGGTGACGCCGACTTCACCCGCCAGCAGCTCAGGAGCGCCGTGCAGTCGGTGGGCGGCACGCTGCGTGCCGCCATCGAGGTCGAGAACGTGGAAACCGCGCTGGAGGTGGCCGCGCTGGGGCTCGCCGACGCGATCACCGCCCGCAGCGTCGTGCGACGGCATCAGGACAAGCTGTCCGCACCGCTCTACTGCTTCTCGTTGGAGCCGCGGCTCTACGACCACTTCGCCATCGTGTGCCGGCACAATGCGGTGATCTCCCGCCCGGTGCAGGCCGTGATCGAGATGGCTGCCGCCCGACTGCGCGAACTGGTCCGGACGACGACGGCCTGACCCGGTTCTGACCCGGTCCCCCCGGTGCCCAAGGTATTTCCACTGGCTCCTGATGGAGGCGACAGCTACCACGTCACCTGTCTGCGGCCTAGGTTGTGCGCACACAGCTGGAGCGCGTTCTCGCTGACGACGCGCTGAGTGAAAGACAGCGGTCATGGTCTCAAGGCTTTGTCGTGTCGACTACTTCTCCACCGGCGGGTGATCCCACATGATGACTGGCTTCGGACTCACATTCGGCGAGTACCTCTCCGGTAATCGCGACGACATCATGGTCCGGGTGGAGCAACACGCTCTCCTGTCGCTTTACACCATGGTGTGCGCCGCGGTGATCGGAATCGGGTTGGCGATTCTCGTTCATCGCATACGCGCGGTGGCGAATTTCTGCGTGGCGATCGCCGCGGTCGGTTTCACCCTCCCTTCCGTCGCCTTGTTCGGCATCCTGTTCTCGCTGGTGGGCGGAAGTCTGCTGGCGGTGTTTCCCCCGCTGGTGCTGTACGCGGTCCTGCCGATCCTGCGCAACAGCGTGGTCGGACTCCAGAACGTCGACGAGGACGTGCTCGACGCCGCCCGCGGAATGGGAGTGAACCGTTTCCGCAGGCTGTGGCAGATCGAATTGCCGATGGCCTGGCCGGTCATCCTCGCCGGCCTGCGGATCTCCGCGCAGCTGACCGTCGGCATCGTCACCATCGCGGCCTTCGTCGTCGACATGGGGCTCGGTTATTACGGTTACGCCTCGCTCGACAACCTCGGTTCGGCGAATACCGGGAACGAGGCCCTGGTGTGCGTGCTCTTCGTCGCTCTCATCGCGCTGGCCTTCGACGCCGTCTTCGTTGTCATCCGTCGCCTCACCATGCCCAGGGGACTCCATGTTTGAGCGAACCCGAAAAGCCACCGACACCGTCGCGGAATCCGCCGGCCTCCCGATCGTCCTGGAAAACCTGACCAAGTCGTATCCGGGGACACCCAGACCCGCCGTGGACGCCATCACCATGGAGATCCCCGCCGGCGAGATCGTCGTCTTCGTCGGACCCTCCGGTTGCGGCAAGACGACCACGATGCGGATGATCAACCGGCTCATCACGCCCACCTCGGGGCGGATCACGATCGGCGGGGAGGACGCCGCCGCACTCGACGACGTCACGCTCCGCCGCCGCATCGGCTATGTGATCCAGCAGGCCGGGCTGATTCCTCACCTGACCATCGCGCACAACGTGGGCCTGGTCCCGAGGATGCTGAAGTGGGGCAAGAAGGACATCGACCGGCGTGTCGACGAGATGCTCACCCTGGTCGGCCTGGATCCCGACCGGTACCGCGGCCGCTACCCGCGTCAGCTGTCCGGTGGTCAGCAGCAACGGGTCGGGGTCGCCCGCGCCCTGGCCGCCGACCCCCCGATCATGCTGATGGACGAGCCGTTCGGCGCCGTCGACCCGATCACCCGCGCCCGGCTGCAGGACGAGTTCCTCTCGCTTCAGAAGATCCTGCGCAAGACGATCATCTTCGTCACCCATGACTTCGACGAGGCACTCAAGCTCGGCGACCGTATCGCCGTACTCCGTGAGGGATCGTGCATCGTCCAGTACGACACCCCCGAGCGGATTCTCGCCCAGCCCGCCGACGAGTTCGTGGAGGGCTTCATCGGGGAGGGAGCCGCCCTGAAGCGGTTGCACTTCGAGCGTGTCGACTCCCTGCCGTTCGTCAAGAGCGCCGAGGGGCCGGCCCCGTCGGAGACCGTGGAGGTGTCCTCCACGCTGCACGCCGCCCTGGACCTGATGGTCGGCAAGGGGCTGCGCTCGGTCCGGGTCGCGCACGCCGGTCAGCCGGTCGGAACGATCGGCATCGACGACATCCTCAGCCGGGTCGTCGCGGCCGGGCAGCGCGATCAGGTCGGTGCTCCATGACGCCGACGGCCGCGTCGGCGGCCCTCGCGAACGGGACCCGGACCCGCGACGCACACGGAAAGCCGGTGTTCAGCCGGAGCACCTTTCTCGTGCCGGTGCTGTGCGCCTTCGCTCTCACCCTGCTCTACCTGGTGGTCCGGGGCCGCAGCGTCGACGTCGTCGAGGCGAACATGCTCCGCTGGTCGACACTGCGGCACGCCGTCATCGAGCACATCTACATCAGTGTGGTCATCGCCGCACTGGTCCTGCTGATCGCCGTCCCGCTCGGCGTCCTGGTGACCCGTCGCCGCACCCGGTGGATGGCACCCTTCGTGCTGGCCCTGGGCAATCTCGGCCAGTCGGCGCCCAGTCTCGGGCTGCTCGCCCTGTTCGGGAGCTACCTGTTCATCGGCTTCTGGGCGGTCGTCATCATCCTGACCGCCTACACCACCCTTTCCGTACTGCGCAACACCATCGTCGGCCTGCAAGGCATCGACCCCAGCGTGCTGGACGCGGCCAGGGGGATGGGCATGTCCCCGGCCAGAATCCTGCTCGGCGTCGAGTTGCCCCTGGCCGTGCCCATCATCGGCGCCGGCACCCGCACCGCGATCGTGCTGGCCGTGGCCACCGTGCCCCTGGGGAGCTTCCTCGGCGCGGGCGGTCTGGGCGCCACCCTGTTCGGCGCGGTGCGCAGCGACCGCCCGTTCGCCGTCCTGGTGGCCTCCGTGATGATCGCCGTGCTCGCCCTGCTCATGGACTGGGCCGCCGGAATCATCCAGCGCTGCCTCACTCCTCGCGGCATCCGCTGACCTCGTCGGCGTGATCGGTCCGCGACGTCTCTCTCCCCCCGATACACCTCAGCAAGCCCTGCCCGTTCAGGGAGAACGAGAAGAGGAAGTCATGCTGTCTTCGCAGAGATTGACCGCCGTCGCCGTCGGGACGACGACGGCCGTGCTCGCCCTGACCGCCTGCGGCAGCGGTCTGAGCGCGGGCGGAGCGGACACCGGAAAGGGGCCCTGCTCGGGAGTGAAGGCCGGATCGGTCGCTCCCGCCGCACTCAAAGGGGTCACGGTGAAGGTGGGTTCCAAGGAGTTCGACGAGCAGCTCCTTCTGGGGCAGCTCACCGTGAAGATGATGTGCGCCGCAGGAGCGAAGGTCGTCGATGCGACCAACAGCAAGGGTGCCAGCCAGACGCGCGCGAAGCTCGTGCGCGGCGAGAGCGACGTCTACTGGGAGTACACCGGAACGGCCTGGGTCGACTTCCTGAAGCAGAAGCCGATCTTCGACGCGGAGAAGCAGTACGAAGCGGTCAAGAAGATGGACCTGGAGAAGAACGGCGTGGTCTGGGGGCAGCGAGCCCCCTTCAACAACACCTTCGCCTTCGCGGTCGCCGACGACTTCGCCCGGAAGAACAACCTGAAGACCGACTCCGACATGGCCGCGTACCTCAACAAGAACCCTTCGTCGAAGGTCTGTCTGGAGTCGGAGTTCCTCAGCCGCGTCGACGGCTACCCGGGCTACAAGAAGGCCTACGGAATCACCGGCGGCAAGACGACCTCGCTCGGTATCGGCGTGGTCTACACCCAAACCGCCCAGGGCGGCTGTGACTTCGGCGAGGTGTTCACCACGGACGGCCGCATCGGCGCACTCGGCCTGCACGCGCTCGACGACGACAAGTCCTTCTTCCCGATCTACAACGCCGTCCCCCAGGTGATGAAGGAGACGGACAAGGAGCACCCGCAGATCCTGGAGGTGCTCAAGCCGCTCGCCGAGCTGCTGACCACGGAGGTGATGCAGGAGCTGAACACCCGGGTGAGCGCGAAGGGCGAGGAACCCGCCGATGTCGCCACGGACTTCCTGAAGGAGAAGGGCTTCCTGAAGTAGTACGTGGGCGCAGCACGGGGGTGGAGCCCGCTCGGAACGAAAGGACGAGAACCCGTGAGCCGTATCCGCGCGAGCGCAGCGAGCCGACCGCCCGAGGAGCCGACCGGGCGGCCGGGGCAGCTGGAGATCGACATACCCCGCCGGCTGGAACTGATCGACACCGGGCGCATGAACGCCGATCGCCTCGCGCGGCTCCGGGAGCAGTTGGCCCAGGCCGACTACGGCGCGGCTCTGCTCAGCGACCCCTTGAACATCCGTTACGCGACGGGCACCAGGAACATGCAGATCTGGACGATGCACGCTCCCGGACGCTACGTCTTCGTCCCCGTCGACGGCCCGGTGGTGCTGTTCGAGTTCGGGACGTCCCTGCACCTGGCCGACGGCTTCGAGACCCTTGACGAGGTACGACCCAGCACATCCCCCTTCTATTTCCTCACGGGCCCTCGCCGCCCGGAGAAGTCCGAGCAGTGGGCGCGGGACATCATCGATCTGATGCGGGCGTACGGCGGGAAGGACCAGCGGCTGGCCGTCGACCGCTGCGAACCCTGGAACGCGGAACTCCTGGTGCGGGCCGGTATCTCCCTCTTCGACGCACAGGAGCCGCTGGAGCTCGCCCGCATGATCAAGACCGAGGAGGAGATCCGGTGCGTGCGGCTCGCGGTCGACGTGGCCGACGTCGCGATCCGCCGTATGCGCGAGGCGCTGGAACCGGGCATGACCGAGAACCAGCTCTGGGCGATCCTCCACGAGACGAACATCGCCCACGACGGCGAATGGATCGAGTGCCGCCTCCTCGCGTCCGGGCCCCGGACGAACCCGTGGTTCCAGGAGAGCAGCAACCGGATCATCGAGCCCGGAGACCTGGTCGCGTTCGACACCGACATGATCGGACCCGCCGGTTACATGGCCGACCTCTCGCGCGCGTTCGTGTGCCCCGGCAAGGCGCCCTCGGGCGAGCAGCGTCGGCTCTACGAGCTGGCACAGGAGCAGGTCCTCACCAACGTCGAACTCATCCGACCGGGCATGTCGTTCGCCGAGTTCGGCGCGAAGTGCTGGCCGGTACCGGACGCGTTCGTGCCGCACCGCTACATGATGACGGTGCACGGTGCGGGGCTGGCGGACGAGAGCCCGGTGGTCACCTACGCGGCCGACCACCGGCGGTCGGGCTACGACGGGGTGTTCGAGGAAGGCATGGTCGTCTGCGTCGAAAGCTTCATCGGCGAAGTCGGAGGACGGGAGGGCGTCAAACTGGAGGAACAGGTGCTGGTCACGACGGCGGGAGCGGTACGGCTCTCCTCCGACGCCCTGGACGGCGGGCTCGTCGTCTGACCTGAGGGCCGAATGGACGGCAGGTCAGTTACCGGTCCTCTTGTTGAACCATCCGAGCGACTGGAGGACGGTCGCGCCGCCGGTGAGGATGCCGAGAGGAACGATCGTGAACCAGGTGGCGCCGGCTTTCACGGCCGCGAGCAGGGCGATGGCGCCGATGGCCAGCGCCAGGAGCACGAGCATGCCCAGAAGGACACGGATCTTGGAAACCAACGGAGGACTCTCCCCTGTTCGGCCGGGCTCTGTCGACTCCCCGGCGTGACACCACGGCTCGGCCGGGAAGCTCATGGGGCGAGCCTCGCAATACTGCCTTCCGGAGGCGCCAGTAGAACTACGTAATCGCATACTGAGGTTCATCCGGGTGTCCGGCGGCGCGCACCAGGCCTTCCAGCAGTTCGACCGTGCGCCGGGCAGCGGGGTGTCGCGCGATCGATTTCTTCACCGCGAGGCTGAGATACCGGACTGGGGTGGGGGACACCAGGGCGACGGTCGTCAGGTCTTCGGGCAGCTCGCCGATCCCGAGCGCCGGCACCACGGTCAGCCCGATTCCCGTGGCCACGAAGGACATCGCGGTCCGGTAGTCGTGTGTTTCCACCACGAAGCCCGGGGAGAATCCGGCTTGCGCGCAGGCGTTGAGGAGCACCTGGCGGCACGCCCCTTCGCGGGGTTCGTTGTCCACCCAGGGTCGCTCGGCGAGGGCCGCCAACGGCACCTCCGGCACCTCGGCGAGCGGGTCGTCGACGCGGACGACCGCGAGGTAGGGGTCCGCGGCGAGCCTGTGCACATCGACGGACCCGGGACGCCCGACACCCGTCTCCTCGACGAAGACGTCGATGTCCGGGTCGCCCCGCGTGAACTCGGGCAGCACCAGGTCCAGCCGGAGGTCCGGGAACTCGGCACGCAGCGCGGCGACGGTCGGTGCCATCCACGCCGCGCCGGCCGAGGCGAAGTAGCCGATCGAAAGGCTGCCGACCCGGCCGGCGCGCAGATCGCCGACCACCCGCTCGACCCGGCTGAACGCCTCGAACAACGTGTCGGCCTCGGCGGCGAGGGTCCGGCCGGCCGCGGTGGGCTCGATGCCGCGACCGGATCGTTCGAACAGCTGGAGCCCGGTCTCCCGTTGCAGTGTGGCGAGTTGCTGGCTCACCGCGGACGGTGTGTAGCCGAGTGCGGAGGCGCTCGCGCGGATCGAACCCGTCGCGACGACCGCCCGCAGGACACGAAGCCGTGGGATATCCAGCATGCACATCAATGTACAGCTGAACTTAACGAAGGTACAGAACTGATCGCTTGTGCTGTACGGATGGTAGGGATGACGATGCCTGGGTGACCGATTTGATGGAGACCGCCCGGCCCGTCGGCGCCGGCAGAACGCACACCGGCAGGATCGCGGCTGCCGCCGGGCTCGCGGTGGTGTTGTGGGCCTCGGCCTTCGTCGCCATCCGCGGCGTCGGGCACGCGCTGTCCCCCGCACCGCTGGCGCTGCTCCGGCTGGGCGTCGCCGCCGTCACGCTCACCGTGATCGCGATGGCCAGGGGGACGGTCCGCGTCCGGCTGTCCCGCGAGGCGTTCCTGCTGATCGCGGCGTACGCCGTGCTGTGGCTCGCCGGCTACACCGTCGCCCTCAACGCGGCGGAACGGCACGTCGACGCCGGGACCGCGGCACTGCTGGTGAACCTCGCGCCGCTGCTGGTCTCCGTCGCCGCCGGGAAGCTTCTCGGTGAAGGCTTCTCGCGATCCCTCATCGTCGGCTCGCTTGTCGCGCTGGGCGGAACCGCGGTCATCGCGGCCGGGGCCACCGCACAGCGCGACTGGGCGGGCGTTCTGCTGTGCCTGCTGGCCGCCGTGCTCTATGCCGCGGGCGTCATGATCCAGAAGGTGACGTTGCGCCACGTCGACGGGCTCACCGCGATCCGGCTCGGCTGTGTCGTCGCCACCGTGGTGCTGCTGCCCTGGGCGCCGCAGCTGGTCGGCGAGCTGCACACGGCGTCCACCGGAGCGGTGCTCGGTGCCGTCTACCTGGGCGTGTTCCCCACGGCGATCGGTTTCACCGCGTGGGCCTACGCGCTGCGCCGGATGGACGCCGGCCGGCTCTCCACGGTGACCTATGCCGTTCCGGCCGTGTCGGTGCTGTTGTCATGGCTGCTGCTCGCCGAGATCCCGACGGCGTACGGGCTCGTCGGCGGCGTGCTCTGCCTGACCGGTGTCGCCCTCTCCCGCCGCCCGTGAGCCACCGACGGTCACCATGGCCGACGCTTCGACGCGGTTGATCGCAGGCCGGCCGTTAGTGTCGGGGACATGACCTCACCCCTTTCCGCCAGTGCCTTCGACCTGCTGCGCCTCGACGCCGTGTCCGACCAGGAGGCGCTGCGGCAGGTCTACGATCTTCCCGGCGACGCCGCCGTGCGCAAGCAGATGAGTGAACTCACCGAGCAGACACGGCGGTTGATCGCGTGCTCCTCGCTGGTCCTGGTCGCCAGCGCGGACGCCGAGGGCAACTGTGATGTCTCCCCGCGGGGCGGCCCCGCCGGGTTCGTCGCCGTCCTGGACGCGCGGACGGTGGCGATACCGGACGCGACAGGCAACAAGCGTCTGGACACCCTGCAGAACGTCGTCGCCACCGGACGGGCCGGGCTGCTGTTCGTCGTCCCGGGGCGCACCACGACCCTCAGGGTGAACGGCCGGGCCTGTGTCTCCACCCGCCCGGAGCTGCTGTCGCAGCTGACCGCCGTGGGCAAGCCGCCGGCCAGTGCGCTGGTGGTGGGGATCGAGGAGGTCTACCCGCACTGTCCCAAGTCGCTTCTGCGCGGCGGGGCCTGGAAGCCGGAGCAGTGGCTCCCGGCGGACGCCCAGCCGACCTCGGCCGAGGTGACGCTGGCCCAGCTGCGGATGCCGGAGCTGACGATCGCCGACATCGAACAGGCGGAGGCGGACTCGCTGACGTACCGGTACGAGTGAGCGGTCGATCCGGTACGGCACTCGGGTGAGGTCTCCGGCGCGGCGATGAGTTCGTCCGTGTTCAGGGGTCTACCTCTCGACCGACGTGACCGACAGGGACGAATCACCGGGAGCAGGACATGGGCCTCATTCATATCGAGCTGTTCGCGACCCTCGATCTGGTCGGGCAGGCGCCCGGCGGGCCGGACGAGGATCCGGAGGGGTTTCCGTTCGGGGGGTGGCAGGCGCCGCTGATGGACGAGGTCTCGGGGGCGCAGATCGGTGCGGCGTACGAGGGTACGGACGCGCTTCTGCTGGGCCGGCGGACGTACGACATCTTCGCCGCCTACTGGCCGAAGTACCAGGACGGCGGTGAGGACAACGAGATCGCCGAGCTCTTCAACCGTGTTCCGAAGTACGTGGCCTCCCGGGGGACCCCCGATCTGTCGTGGGCCGGGTCCACGCAGCTCGGCCCGGATCTGGCCGCCGCGGTGCGGGAGGTCCGGGAGCGGCACGAGCAGGTGAAGGTCGTCGGGAGTCTGGATCTCGTGCAGACGCTGGTGCGGGAGAGGCTCTTCGACCGTCTCGACCTCTGGGTGCACCCGATCGTGCTCGGGGTCGGGAAGAAGGTGTTCGACGGCGGCGCCGTGCCCACGAACCTCACCCTTCTCGAACCGCCGGCGGCCGGTGGGAAGGGGACGGTGTACCTGCGGTACGGGCTGGCCGAGGGGACCCCCGGGACGGGGGACATGAGCGCACCCGATCGCGGGGTGGGGCGCGACGACTGAATCCGCGCCGTCCGAGATCCGCCAGGGGCTTGTCACAGGAGCGGGCAACGTGCCAATGTCCGGCCATGGTTACGTAACCATGGCCGGTTTACATGGGTCTGGGGGTCTGTTGTCGGACGCTTGGATCAACAGTGCCTCGGCTCAGGTGACGAACCCGCACTCCCGCACTCCGCGATTCCCGTCACTGGAGACAGACATGAAGAAGACCCTGAAGGGGTCGAGAAAACTGGCCGGTGTGATCATGGCCGGCTTCGGCGCTTCCCTCATGTTCCTGACCGCCCCCGCCCTCGCCCAGCCGGCCGCCACGGCGCCGGCCGCCCCGCACGTGTCGGCGAAGCCCGCGGCGAAGGGCGGCACCAGTGACTTCCGCGGAGTGAACTGGGCGGACCCGCGCGACAACTACGCCAGTGACGCCGTCGTGCCCAGCGGGCTGTCGGTGACCGACGACTACCGCACCGTCTACCGCACCACGGGCCGTATGGTGCGCGGCTTCAAGAAGAACCTGGGCGCCAACACGCTGCGACTGCCGATCAACCCGGCGAGCGTCGGCACCACCTGGTGGAAGTCGTACCGGGCGACGATCGACGCGGCCACGGCCCAGGGCGACAAGGTCATCGTCAGCTACTGGGAGGCGAACACCAGCAAGGACGGCCTGGTCGACGACACGGCCGCCTGGAACACCATGTGGAACACCGTGGTGCGGGAGTACAGGCACAACCCGCGGGTCTACTTCGAGCCCATGAACGAGCCCCACGGCTACACCCTGGACCAGTGGGTGTCCGTCACCAGTGGCTGGCTGGCCCGGCACAAGGACGTCCCGCGCGGCCGTGTCGTGATCAGCGGTACCGGCTACAACGACAACGTCACCGGTGTCGGCGCGGCCCGCGCCCTGAAGGGGACGCTGCTGTCGCTGCACTTCTACGGCTACTGGAACAGCTACACCCAGCAGTCGGACTGGGCCGCCGACCTCGCGTCCAGGATCGGCGACTACGCCGGGCGGACCATCATGGACGAGGCGGGCGCCCCGATGACCATCGGTCTGAACTACGGCGCGTGGAACGGCAACGTCTACACCTCGTACCTCGCGGCCGTGACCAACACCGCCCGGAGCAAGGGGATGGGCCTGGTGTACTGGCCGGGGCTGAGGTTCGGCGACGCCTACTCGATCGAGTCCCTGGACTCCGAGGGCAACCTGGTGGACAACAGCACCACCGGAACCGCGCTGTTGCGCTGGGGCTACGGCTTCGGTACGACCCCGCCCGTCAACGACCTGCCGGCCGCGCCTCCCGGCGAGGTCCTGCGCGGGGTGGGCTCGGGCCGCTGTGTCGACGTGCCCGGCTTCAGCACGACGAACAACACCCAGCTCGACCTCTGGGACTGCAACGACGGCGGCAACCAGTCCTGGAACTGGAACGCGGAGAAGCAGCTCACCGTCTACGGCAACAAGTGCATGACGCTGGGAGGCACCGGAGCCTCGGCGGGCGACCCCGTGGTCATCGCCGACTGCACCGGCGCGGCGGCACAGCAGTGGAACGTGAACGCCGACCTCACGGTGACCAGCGTCGCGAACCCGGCGCTCTGCCTGGACGCCTCCGGCGCGGGCACCGGCAACGGCACGTCGGTCGATGTCTGGTACTGCAACGGCGGCAGCAACCAGCAGTGGACCAGGAGCTGACGCCGGTACGTCCTTCCGCCGACCGCTGATCCGCACCGCGCGGGTCAGCGGTCGGCGCGCTCAATCCTCCGGGGAGGGCGGTGGTGCCGCGGTGCTCGCGCGGACCACCAGCCGGGTCGGCACCAAGGTCTTGTCGACCGTGTCGGGCCCGGTACGGCCGATCTTGCTCAGCAGCTTCTGCAGGCTGAGCCGGCCGACCGCCGCGAAGTCCTGCCGTACGGTGGTCAACGGCGGCCAGAAGGCATGGGCCTCCTCCATGTCGTCGAACCCCACCACGCTGACGTCCTCGGGAATCCGGCGGCCGAGTTCGTGCAGGGCACGCATCACACCGAGGGCCATGTGGTCGTTGGCGGCGAAGATCGCCGTGACCTCGGGCCTGCGCCCCAGGGACAGCCCGTGCCGGTATCCGGATCTGGTGGTCCAGTCGCCGTACAGCACCGGGGGAGGGACGACACCGGCGTCCTGGAGGGTGCACCGCCAGGACTCGACGCGACGGGTCGCGGAGAACGAGGTCGGCGGTCCGGCGATGTGCCACACCTGCCGGTGGCCGAGTTCCAGCAGGTGCTCCGTGGCCTGACGGGCGCCCTGGGCCTGATCGGTGTCCACCACGGTGTAGCCGGGGCCGGTGTCCGAGTCGACGACCACCATCGGAACCCCCGGCGGGAGGCTGAACTCGGCGTCGTCCAGGAGGTGCGCCTCGAAGATGAGGATCACTCCGTCGACGGCCGCCTCGCTGAGCCGGTCGTAGGCACCGGACACCCTGCCCATGGTCGGATCCGAGACGGGGATGAGGGTGACGGCGTACTTGGCGCGGGCGGCCTCCTCGGCGATCGCGTCGAGCGTGCGCGTGTTGCCGAAGGTCCTGAGCGTGAACGTGATGACACCGATGGTGTTGAACCGCCCGCTCTTGAGGGCCCGCGCGGCTCCGTTCGGCCGGTAGCCCAGCGCCCGCATCGACTCCACGACCCGCTGCCGGGTCGCCGGGTCGACGTTGCTGTGGCCGTTGGACACACGCGAGACCGTCTGCGGTGCGACACCGGCATGACGGGCGACATCCGCCATCGACGGCCGGGGTCGTCCGGACACGGGCTTGTCCCCCATCGCCATGATCCCTTGCTTCCCCTGCTTCCCCTGCTTCTCGGGTCTCCCGGTTTCTCGGGCCCTGACCACAGCCTAGGCCCCCGCCGGACGGCCCGCCGGAACCCGGGATCGGTTCGGGCGGGCCGTCGGGTGGGGAAGGTCAGGCGGCGGCGGGGGTCAGCACAGGCAGGGGTTCGTGCCCCAGCCCAGGCCGCGGACGTCCTCGTCCCGCAGCGCGCCGGCGTAGGCCTGGACCTCGTCCACGTCGCCGTGGAGGTACTCGCCCCAGCCGTCACCGGCCGTGGCCCGCCCGATCTGGAGGGCGCCGGTGCTGTGCAGGCCGTCGGGGAGGGTCCCGGTCGCCCCGGCGTTGGTGTAGCCGTCGACGTAGAGCTTGATCGTGTCGGTGGCGTCGTCGTAGACCACGGCGAGGCGGTGGCCCTGGCCCTCGCCCCCGTCCGCGGCCTCGACCCAGGACACCACCCTCTCGGGCGCCCCGGCCTCGTCCCTCTCCGGCATCACCAGCTGCCAGGTGTACGTGGACGGCTCGTAGCGCACCTTGAAGGCGTCGGTGTGCTCGCCGGCCTGCGAGAGCACGGTCATCGGGTGGGCCGGCGCGGAGTCCGCGAGGCGGACGACGACGCCCACGGTGAAACTGTCCCCGGTGTCCACGACGGGCCCGTCGGCGGCGGCGTACCCGCCCTCGCCGTCCAGCCGCAGATGCCCGTCGCCGACGAGCGGCGGCGGTACGTAGGTGCAGTCGGGGTCGAGGTCCGGGATGCAGGAGTCGTCGGAGCCCCGGTAGATCGAGGCCCCCGCGCCGAGCCGCAGCGGCGCGCCGTCCGAAAGTTAACAGAGGTGACCGACAGCGCGTCGGTAGGCCTGTTCGTCGGCCTCCTCGTACACGGTGAACACCACGCGGTCGAAGCGTCCGGGACGCGCCGCCAGCCAGTCCGCGACCGCGTGCAGCGCGACCGGGGCCGCCTCCTCCTTCGGGTAGCCGAAGACGCCCGTGCTCACGGCGCAGAAGGCGAGGGTGCGGAGGGACTCCACCTGTGCGGCGAGGTCGAGGCAGGCCCGGTAGGAGGAGGCGAGCGCCTGCGCGTCCCGTGCGCCGGGACGGCCCCGGACGACGGGACCCACGGTGTGCAGGACATGGCGGGCCGGCAGATGGTGACCCCGGGTGATCTTGGCGGTGCCGGTGGGCTCGGGGGCTCCCTGGGCCGCGACGATCGTGTGGCAGTCGTCGCGCAGGCGCGGTCCGGCGGCGCTGTGGAGGGCGTTGTCGATACAGGGGTGCAGCGGGCGGAAGCAGCCGAGCAGTTCACTGTTGGCGGCGTTGACCACGGCGTCCGCGGCGAGCGTGGTGATGTCTCCCCGCCACAGCACGGTCTCCGCCGCGGCGGGGAACGCCGTGCCGGGGAACTCCTCCTCGATCGTGGGGAGTTCCCGCGCCGCGACGGTGGGCCGCAGCTGACGCTCCGCACCGAGCAGCGCGTCCAGCTCCCGGTCCGCTCCTTCCGGCAGCGGACCGGGATCCCGGACGGTCAGCAGGGCGCGCAGCAGGTTCCTGCGGGCCGCCGTCGCGGCGCCGGCACCGGCATCCGTATGCGCGTCGGAGTCCGCGTCGGCGAGGCTTCTCACCGCCTCGGGCCGCAGTCCCAGCCGGGACACGGCCGGATCCCCGCTGAGCAGGCGCAGGGCCGCGCGCACATGGGCGTCCAGCCGGGCGGGTGCGGCCGGGGCCGCCGTCGGGTGGAAAGGCTCGTCGAGGGCCACGGCCGACCGGTAGGCGGTCAGGGGCAGCCCGGCGGGCCGTGTCTCCGTCCCGGCGGCGAGGGCGACGGCGTCGGACTCGGCGCGGATCGGGATCATCGCGGGCTCCGGGTGAGGCTCGGGAACGAGGGGCTGCGGCGCTTCGCGGCCGGGTCAGAACAGGCCGTTGCCGTGCGGCAGTTCGGCCGGTACGGGGGCGATGACGTCCCAGTGCTCGACGATCCTGCCGTCCGCGACACGGAAGAGGTCGTAGTAGGCGACGGGCACGCCGAACTCGCCCTCGGACTGCGTCAGGACGAACTCGCCCTCGGCGATGACCCGGTGGACCTTCTTGTAGACGAGGTTCCGGCCCTGCTCGGCCCACCTGGCCGCGGCCGCCCCGAAGCCGTCGAGGCCGTCGGCGGCCTCGGCGTTGTGCTGGTGGTAGGTGTCGGTGGAGATGTAGTCGGTGAGCACCGAGTAGTCGGCGCCGACGAGGACCTTCTCCGCGAACTCGGTCACCAGGGCACGGTTGGCGTCGGTCCGGCCGGGCTCGGTGACCTCGGTGGGGCCGTCGGTCTGGGAGCGGCCGGAGACGGTGTCCTCGACCAGCGGGGCCAGGGCGTCCCAGTGCTCGGCCAGCTTGCCGTCGGCGTCGACGCGGAAGATGTCGAACGCGACGAGCGGGGCCGGGCCGAAGCCGTGGTAGGTGCCGTGCAGGGCGACCAGGTCGCCGTCGGCGATGACGCGGGCGCCTTCGTAGCGGAAGTCCTCGCCCAGCACGGAGACGAGTCCGCGCAGGGCCTCGGGGCCGTCGGCGGCGAGCGCGCTGTGCTGCCTGTAGCCCGGGGCCACCCAGCGGTCCACGGCGGAGGGATCCTTGGCGCCGAACAGCTCGGCGGCGGCCTGGAGGACGGTGTTCTTCGCGTTGCTCATGACTGATTCCAATCAGGCGGGGAGGGTGTCGAGCAGCAGGTCTGCTGCCACGGGCACGGACAGGGCCCGTATCCCGAGGTCGGAGGGGACCTCGGGATGGCCGGGATTGATCCGGACGAGCCGGGCCCGGGGGGTCCGGCGCACCAGGTGCTCCATGGGCCGGCGGATCACGCCGGGGGTGTTGAACCCGGCACCGATCTCCACGACGAGCAGGGAGCTGTCCGCGGGCGCCTCGTCGAGCCAGCGGACCAGCCGCCGCCCCGCGGGCAGATAGGGGTCGTCGACGAACTCGGGGCCGACCCGGACATTGGGGAAGACGTCGGCGCCGCAGCGGGGGCAGCGCGGGAGGGCCCGGGGGTCGCTCACCCGGCCGGTCTCGCGGTCGTACGCGGCGAGGATCGTGTCGAGGAAGGGTCTGCTGGACCAGGTCTCCCGTGTGCACGGGACCGTGCACTGGAGCCGGCCGTAGTCGCCCTGCGGGGTGTGGACCCGGTCCGCCTCGAAGCCGTTGCGGGCGAACAGGGCGTCGACGTTGGACGTCATCACCCGGTGGTCGCGGTCGCCGACCAGCTCCCTCAGCCTGCGGTAGAGGGGGTTGGGCCCGGCGCCGTAACGGATGTCGTCGATGTGGACGGCCCAGTAGCCCCACATCATGTCCTCCGGCAGGGGCACGCCGAGCAGATAGCGCGAACGCAGGCCGAGGCGGTGCAGGGCCGGCAGCAGCTCCCTGAAGCGTTCGGTGTCGCCGTAGTCGTAACCGGCGGCCGCGCTCAGACCGGCGCCGGCCGCGATCAGGACCCGGTCGGACTCCTCCAGCCAGGCGCGGATGCGCTCCCCGAAGGCCGTGGCCACGGTCGTCGCCATGTGCCGTTCCTCCTTCCTTTCCTGTTTCCGCCAGAGGGACGTTCCGTTTCCGCGGCGGCATGACCAACGTACGAGCCAGATACGGGGGGAGCGGGATAAACTTCCGACTGATGATGGCCAAAAGCCGACACGATTCGCCGTATGGGATCGCGGAGATCGCGGAGATCGGGTTCGCCGCGCCCGCGGGCACGCCGGCCGGTGTCGAGGTCATGTCGCTGGCCGAGCTGCGGCGGCGCGTCCCCGGGGACACCCTCGCGCGGCCGCAGCGCCCCGACTTCCATCACCTGCTCACGCTCACCGAGGGCGGGCTCCGGCACCTCGTCGACTTCGACGGCCACACCCTGCGGCCGGGCTCCTGGCTGTGGCTGCGTCCGGGGCAGGTGCACCAGTGGGGCGACCTGGCCCGGGCCGAGGGCACGCTGATCCTCTTCCGGCAGGACGCGCTGGACCCGGCCACGGCGACGGCCGCCCGGGTCGACGACCCGTACGCACCGGTCGTCACCACCCCCGTCGCCGCGGACGCCGACGCGGTGACCATGGCGGCGGAACATCTGAGCCGCGAGTTCCGGGCGCTCGGTCAGCTGCCGCTCGACGTGCACATCGCGGCCCTGCGGCACCTGCTCGCCGTCCTCCTGCTGCGGATCGCCCATCTCACCGTCCCGGCCGGTGGCCCCGCTCCGGAGCCGGACGAGACCTATCTGCGGTTCCGTGACGCGGTCGAACGGCACTTCACCGCCACCCGGCAGGTGGAGGACTACGCCCGCATGCTCGGCTACTCGGGCCGGACCCTCGCCCGGGCGACGCAGGCGGGCGCCGGGCTCGGTGCGAAGGAGTTCATCGACCGCAGGGTCGTCCTGGAGGCGAAACGCCTGCTGGCGCACGGCGACGAGACCGCGGCGCGGATCTCCGACCACCTCGGCTTCGGCACGCCCTCCCAGTTCGGCAAGTACTTCACACAGCGCACGGGCCGTTCCCCCCTCGACTTCCGCAAGGAGATCCGGGGTCTGGCGGGGAGCGGGGCCCAGGGCGGGCGTCCGGCGGGAGGCGCGGCGCCCCGCGGGGATTCCGGCCACTGACCACCCGCGGGGATTCCGGCCACTGACCGCCGCGCCCGCGACGGGGTCCCCGGGGCGCGGAGCCGTGTTCGAGGCCAGGCCGCGTCGATCTGGAAGGCCGTAAGGATCCGGGTCGAGGGCGTCGCGGACCCTGCCGGGTCTGCTGTCGCACTCCGGGTGAGCCGCCGCCCGGCGCGCGGAGCCGCACGGGGCGTACCACCGCTCGGGTGCACCCCTCCGATGCGCCTACGTCGTCGCCAGGGCCTCCGTAGGGGTCAGGCGGGCGGCGCGGAGGGAGGGGTGGACGCCGGCGAGCATGCCGATCAGGACCGCGCCGCCGCATCCCGCGGTCACCGAGGTGAGGGGGACGACCGGCGGCCAGTGCTGGTGGGCGGCGTAGGCGACGGTCGCGAGGGCGCCGAGTGCCGTGCCGGCCAGACCGCCGAGGCCCGACAGGACGACCGACTCCGTGAGGAACTGGGCGCGTATCTGGCCCCGGTTGGCGCCCAGGGCGCGGCGCAGGCCGATCTCCCGGCGGCGTTCGAGGACGGAGATGACCATGGTGTTGGCCACGCCGATGCCGCCGACGAGGAGGGCGACCCCGGCGAGTCCCAGGAAGAGCGCGGAGAACGTGCTCTCGGTGGCCCGTTTGGCGGCCAGCGCGTCGGACGGGCGGCTGACCTGGACCACGCCCGGCAGCGCGGGGTTGATGGTGGCGGGCAGGACGTCGCGTACGGCCTCGATCTCCGACTCCCTGGCCTTGAGGTAGATCACCGTGGGGTGGCCGTCGAACTTCAGCAGACGGCGCGCGGCGTCCCAGCCGACCAGCACCGAGCGGTCGATGTCCGGCGACAGCGGGGTCTTCTCGAGGATCCCGATGACCGTGAACCAGCGGCGGCCGAGGTAGATCTGCGGGGCGGGCCGCCAGGCGGTGAGCGCCGGGATGCCGAGCCGGGAGGCGGCGACCGAGCCGAGGACGGCGGTGGGGAACTTCTCCGTGCCCGCGCTGAGGAACCGGCCCGAGCCCACCGTGGCGTTGATCGTCCGCAGCAGATCGACTCTGGTGGCCAGGACGGTCAGTCCGGTGTAGTCGGCGGCGTTCTCGCGGTCGTTGCGGAAGACCTCGGTATGGGTGTTGGCGACCGCGCTGGCCATCGTGACCGGCCCGATCCGGCGGGTCATGGCCACCGATTCCGGCGGCAGCAGCACCGGCGGGTCCTGGCGGGCGGGCACGGCCTGCAGCATGTCGGTGCCCAGCGCGGAGAGCTCCTCCATGAGTGCTTTCTGGCTGGACGCCGGGATCCCGGTGACGACGACCAGGGTGGCGATGCCGATCGAGATGCCGAGGGCGGACAGGGCCGCCCGTATTTTCCGGGTCCGGATGCCCAGCAGGCCCAGGCCCAGGATGTCCAGCGGCGCCAGCCGCACCGGCCTGCTGTCGGCGACCCGGGCGGCCGACCTCGTGGATGTGACGGTCATGACCAGCTTTCCGTACGGGGGAGGGACTCGGTGCGGGCGTCGGTGCGGGTGTCGGAGCGGAGGCGGCCGTCGCGGATCTCCACCCGGCGGGGCAACTGGGCCGCGATGTCCCGGTCGTGGGTGATGACCGCGATGGTGGTGCCCTCGCGGTTCAGCGCGGTCAGCAGATCCAGTACGGCCACGCCGTTCGCGGTGTCCAGGGCGCCCGTCGGCTCGTCCGCGAGCACCAGGACGGGCCGGTTGACGAGCGCGCGGGCGATCGCCACCCGCTGCCGCTCACCGCCGGAGAGCTGCTGCGGCAGATGCCGGGCCCGACGGGCCAGCCCCACCCGGTCCAGTGCCTCCAGGGCCAGCGGGCGGCGCCTGCCGCGCGGCACCCCGGCGTAGAGCAGACCGGTCGCGACGTTCTCGGCGGCGGTCAGCCCGTCGGTGAGCTGGAACTGCTGGAAAACGAAGCCGAGTCGGCGGCCCCGCAGCGCCGACAGCCTGCGGTCGGAGAGTTCCGCGACGTCCTGGCCGTCGATCTCCACGGTGCCGCCGGTCGGCCGGTCCAGCGTGCCCATGATGTTCAGCAGGGTCGACTTGCCGGACCCGGACGGGCCGACGATGCCCAGCAGTTCGCCCTGCTCGACCGTGAGCGAGACGTCGTCGAGCGCCGTGACCCCGCCGGGGTACACCATGCTCGCGCCGCGCACCGCCAGCACCGGGCGCGCGCTCACGAGGTCGTCACCACCTTGGTCCCGGCGCCGATGCCCGAGCCGCTGATCTCCACCAGCCCCTTGGAGAACATCCCGGTCCTCACCGCGATCAGTCGGCCGCCCGGCAGCTGGACGGCGTAGCCGCCCTCGCTCAGTGCCAACAGGGCGCCGACGGGCACGGCGAGCACGCCCTTGCGGGTCTCCGAGGTGAACCGCACCTGTACCGGCGCGGAGTTCAGCCCGCGTACCGCACCGGTGTCCCGCAGCGCGACGCCGACGGTCAACCGGGGCTGCCCGGAGGTGTCGTCGCCGCTCGACGCGTCGCTGGTCCGGACCGTGGTGCCGATGGCGGTGACGGTGCCCTGTGCCGTGGAGCTGTCGGGCAGGTCCACGGTCACCGCGTCGCCGCGTCTCATCGAGCCCGCCTCGCCCGGGTCCACCGAGACGGTCACCGACTTGGTGGTGGACGTGACGGTCATCAGGGTCCCGTCGGCCGCGTCGGCGAGCTGCGCCTGTACGCCGTCGACCCGTACGGCACCCGACAGCACCGCGAGGTCGCCGACGCCCAGCACGCCCGTGGACGGCAGGCCGGCCGCGGTCTGCCACCGTTCGACGGCGGCGATGAGAGCGGCGGTCAGGACCCCGTCGCCGCGTTTGACCTGGACGGGCGCGGTGAGGGGGGAGGGGGTGGAGAGGGGGGTGTCGGGCGTGTTGCCCGGACGCGGACTCGCCGTGGTCGTCGGCCCGGACGACTCCCGGTGCGTGACCGGCCGCGGGGTGACCCACGTGCCCACCGCGGGCTGTCCGCCGATGTCGTAGCCGAGCGCCTCGAGATTGTCGGCCACCGTCCTCACGTCCGGGCCGGTGGTGCCCTCGGCCTCCAGGGTCCGGTACAGCGGTGTACCGCCGTAGAAGACCGGCACCGGCACGTTGTCCACCCGGTACAGCGGCTCGCCCCGCCGTACCGTGGCCCCCGTCGCCGGCAGCCAGGTGATCAGGCCCGCCTTGCCGCCCTTCACCGTGGTCGCCCGGCCGTAGCCGAGGATCCCTTCCAGCGTCCGGGAGTTGGAGAGGTCGCTCCTGGTCACCACGGCGGTCGCGGTCCGTACGGCACCGCCCTTCGCGGTGTCCGGTCTCCCGTCGCCGTCCTGCCACGCGGTCACGGTGAACGCGCTCGCCACGACGACCGCCGCCGCCACCGCCCCGAGGACCGTCCGCCGTCCGCCCCGCGTACGCGCGGCCCGGGCGCCGTTACCTGTCACCGTACGCCTTCACCTGGCAGTCGAGTTCGATGTCGTCGTAGTGGGGCGCGTTGAGGCTGTTTCCGTCCTCCAGCGCCCACAGTCCGTCCGCGACCACGCTCTTGATGCCGTGCTCGTTCATGCACTTCACCATCGCGCGCGTGTCGTCGCTGAAGTCCGGGTTCCTGGCCGGGTCCAGCTCCGGCGGATCGAGCGGTTCCTTCCCCTTGCAGGCCAGCACCGAGGGATCGTTCGGCTTGCGCTTGTACTTCTCCGCCGCGCCGTGCTCCTTCAGACACGCGAGCCAGGCGTCGTACAGGCGATTGACCTCCTCGTTGGTGCTGTCCAGCCGGATCTGTGGCCGGCCCGCGTCGGGATCGGCGCTCGCGCTCGCCGCACCACCGCCCGCCGCGGGGGTGGTGATCGAGGCGACGTCGCCCCGACCGCCCTGGCCCGCGTCGTCGCTCCCGCCGACGCCCCCGCCCCCGCAGGCGGTGAGGACGACCAGACCGGCCGCGCCGGCCGAGGTGAACACCGTGGCTCGCTTGAAGAGGTTCCCCATGGCGCAGACCATGGCCCGAAGTTATGACGATCCTGTCAGGACGCGGTCAGAAAGCCGTCTGGCCTCATTCCGCCGTGCCTACGCTGGCCCCCATGAACGCCCTTGTCCTCGTGGCCGAGGACGACACCAAACAGGCCGAGGTGATCCGCCGCTATCTGGAGAGCGAGGGGCACACCGCCCTGCTCGTCCATGACGGGCGCGCGGCGCTCGACGGGGTGCGCCGCCACCGGCCCGACCTGCTGGTCCTCGATGTGATGATGCCGGTCGTCGACGGTCTGGACGTGTGCCGCATCCTGCGGCGCGAGAGCGACCTGCCGGTGCTGATGCTGACCGCCCGCAGCACCGAGGAGGACCTGCTGCTCGGCCTGGACCTCGGCGCCGACGACTATCTGACCAAGCCCTACAGCCCGCGCGAGCTGATGGCCCGGATCCGTACCCTGCTGCGGCGGACCCGGACGTCCGGCGTCGCCGCGGCGGACCCGGTGCTGCGGGTGGGCGCCCTCCGCGTCGACCCCCTGCGCCGCGCCGTCGAGATCGCGGGCCGGCAAGTCGCCTGCACACCGGGTGAGTTCGACGTCCTGGCGACGATGGCCGCCGAACCCGAACGGGTCTTCACCCGGCGCCAGTTGCTGTCCGGCACGCGCGGGGACGACCGCTACATCACCGAACGCACCATCGACGTGCACATCCTGAACCTCCGCAAGAAGATCGAGCCCGTCCCCCGGCAACCGGTCTATCTCCGGACGGTGTTCGGCGTCGGCTACCGCCTCTCCGACGGCACCCGTGGCCGCTGAGACGGCCCCGGACGGCGGCCGGCTGCCGCTGCGGCGGAGTCTGCTGGTACGGCTGCTGGCGGCGTCGGTCACCATCGCCGTCTGCTCGGTCGCGGCCACCGCCTGGCTCGCCGCGCGCACCACCACCAGCGCCATCCAGCAGGAGCAGGGACAGGTCCTCGCCGACGACGCCCAGATCTACGACACGTTGATCGGCTACGCGGCCGCCCACACCGACTGGTCCGCGGTGACGCCCACGCTGAGACGGCTGACCGAGCGGACCGGTCGCCACATCACCCTGACCACCCAGGACCGTCGGCCCATCGCCGCGTCCGGCACCGCGGCCGCCCTCCCCACCAGGGCCTCGGCGCTCCTCGACCCGCTGCGGGCCGACCCGGCGCTGCTGCCCGGCGTCAAGGCGGACGGGATCGACCCGCGAGCGATCGGCCCGTACCGGCTGCCGGAGGCCGAGCGCCGCGAACTACTGGACCGGGTGCGGAAGTTGCGGGCCTGCATGCGCGGCGTCGGTCACCCCGTCGTCGTCGCCGACGCGCCGAGCGGCCGGCCCTCCCTCGTCATCACCGGTGACAGCAGACTCCAGCAGAAGGTCGGCGAGGTGTGCGCCCTGTACACCCTCGACGATCCCACGCCGACCGAGAAACGGGCGCTCGACCGGCTCAACACCCTGGCCGGCGACTGCGTGAGACGCCAGAAGCTGGCCCCGGTGACGATCGGTCTCAGCTTCACCCCCGAGGGGGGCGGCGGTGAGGCCGTCCAGCGGTGCATCGACACCGCCCGCCGTGAGCAGCTCGCCCCGTACGTCGCTCCGCCCGCGCTGCTGTTCGTCGCCACCCCGGCCGGATCGGCCGCGCCCGGCTTCGACCTGTCCTCGGCCAACACGGGCCGGGTCGCCGGTGTCGCCGCGCTCGTCCTCGTCCTCACCGTGGCCGTCACCGTCACCGTGGGCACCCGGCTGGTCAGACCCCTGCGGGCGCTGACCGACGCCGCCCGCCGCCCGGCCCGGCAGCATCTGCGGGTACCGGTGACCACCCACGACGAGATCGGCCGTCTGGCCGCCGCCTTCAACGACCTGGCGGAGCGCCGCGAGCGCGTCGAGGACCAGCGCAGGGCCATGGTCAGCGATGTCGCCCACGAACTGCGCACCCCGCTCAGCACGATCCGTAGCTGGCTCGAAGCGGCCCAGGACGGCCTGGCCGTCTCCGACGAGGCGTTCGTGGCCTCGCTGCTGGAGGAGGCCCTGCTGCTCCAGCACATCGTCGACGACCTCCAGCACCTGGCCCAGGCGGACGCGGGCCGGCTCCGGCTGCACCCGGAACCCCTGAGCCTGCGGGAACTCCTCGACCATGTGGCCGCGGCCCACCGCGGCGGTGCCGAGGCCGCCGGCGTCACCCTCACCACCCGCATCGAGGACACCCCGGCCCTCCACGCCGACCCCGCGCGCCTGCGCCAGGCCGTCGGCAACCTGCTGTCCAACGCCCTCCGGCACACCCCTCCCGGAGGCACCGTGACCCTGCGCTGCCGCCGTACCGGCGACGAGGTCGTGATCGAGGTCGCCGACACCGGCACCGGTATCGCCGCCGAGGACCTGCCCCGGGTCTTCGACCGCTTCTGGCGCGCCGACAAGTCCCGCAGCCGCCAGACCGGCGGCAGCGGCCTGGGCCTGGCCATCGTCCGCCAGCTCGTCGAGGCCCACGGCGGCACGGTCTCGGTGACCAGCACCCCGGACGCGGAGACGGTCTTCACCTTGCGCCTGCCCCGCACGGCACCTACCGGTTCAGCTCCCGGTAGCGGCTCGGGCTCACCCCGTACAGCGCCTTGAAGGCCCTGCTGAAGACCGCCAGGTCGGTGAAGCCGAAGCGCGAGGCGATCTCGGTGAGGGGCCGGTGGGTGTGCCGCGGTGACAGCATGGCCTCGCGGCAGGCCTTCAGGCGGCGCAGCCGGATCGTGGCCGCGACGGTCTCGCCGGAGCGGGCGAACAGCCGGTGCAGGGTCCGGGGCGAGACGAAGAACGCCTCGGCGATCCGCTGAGGGGTGAGTCCGGCGTCGTCGATATGCGCGTCGATGTAGCGCAGGATGTTTTCACGGAATTCCAGCGCCCGGGAGTCCTGATCACCGGGGTCGCTTTCCTCCAGTGCGGCCGTGATCGCCAATTCCGCTATTTCGTCGGCCAGTCTGATCGCGCCGCCGGACGACACGTCCCGGTCATGGAGGAGAAGCCCCGACAACAAAGGGGAAAGCAGCTGACCGACCGCGGTGTCGGCCCGGACCGTGCGCGCCGTCAGCTGCTGCGACCGCGTGTCGCTGAGCGGAATCGATTCCCGCGGCCAGGTGAAGACCCGCAGATGCCAGTCCGGGCGCAGATGCCAGGTGAACGGCCGGGCGCTCTCGTAGAGCGCGAAGTCCCCCGGCCGCAGGGCGCAGGTCCGCCCGTCCTGGATCAGTTCGCCCTCGCCCGCGACGACCATGCCGATCTGCATCAGGTCCAGCGGCTGGCGCGAGGTCAGCCGGCCGGTCCGGTCGAAGGTCTGGGACGTGGCGAGGACGTCGGCCGCCATGAGGTGCGCCAGCCGCCGGGTGCGCACGGTCCCGGTGAACCGTCCGGACGCGTCCGGCCTGATGTCGAGCGCCACGAAGGTGTCCCGGATGGCGTCGGTCCAGGCGCCCAGGGAATCCGTCCGCACGATCTCCGTGAGGCGCCGGCCCGCACCGGCGGTCTCCGCGTGCGCAGGACCCGGTGCGTTCCCGCTCACGAGGTTCCTCCTCCCACGTGGAGTGCACGGTAGGAGGACACCGGGCGCTGGTCAATACACGCGGATTTCCTCCCGCGGAGATCCCGACAGTGGCGCAGAACGTCAAACCGGCTGTCTCCCAGCGACAAACACCGGACTCCGGGCCGCCGTACGGTCAATCACCGCGACCCGATCTGGAGGACCGATGCCACGTCATATTCGAGTGACCGATTCGGAACCGCGCTTCGACATGTGGTCGACGACTTATCCGGAAGGGGTCACCGAGATTCTCTTCGCGCAGTTCGGTGTGCAGGCCCCGAGCCTGGACGAGGCGGACAAGGCGATCGAGGAGATGCTTCCGCTGTTCGGCATGGAGGCGCAGCCGACGGTGCTCGACCGGGGGCGGTACACCGACGCGTACGGCTATGCGAACGCCACGCTCATGGCGTACTGGTTCGCGCCGGAGGAGTACACACGGTGGGCCGGGCAGGAGGCCGTCGCTGCCTACTGGGCGTCACGGCCGGTCGGCGGCCCCCTGGGCTTCTACCGGGAGGCCGTGACCATCCCCCGCGACCACATCGAGACGCTGTACACACCGCACGATCCCAAGGAGTACGACACCCCCGGCATCGCCCAGCACGTGCAGGTCGGGCCGACCAAGGTGCACGACTACTGGGGATCGGCGAGGGACCGGATCACCGCCTCGCGGACCGACGAGCTCGAAGGCGCGCTGTACGCGTACACCCCGACCACCGAGGAGACGCTCGGCAAGCGGGTCTCCGTCACCGTGCCGGGCAACGTCTGTCTGATCCGCACCGCCCAGGACTGGCGCAGGAGCACGGTCTTCAAGGACGACTACTTCGCCAACGTCGATCCGGTGAAGGACATCGGCGTCGACTACCTGGCCGTTCATCCCAGTACGGGCTGTCTGCAGACCCGCAAGATCCGCGAGCAGGCGCTCGGCGGCGAGATCATCGACCGCGCGTGCACCGTCGGCTGGTTCCTCTCCCTGGAACACCTCATGACGTGGTCGCGCGGCCACCGCAGCCATCTGGAGATCTACGGCGCCTTCTTCCAGATGATGCAGGGCAAGGACGGGCAGCCGATGGACATGTCGCTCTGGCACGAGGTCTCGGTGATCCCCGAGGGCGGCGGGTCCTCGGAGTACGTCAACTGCCACAACCGGACCGGCTTCCTGACCCTCCTCGACCACGTCCCCGCGCAGCTCGCCGGATAGCGGAGGAACCGCCCCATGACGTCTCTTCCCCCACCGGACGCCGAGCGCCTGGCCGCCCTCGGCCGGCACTTCCGGTTCGGACTGACCCCCGCCGAACTCGCCGAGTACGCGCCCGCGGTGGAGGCCACCCTGGCCTCCCCCGCCGCGGTCGAGGCACTCTACGCACGCGCCGCCCGGAGCGCCCCGGCACCCCGACGGGAGTGGGCGGCGCCCCGGCCCGGGCACAACCGCCTCGGCGCCTGGTACGTGACCACCTCGCTCACCGGGTCGGCGGACGGCCCGCTCGCCGGGCGTACCGTGGCCGTCAAGGACAACATCGCCGTGGCGGGCGTACCGATGATGAACGGATCCCGCACGGTCGAGGGCTTCGTGCCCCGCCAGGACGCCACCGTGGTCCGCCGGCTGCTCGACGCCGGAGCCACGATCACCGGCAAGGCCGTCTGCGAGGACCTGTGCTTCTCCGGGGCCAGTTTCACCTCGCACCCGGGCCCGGTGCGCAACCCGTGGGACGAGACCCGCACCGCCGGCGGCTCCTCCAGCGGCTGCGGTGCCCTCGTGGCCGCGGGCGAGGCCGATCTGGCCGTCGGCGGCGACCAGGGCGGTTCGATCCGCATCCCGGGCGCCTTCTGCGGGATCGTCGGGCACAAACCGACGCACGGACTGGTGCCCTACACCGGCGCGTTCCCCATCGAGCGGACCATCGACCACCTCGGGCCGATGGCGCGCACGGTGGCCGACGCCGCGGCCCTGCTCGCCGTCCTGGCCGGCCCGGACGGCGCCGATCCCCGGCAGCCGGGCGCGGTCGCCCCGGTCGACTACCCGGCGGCGCTCGCCGAACCCGCGGCGGGCCTGCGGGTCGGTGTGGTCGCCGAGGGATTCGGTACGGCCGTGTCGGACCCGGCGGTCGACGCCTCCGTCCGCGCCGCGGTAGACGTTCTGCGCGGCGCCGGGCTCGACGCGGCGGAGGTGTCGGTCCCCTGGCACACCGACGCCCTGCACGTGTGGAACGTGATCGCGACCGAGGGCGCCGCGTACCAGATGCTCGACGGCAACGCGTACGGCATGAACACCGACGGCTTCTACGACCCCGAGCTGATCGCCCACTTCGCCCGGCGGCGGCTGGAGCACGGGCACGAGCTGTCCAGGACGGTGAAGCTGGTCGGGCTGTCCGGGCGCCACACCTTCGAGGAGGGCGGCGGGAAGTACTACGCCATGGCCCGTCGGCTCGTCCCCGAGGTGCGCGCGGCCTACGACGCCGCGCTCGCCCGGTACGACGTGCTGGTCATGCCCACCCTCCCGTACACGGCGACCGCCCTTCCCCCGGCCGACGTGACGCTGGCCGACTATCTGACCACCGCGCTGTCGATGGTCGGCAACACCGCCCCGTTCGACGTGACCGGCCACCCGGCGTGCACCGTGCCGGCCGGACCGGTCGGCGGACTGCCGACCGGACTGATGATCGTCGGCCGGCGCTTCGACGACGCCACCGTCCTGCGGGTGGCGCACACCTACGAACAGGCCGTCGGAGGCTTCCCCGCGCCACCGGCCGCCGCGAGCAGCCGTACGAACGGAGCAGAGGTATGAACGGAGCAGCCGTATGAACGGAGTATTCGACCTCGGCGGTACGGACGGGCTGGGCCCCGTGCTGACCGAGGAGAACGAGCCGGTCTTCCGCGCCGAGTGGGAGAAGGGGGCGTTCTCCCTGTTCGCCAGCTGCTTCCGGGCCGGGCTGTTCAACGTCGACATGTTCCGGCACGGGATCGAGCAGATGGACCCGGCGGAGTACCTGCTGTCCAACTACTACGAGCACTGGGTGCACACCGCCGAGCACTTCGCGGCGAAGGCCGGGATGATCGACCCCGCCGAACTGGCCGCGCGGACCGCGTTCTTCCTCGCGCACCCGGACGCGGCACTGCCGCAGCGTGAGGACCCCGAGCTGCTGGCCTTCGTCGACGCGGCCGTCACCGGCGGGGCGCCCGCCGCACGCCCGTCGGACAAGGCGGCCCGGTTCGCCGTCGGCGACGTCGTCACCATCGCCGCCGACAGCCCGGTCGGACACACCCGCCGGGCCCGCTACGTCCGCGGCCGCACCGGTGTGGTCACCGGGGCGCACGGCACCTTCATCTACCCCGACAGCGCCGGCAACGGCGGCGACGACGCGCCCGAGCACCTCTACACCGTCCGCTTCACCGCGCACGAGCTCTGGGGAGCGAAGGCCGGCGACCCCAACGCCACCGTCTGTTACGACGCCTGGGAGCCCTACATGAGCCTCGCCGAAGGGAAGAAGTGACCATGGCACCGACCGACACCCGGCTGCGGACGCAGGCCGAGATCACCGCGCGGGTCAGGGCGCTGGAAGCGCTGCTGATCGAGAAGGGCGTCCTGACCACGGCCGCGGTGGACCGGCTGGCCGAGATCTACGAGAACGAGGTGGGACCCCAGCTCGGCGCCAAGGTCGTGGCACGGGCCTGGACCGACCCCGCGTTCAAGGCCCGGCTGCTCGACGACGCCTCCGCCGCCTGCGCGGAGATGGGCATCGGCGGCCTCCAGGGCGAGGACATGGTCGTGGTCGAGAACACGGACGCCGTCCACAACGTGATCGTCTGCACGCTCTGCTCCTGCTACCCGTGGCCGGTGCTCGGTCTGCCGCCCAACTGGTACAAGGCGCCGCCGTTCCGGGCCCGTATCGTCCGGGAGCCGCGCAAGGTGCTGGCCCAGGACTTCCGGTTCCCGATCCCGGACTCGGTGGAGATCCGGGTCTGGGACTCCAGCTCCGAACTGCGGTACTGGGTGCTGCCGCGGCGGCCCGAGGGCACCGAGGGGCTGAGCGCCGAGCGGCTCCGGGCGCTGGTCACCCGGAACTCGATGATCGGCGTCGGTCCCGTCGCCGCCCCGGCGTCATGAACGCCGCCGGATCCGACGACGCGCGCCGGCGCGTGGAGGACCTCGTCTGCGGTCTGCCGGGCGCCGACCGCCCCTTCGAGGCACCGTGGGAGCTGCGGGCCTTCGCCCTGGCGGTGGCCGCCCATGACAGCGGCCACTACGCCTGGAGCGAGTTCCAGCTCTCCCTCATCGCGTCCATCCGCCGCTGGGAGAAGGAACCGGACGGCGAACCGTGGAGCTACTACACCCACTGGCTCGCGGCCCTGGAGTCCCTCCTCGCCGGCCAGGGCACCCTCTCCGAGGCAAGCCTGGCGGAACGGACCCGCACCGTCCTGGCCACCCCCCGCGACACCGACCACCACCAGGCCCGCCGCGATCCGGTGGCCGTCTCCCCGCCCCGGTCCGCTTGACATCCCCACCCAAGGTGCATTATCAGGAATCCTGATACTTGAACTTTGGAGAGTTGAGGCGGGGTCATGTCATTGAGCTCAGGAATCCAGGCCAGAGGCGTCCAGCTGCTGCTCGGCCGGGTGATGTCCCGCGTGCACGCGGACCTGCGGTCCACCGGTGTTCCGACGCCGGCCGAAACCCTCCGGGTGGAGACCGGCGCCGGCCCGGTGACCTGCACCGTCTACCGCCCCGCGGCCCCGGCCGCCGCCTCACCCGCCCCCGTCTACGTCAACTTCCACGGCGGCGGTTTCGTGGTCGGCCGCCCGGAACAGGACGACCACATCTGCCGGTCCATAGCCGCCACGGCCGGCTGTGTGGTGATCAACGTGGACTACGCCGTCGCCCCGCAGCGGCCGTACCCCGCACCCGTCACGCAGGCCTACGACGTCACCGCGTGGGTCGCCGCGCACGGCGCCGCGGGCGGCTGGGACGGTACGCGGCTCGCCGTCGGCGGGCACAGCGCCGGGGCCAACCTGACCGCCGCGGTCTGCCGCCTCGCCCGGGACCGCGGCACCTTCACCCCCCGCCTCCAGATCCTCGACTCGGCCCCGCTGGACCAGGTCGCCGACCCGGCCACCAAGCGCTCCCTCATCGCCAGGCCGCTGCTCAGCCCGGGGCTGATGCGGATCTTCACCGCCGCCTACGTTCCCGACCCGGCCGACCGCGCCCATCCGCTGGTCTCTCCGGGGCTGGCCGACGACCTCGCCGGACTCCCGCCCGCCCTGGTCATCACCGCGGAGAACGACCGCCTGCGCGACGAGGGCGACGCCTACGCCAAGGCCCTGGAGGCCGCCGGCGTCCCCGTCACCCACCGTGTCTTCGAGGGCGTCGACCACTACTTCACCCACACCGGCCCGGTACCGGCGGCGCGGGAGGCCATCGCCCTGATGGGGACGGCCCTGCGGACCGCGTTCGAGGGCTGAACGGGGGGCGGTTCAGTCCCGTCGTCCCGAGAGGCGGACGCCGCCGACCCCGCCGCCCGTGAACAGGGAGGCGACCGTGTCGTAGAAGCGCAGCAGCCGGGTGGCGAGCGGTTCGCCGTGCAGGCGTACGTGCTGGGGGAGTTCCCGCCGGAAGCGCTCGGCCCGGTCGACGACGAAGGGCAGCCAGAGGCCGGTGGCGTCCGTCCAGACGACGTCGGTCAGGTCCGCTTCGGCCCGCTCCCCGTCGGTCAGGGGGCGGCGGGCGTAGAAGTCCTCGCGGTAGAAGGTGCCGCCGGGGCGCAGCAGGCCGTGGAGGACGCCGAAGAGGTCGGCGCGGCGCGGGATGTGCAGGATCGTCAGGAGCGAGACCGGATGGTCGTACCGCTGCGACCAGGGCGCCCCGCGCAGGGCCAGGGCGTCGGCCCGTACGGCGGTGACGCGCTCCGACAGCCCGCAGAGCGCGGTGAGCTCCGTGCTCAGCTCATGGAGTTCCGGCTGTAGTTCGACGGCGGTGACCCGGCATCCGTACCGCTCGGCGAGATAGCGGGCCGGACCGCCGAGCCCGGCGCCGATGTCCACGACGTCCGCGCCGGGGACGGCACCCAGCCGGGCGACGGCGTGGTCGAGGGCCCGGTGGCCGAGGTGGTGGAGCTGGTCGTACGGTTCGAGATCGGCGGGCGTGAGAGGGCCGGGGCGGGCCGGCCGGGCGGCCGGCGCGTTGCGGACGTGCTGGAGGTCGTACAGGGCCATCGCGTCGAGGCGGGCGCCGGGTTGTTCCGTCACGCGGGCTCCGCACCTTCCTCTCCGCCCTGTGCACGGCCCGCGCGGCCGCCGCCCCGGGGAAGCGCTGGGCCCACCGGGCGGGGAGCCCGCGGAAGGGACGCGGTAACTTCGGTGGCGGGCAGGGGCGGGTCCGGGTGCCGGGACCTGCCCGTACGAGAGGGTTCTCCACCTGCTGGTCCTCAAAGTCGGTTAAGTGAGCGTGACCATGTATGAGTGAGTGTCGTTGTCGGAGTGTGAATCTGACGGAATGGGCGAAGACGCAGGGCGTGCATCCGCAGACCGCGTACCGCTGGTTCCGTGAGGGAACGTTGCCGGTACCGGCTCAGCGGGTGGGGCCACGCACGATCCTGGTGAACATCGACGCAAACACCGCCCCCGAGGCCATCGGCGGTCTGGGCCTGTATGCCCGTGTGTCCTCGCACGATCAGAAGGCCGATCTGGAACGCCAGGTCGCTCGCCTGTCGGCGTGGGCGGCGCAGGCCCGTCACCGAGTCGTTCGTGTTGAGGCGGAGATCGCTTCCGGGATGAACGGCTGCCGGTCCAAGGCCCGGCGTCTGCTGGCCGACCCGAACGTGACCACCGTGGTGGTGGAGCACAAGGACCGGCTCGGCCGGATGAACGTCGAGCTTGTCGAGGCTGCCTTGTCCGCGACGAGCCGTCGCCTGCTGGTCCTGGATGACGGCGAGGTCGAAGACGACCTGGTGCGGGACATGGTGGAGGTGCTGACCTCGTTCTGCGCCCGCCTGTACGGGCGCGGGTCGGCGAAGAACCGCGCCCGCAAGGCACTGGAAGCCGCCGAACATGGCTGACCTCCGCCCGATTGCCGCACCGTTCGTTGCTCTCGGTCCGTCCGGTGTCGCGATCCGTGCCCGGCTGAAGGACCTTGCCCCCGAGGATGAGAAGGTTCTGCGCTTGGTGGGTGCGCACCTGGGCTCGCTCGCCTCGAAGGACCTCAAAGCGCGTTGCGCGGACGGCCTGGAGCACTCCACCGAGTCATGGGCGGCCCGTAAGCGGCACCTGACAGCCCAGTCGTCGTCCAGGTGGGCCGGGTCGATCACGAGGGCCACGCATGACCAGTGGGCGCTCGCCCGGCGGGGCCAGGCCGCACACGTGCAGTCTCTCGAAGCCGGTATCACGACGATCCGGCACCGGCTGTCGCTGCCGGTCGGTCACAAAGGCACCAAGCGGGCTCCGGGCGGCTACCGCTCCGCGCACGAGTGGTTTCACAAGACGCGACGGCTGCATGTGCTGGAGGACCGGCTCGAGAGGGTTCGGGCCGACCGGGAAGCGGGCTGGGTACATGTCGTGCGTGGCGGCAAACGTCTGCTGGGCGCCCGTCACAACCTCGACACGGCGCAGCTCACCGGGGCCGGGTGGCGTGAGCGGTGGGAAGCCGGGCGCTGGTTCCTCCAAGCGGACGGCGAGTCGGGGAAAGGGTTCGGCAACGAGACGGTCCGTATCACGCCCGAGGGCGAAGTGTCGATCAAGCTCCCGGCCCCGCTCGCCGACCTGGCGAACGCCAGGCATGGCCGGTACGTGCTCGCTGCGAAGGTGCGGTTCCGGCACCGGGGGCAGGAGTGGGCCGACCGCGTGGAAGCCGACCGGGCCGTGGCCTACCGCATCCACTACGACACAGGACGCGGACGCTGGTACACGGACGCCGCCTGGCAGATCCCACCCGCCAGGACCCTCCCGCTCGAAGCCGCCCTCACCCATGGCGTGATCGGCGTGGACACCAACGCCGATCACCTCGCCGCATGGCGCCTGGACACGCACGGCAACCCGGTCGGCCGGCCGCGCCGGTTCTTCTACGACCTGTCCGCAGGCGCCCAGCACCGCGACGCCCAGGTACGGCACGCCCTCACACGGCTGCTGAACTGGGCCAAGACCTGCGGCGTCAAGGCCATCGCGGTCGAAGACCTCGACTTCCAGGCCGAGAAAACCAGAGAGAAGCACGGGCACAAGCGCCGATTCCGGCAGCTCATCTCCGGCATGCCGACTGGCAGGCTCCGCGCCCGGCTGACCTCTATGGCCGACGCCACAGGTGTCACGATCATCGCCGTGGACCCGGCCTACACCAGCAAATGGGGCGCCCAGCACTGGCAAAAACCGATGGCCGGCCCCACCCGTAAGACCACCCGGCACGACGCGGCGAGCATCGCGGTCGGGCGACGCGCCCAGGGACACCCGATCCGGCGACGGACGACACCGCCCCGTGCACACCAGAGCGATGTGCACGGGCATCGGACCGTCCAGGCCGACCGGCGTGTCCCTGGGCGTGAGGAACCCCGCCCCCGCATCCCCGGACCACGGACACGATCCGTGCCGCCGGACGCGGCGAGTAAGCGGGCGACCAGGACATCCAAAACCGTTCGGGGTGTCCGTAGTGACCAGGTATGGGTCCAAGACTCACTCCTGCTCACTGATTAGGAACGGTTGGTGGAGATCGGCACGCAGCAGCGCGCGCCCCTGAGCAGGAAGCGGGTGCTGGACACCGCCGTGGCGCTGGCCGACGAGGGCGGGGCCGACGCGCTCAGCATGCGCAGGATCGCGCAGGCGCTCGATGTCGTGCCCATGGCGCTGTACAAGCACGGCGCGCTCATCCCGGTGGTCGACCGGACGTACGCCCTGGCCGACACCGCCGAGGGGCTGCGCCATGTGGAGCGGGGGCACGCCCGGGGCAAGGCCGTGATCGACGTGGCGGCGGCCTCGGAGTCATCGGCGGCATGAGAAGAGGTCGAGGGTCCGCGCGGGGCAACCGGGACCGCCCCTCGTGGGTCTAGGCAGCGTGACACATCATCAGGCCCGCCGCGCGGAGGAGCCGGCGGGCCCGAGCGTCCCGAAGGGGGAGTCCATGCGTATCCGCTCGGCCGTCGCCGTCGTATCCCTTGCCACCGCCGTGTCCGCGTCGGTGGTGCCGGCCGCCGCCCAGGCAGCGGCCCGGGTGCCGATCGGGGGGAGCACGTTCTCGAACGTCGCCGTCAACGGCGGCAAGGACATCGTGCTCGGCACGACCAACCGCAAGACCGTCACCCTCACCTGGACGGTGACCGACCCGGAGGGTGTCGCCGCGACCTGGGCCTTTTTGTGGCACGGCCCCAACACCGACGACGCCGACGGCCACCTGCCGCAATACCCCCCGGCGGGCACCTGCACCGTCTCGCCCACCGACCCCACCGTCTCCGCCTGCGCAATGTCCTTCGAGGTGGACCCCAGGCGGGATCTGCACCGCAACAGCCTGGCCGGCACCTGGAACATGCTCATCGAGGCACAGGACGCGACCGACGACTGGACGGACGACGACGTCGCGGCCACGGCGAAGATCAAGCGGAACGCCAAGGTGACCGTCAACGCCTCGCCCGAGCCGGTGAAGAAGGGCCGGACCATCACGGTCACCGGCAAGCTGACCCGCGCCAACTGGGAGACCCACACCTACGCCGGGTACCGGGGCCAGTCGGTGAAGCTCCAGTTCCGCAAGAAGGGCAGCAGCACCTACACCACCGTGAAGACGGTCACCACCGGCAGCGGCGGCGCCCTGAGGACCACCGTCAAGGCCACGAAGGACGGCTACTACCGGTACGTCTTCGCGGGCACGGGCACCACCGGCCCGTCCACCGCCGCGGGGGACTTCGTCGACGTCAGGTGAGGCCGCCCCGGCACGGGCGGGGGTGACCGGTCACATCCGTGGGTAGATACGCCCGGACCAGGGAGACCCGGGCCCACGGAAACCCGCACACCCGCACACCGGAAGGGGAGGCCTCGTTGGCCGTCGCAGCCGAGCAGACCGTCCTGTGGTCCCACGACGTCCTCGGGCTGCACGCCGTGGCGGACTCCGCCGGGGCGGTCCGGCTGGGGGTGGCGGGCCAGGACTGGGACCGGCTGTCGCCCCTCGTCGAGGTGACCGTCACCGGGCACGGCCGCACCTGGTCGGGGGAGCGGTTCGTCGACACCACCGTCGGCGGCCGCCTCGCCCACCGGGGCCGGGAGACGGTGGCGGACGGCGACCGGGTGACCACGACGATCCGGCTGAAGGACCCGGTGACCGGTCTCGCCGCCGAGATCGCCCTGATGACCGGCCCCGGCGCCGGTCATCTGCGCTCCCAGGTGCGCCTGGTCAACGAGGGGGAGACCCCGCTCCGGCTGGAGAGCGTGTCGAGCCTGGCACTCGGCGGCCTCCTGGACACCGGCGGCCCCCCGGACACAGGCGGCTCCCCGACCGCCGGTCCGACCCTGCACTGGGCGGACAACGACTGGCTCGCCGAATGCCGTTGGCGCCGGGCCCCCTTCCGCGAGCAGGTCGTCCCCCTGAACCGGTCCGCCCACGGCCATGAGGGACGCGGCTGCTTCGAGCGCTCCTCGCAGGGCAGTTGGTCCACGGGCCGGCATCTGCCGCTCGCCGCGCTCACCGATCCGGCCGGACGCGCCTGGCTCTGGCAGATCGAGTCCAGTGCGGGCTGGCGTTACGAGACCGGCGAACGCGAAGGCGCCGCCTACGTCGCGCTGTTCGGCCCCGACGACGCCCATCACCAGTGGCACGAGACCCTCGCGCCCGGGCAGGAGTTCACCACCGTCCCGGCCGTCCTCGTCGGATCCCGGACCGGAGGCCTGGACGCGGCGTTCGGCGAACTCACCTCCTACCGCCGCCGGACGCGCCGCCCCCACCCGGACCACACGGCACTCCCGGTGATCTACAACGACTACATGAACACCCTCATGGGCGACCCCACCACCGACAAGCTCCTGCCGCTCGTCGCGGCGGCGGCCTCGGCGGGCGCCGAGGTGTTCGTCGTCGACGCCGGCTGGTACGACGACGACGCCCAGGGCTGGTGGGACGCCGTCGGTGCCTGGGAGCCCTCCGGCCGCCGCTTCCCCGGCGGCATCCGGGAGGTGCTGGACGCCGTCGTGCGGCACGGCATGACCCCCGGCCTCTGGCTGGAGCCCGAAGTGGTCGGCGTCCGCAGCCCCCTCGCCCGCACCCTGCCGCCCGAGGCGTTCTTCCGCCGGGGCGGGGTCCGCGTCACCGAGCACGGCCGGCACCACCTGGATCTGCGCCACCCCGCCGCCCGCGCCCACCTGGACCGGGTCGTCGACCGGATCGTGGGCGACTGGGGGGTGGGCTATCTGAAGCTCGACTACAACGTCAACATCGGCGCCGGCACCGAGAACGGCACCGAGAGCGCGGGCGCCGGACTGCTCGGCCACCACCGCGCCCACCTCGACTGGCTCGGCTCCCTGCTCGACCGGTATCCCGGGCTCGTCCTGGAGAACTGCGCCTCGGGCGGACTCCGGATGGACCACGCCCAACTCGCCGTCACCCAGGTGCAGTCCACCAGCGACCAGCAGGACCCCGCCCGCTACCCGCCCATCGCCGCCGCGGCCGCCACCGCCGTCACCCCCGAGCAGGCCGCCGTCTGGGCCTACCCCCAGCCGCACTTCACGCCCGACGAGATCGCCTTCACCCTCACCGGCGCCCTCCAGGGCCGTATCCATCTGTCCGGCTTCCTCGACCGGATGAGCCCCGAACAGTCCGCGCTCGTGCGCTCCGCCGTCTCCGCCTACAAGACCCTCCGCCCGGAGATCCCCGCCGCGCTTCCCTTCTGGCCGCTCGGGCTGCCCGCCTGGGAGGACACCTGGCTCGCCGCCGGCCTGCGCGGCCCGGCCGGCGCCGCCACCTGGCTCACCGTATGGCGCCGCGCACCGGCCCCCGGGGCCCCGCGGACACCCGACGACAGCACCCGCACCCTCCCGATCCCCCACCTGCGCGGCACCGGCATCCGCCCCGCGGTGCACCACCCGGCCACCTCCGACGCCACCACCACGTGGGACCCGACCACCTCCCACCTCACGGTCACCCTGCCCCGCCCCGGCACCGCGGTACTGCTGCGTCTCGCCGGGGACGAGGACCACTGACGCGGGACGGCAGAAGGCCGGCGGCGGGGTCGTCACCCCGTCGCCGGCCCCGGTGGCCCCGCTGCCGGGGGCCGGTCTCAGCCGCAGGACCCGGTGAACACGTCCACCTCGTCGCTGCTGCTGCTCGCGACCACGAGGTCCTGGGTGCCGTCGGTGGTCAGGTCGGCGGCCGCCGCCTCGTAGGCCCCGGCGGACGTCAGTTCGGTCAGTTCGGTGAGGTCGCCGCCCGAGGTGCCCTGGAAGACGGTGACGGAGTTGCCCTTGACCGAGGAGACGAGGACGTCCGTCACGTCGTCGCCGTCGAGGTCGGCGGCGCCCACGGCGACCGGCAGGGCGGACGTCGTGTAGTCGACCGGGTCCGCGAAGGTGCCGTCCCCTTGGCCCGCGTAGATCTCCAGGGTGTTGGAGCCGTTGCTGATGGTGGCCAGGTCGGTCTCGCCGTCCCCGTCGAAGTCGCCCTGGGCGATCGAGTAGAGCCGGGCGACACTGGCGTACTCGGTGACGTCCCCGAAGGAACCGTCGCCGTTGCCGAGGGCCACGCTGACGCCGCCCGCGGTGGCGACGCTGGCGGTGGCGATGTCGAGCGCGCCGTCGCCGTCGAAGTCGGTGAGGACCAGCCCGTGCGGCCGGGTCAGGGTGACGGCCTCCAGGTCGACCGTGAACGCCCCGGTGCCGTCGCCGAACAGCAGGCTCACGCCGCCGCCGCTCTCCTCGGCCACGGCCAGATCCAGATGGCCGTCGCCGTCGATGTCGCCGGGCACGAGCGAACGGGCGCCCGCGCCGACGGTGTACTGGACGGAGCTGCCGAAGGTGCCGTCCCCGGTGCCGAGCAGGACGCTGACGGTGCCGCCGTCGAAGTCGGCGGTGGCGATGTCCGGGGTGCCGTCGGCGTCGAAGTCGGCGATCACGGACTGGTACGGCTTGTCGCCCACCGCGTACTCGGTGGCCGTGCCGAAGGTGCCGTCGCCGTTGCCCAGCAGCACGGACAGCGAGTCGCCGTCGTTGTTGGCCGCGACGACATCGGCGTTGCCGTCGCCGTCGAGGTCACCGGTGACCACGTGCCGGGGGTTGTCCCCGACCGTGGCGGACGCCTTCGACTCGGTGAAGACGAGGTCGGACGAGCACACGGTGGCCGTCGCGGTGGTCGTGGTGGCCGTTCCGGTCGCCGAGGCCATCGCCGCGACGCTCGCGCCCAGCGCTAACGCGCCGGCGGTGCCGAGGGC
This sequence comes from Streptomyces sp. NPDC005811, assembly GCF_040630405.1. Taxonomy (NCBI): domain Bacteria; kingdom Bacillati; phylum Actinomycetota; class Actinomycetes; order Kitasatosporales; family Streptomycetaceae; genus Streptomyces; species Streptomyces sp. NPDC005811. The sequence continues at coordinate 284,452 of NZ_JBEXXK010000001.1, forward strand.
CAGGATGCGACGGCTCCGGTGCTTCTTGTGGTTGCTCATGGGAAAAGGGGGTGCCCTTCATGTGGAGGGGGAGAGGCCGGGAAGAACAGCCTTGTCATGGGCACGGGAACTTACGGTGTGCGGCTGTGAACCACGTGTAACGGGACCGTGGTTTCGTATAGCGCGGGCCCGGCTCACGCCACGCTCAGCGTGATCGCCCCGCTGTAGGTCTGGCCCGGCTCGGGCGCGGTCGGCGTCCCGTCCACCGTCATCGTCACCGTGCTCCCGTCCGGGGCCGTCACCGAGGAGTCCGCGTCGAGGGTCAGGACGCTGACGTACGACGTGCCGGTCACCGTCCAGACCGAGCCTCCGGTCAGGGTGACCTGGACGCCGTTGTTGACGACCGGCCCCACGGTGTTGGTGACATGGCCCAGTTCGGCGTACTCGGCCGAGCCGATCGAGTCGACCGCATGCCGGGAGACGGACGCGGACAGGACACCCGCGACGGTCGAGCCGTCGAAGACCAGCGCCAGGTTCTGGCCGCTGCGGCGCGCGTTGTAGAAGTCGCCCCGCAGGTCCGTCGCGGCGAAGGAGGCCGTCGTGTCCGCGGAGTGCACCGCGGTGACGTCGAAGGAGGCGTCGCGCACCGGATCGCCGACGGGCTCGGTGTACACGCCGTTGAGGGAGCCGGGGTTGTCGGTCTCCATGACTTGCAGCAGCACACCGTTCCCGGCGCTGACGGTCGCCCCCGCGGAGCCGTCGACGGTGATCGTGGCGCGCACGGCCTTGACCAGGAACGTGGTGTCCGCGGTGCTCAGCGCGGTCGCCCCGCTGATGTCCAGCGTCCCCGCCCCGTGCCACAGCACCCCGAAGCCCCGGGAGTCGATCCGGCTGCCGCGCACCGGGAGCGCGGCCAGCTCGGCGTCCGAAAGCCCCAGTGCGAGTTCGGAGTTGAGGGCCGCGACCGCCTCCGCCGTGCTGTCGCCGTAGGTCACCGTCCCGTTGGAGGCGCCGATGATCGTCGCATAGGTGCCCGCGTCGATCTCGCAGCCCAGCAGACGCTCGTCGATGGCGCCGTCGGCGAAGGTGGCGTACCCCTCGTCGCCCAGGTTGGCGATCCGGCAATTGATGGCGGTGGCACGGGAGTTGGAGGTGGAGTCGGTGGAGAAGGCGCCCCAGGTCCCGGACTCGACGGTCGAGGAGAGATAGGTGGCGGTGGTGTTCGTGCCGAGCAGGTTGACGGTGCGGACATTGCCGGAGATGCCCAGCCGCCACGGCACGACCAGCATGTTGGCGCCGCCCGCCGGGACGTAGTCGGCGGGGAGGACCCCGTTCAGGCAGCGGATCAGGGAGTTCTTGACCAGCAGGGCGCAGCCGTCCGCCGCGACCACGCCGGTGCGCACGACCCCCACGTTCTCGATGGTCACCCCGTCCAGCACCAGGCGGGTGCCCTGGCCCGTCCCCACCACGGCCGCGCCGTCGCCGACGAAGTCGCAGCGGCCGTTGCCGGTGAAGGCGAACCCGGAGTCCCGCACGGTGTACGTGCCGCCCTCGGCCACGTAGACCCCGTCGAAGGCCTCCCCGGTCGAGACGATCCGCACGCCGTCCGCGGCGGAGTCCGTCACCTGCCCGCCGGTCACGGCCGGCAGCGCCGACCTGGCCGCGACGGCGCCGGCCGCCCCGACGTACAGGGCCTGCCGGAGCGAGAAGGTCACGTCGGCGAAGGCGGCCGTGGTCAGCTCGGCCACGGTCAGCACGAGGTCGCCCTCGTACGTGCCCGGGGCGAGGGTGGTGCTGGTCGCGAGCGTGGGGGTGATCGCCGAGCCGGTCTCCACGCCGTCGACGGTCAGCGTCAGCGTGTACCCGTCCGGTACGGCGAGCGTCCCGCCCTCGGCGATCGTGAGGGCGCTCAGCCGGGTCGTGGCGTCCAGGACGTACGTCTCGCCCGCGCCGACCGTCAGCGTGCCGGACTCGGCCGCGGCGTGCGCGGGCGCCGGCAGGGCGGGCAGGGCGAGCGCCGCGGCGCCGGCGGCGAGCAGGGCCCGGACCCGGGCCCGCATCGGCACACCGGACGGGCCGGCCGTCGCGGCATCGGTTCCTTGGACGGGCTGCATGTGCTGCATGGGCTTCGTGGGCTTCATGAGCACCTCTCTAGTGTCGACACTAGAGGCCGGTCAAGGGGGTGCGCTTTGATTCTTAGGCTCATATGTCGACAGGAGAGGGTGTGAAGCAGGCCGGAAGCAAGCCGGAAGCGCCCGATGGCTGTCGGGGGAAGCGGGCGCCGATCTTTGCTGGGGGAGTGATCAGGTCACTCCACGCGCAGGTCCCGAAGAAAAGCCTCCACCGCCGACAGATCCGTCCGCTCCAGTTCGTCGGCCCGCAGGACCACCCGCAGCTCGGGGGAGACGGCGGGGTCCTCGCGCAGACTCTCCGTGAAGGTCTCGACGATCAGCAACAGCAGCTGGGTGCGGTCGAGTTCGACGACCCGGGCCAGTCCCGCGCCGATCAGCGGGACGGCCACCGGCTTGAACAGGCCGTGCACCGCCACCGCCGGCCACAGGCGCTCCAGGCTCAGCCGCAGGTCCGCCGGCGCGGAGCGGGCGCGCAGATCGTTGCCCAGCCGGGAGTAGGCGAGGGCGAAGACCCGTCGGGCGCCGACGGGGACGGCCACCGCCGTACCGACCGGATAGCGGGTGCGGCGGCCCCGCCGCTTCGCCCGGACGCTCTCCGTGGCCAGCGGGGCGACCTCCTTGAGCCCCCGCCGCAGACCGTCGTCCAGCAGCCGGTGCCGGCCCTCGAAGAGCCGCTCCACCAGCTGGCCCTGCACGCTCTCCCGGCTGATCACGACATCGTCGGCGGAGGTGTCGAAGGTGTCGGAGAAACCCACGACCAGATTGGCGTCCTCCTGGTCGAACAGGTCGCCGCGCACCACGACCACGTCCACCCGCAGTCCGCGCAGGGTGTGGCACAGCAGTTCGCCGCCGTGCCGCTCCCGCAGCCGGGCGTGCAGCCGGGTGAGGGCGGCGGCGGCCTCGGGGTCGTCCGGCCGTTCCCGGGCGGCCTGCTCGGCGACCGGCAGGGCGAGGTCGTGGCGTCCCAACGCGCTGTGTCCGGCGATCAGTTCGCGCCGGGCGGTCTCGCGGAGCCGGGTCAGCCGCCGTACCGCGGCGACGGCGAACGCCTCGTCGTGCGCCTCGGCCAGCGGACGGCCCCGCCACAGCCGCAGCGCCTCCGTGAGCAGCCGGACGGCGGAGGCGGGCGCCGCCCGCAGCGCGCCATCGATCAGCCGGGTGAACTCGGCGCTGTCCAACTCCTCGGTGGCCAGAACCAGTTGGTAACTGCTCTCGATCCCGCGCGCGGTCGGCAGCTGTGCGGTGCGGACGACCTGGGCGCCGAGACCGGGTCCGGCGAGGTCGAGGGCGCGGCGCAGCTCCAGGATCCGTTTCTGCACCTCGTTGCGGCCCCGCAGATCCTGGCGGGGCAGTTCGGCGGTCGGCTGCCAGACGTCCCGGTAGAGCTGCCGGGCCGGTACGGCCTCGCCGTCGGCGGCGACCAGCCGCACCAGCAGACGGGCGGTCAGCGGGGTGAGATGCGCCTCGGCGCCGTTCACGTCCAGCCGGACGGGGCCCAGGACGCTCACCCGCACGCTCGGTGTCCGGGTTTCCACGCGCTTCGCCCCCTTCACCGCGTGATGGCCCGTCAGGAGAGAACTCAGCGTACCAAGGCGTTCTGGAGGGATGCATGCGATCGACCGGCCCATCAGCGCCGCACCGGCCCGCACGGGCGCGGCTGACGGGATCACGGCGCGGCAGGCGGGTGTTCGCCGGGAGCGTGCTGGTGGCGTTCGGCGCGGTGTCGGCCGTCGTGCAGTTCGTCGGCCAGCTCTTTCCGGACCTCGTCGGGCATCCCGGCTGGGTGACGACCGGCTCCGTGGCGCTCTGCCTGGCCTGGGGGCTGGTCCGGGCCCGTCCGCAGGCCGCCGTACGGCAGGAGTTCGGGCGTCCCGGGATGACGGTGGTGGTGGAGGAGGGCGATCTCTTCGACCAGCCCGGCCATCTGGTCGTCGGCTTCACCGACACCTTCGACACCCTCGTGGACGACGGCTTCGTCATCAACGACACCAGTGTGCAGGGGCAGTTGCTGGCCCGCCGCTACGACGGGGACGCCGGACGGCTGGACGCGGAGCTGGCCGCGGCGCTGCACGGGGTGGCGCCGGTGCTGCGGGAACGGGCCCGGGACAAGCCGCGGGGCAAGCGCGACCGGTACCCGATCGGCACCGTCGCCGTCCTCGGCGCCCGGCCGCGGCTGGTCTTCGCCGTCGCCTACAGCAGGATGGGCGCCGACTGCGTCGCCTCCTCCAGCGTCCAGGACCTGTGGCTCGGCCTGGACCGGCTGTGGGACGCCGTCCGCCGGCACGGCCAGCTCGAACGCGTCACCATGCCGCTGACCGGGGCGGGCCTCGCCCGGCTGCACGACCTCGACGAGGACAGCCTGCTCCGGCTGATCCTGCTGTCGTTCGTCGTCCACGCCTGGGAGCGGCCGCTCAGCCGGGAGCTGCACGTGGTCGTCCGCCCCGGTGAACTGGGGCGGATCGACCTGCCGGAGACCGCGGCGTTCCTGGCGGGTCTGGCGGCGGGAGCCCGGCGCCATGTCTGACGCCGGGCGGCGGTACGGGCCCCTCCCCCGGCCGTGGACGACCACCGGGCCCGTACCGCGGTTCACGGGGTGGGCGGCACTCCCCGCCCGGTGCGGCCGTAGGCCGACAGACGGCTGTACGGCCAGGTCTGCCGCCAGTCGGAGCCCGTGTCGTTGACCCGGCAGCCGGCGCCCTTCAGCCGCTCCACGATCTTGCCGAGGGCGGCCGCCGAGCCGTCGAAGCGGATGACGTTGCGGCCCCCGATGTCGGAGACCGGGCGCAGCTCGCCGATCTCCACGATCAGCGTCCGCTCCGGGTAGGCCATCAGCACCATGCCCAGTTCGATCAGCACGTTCGGCCGGGGCTGGCCCGTCGGCTGCGTCTCGTACGGCGGCTCGACCGCGCCCCGGAGCGCCGGGTGCAGCTGCACCACGTCGTCCGGGGTGAGCAGCACCAGCGCGGCCTGGGCCCGGGCGGGGGCACCGGCGACGACCTCGCCGAGGAACGGCGCGCTCTGCCCGGTGGCCCGGACCAGGTCCTCCCATTCCAGCGGGCGCAGATCGAGCAGGCGCAGCAGATCGAACATCTTCATCCGCACCTCCTCGTCCCGCCCGTGCACGACGAAGACGTTGCGGCTGACGTCCGCGGAGGGACCGTCGTCACCCGCTTCCGGCCGCACCGGGGCGGGGGCGGGGGCCACGGGGGCCGGCGGGGCGTCGTAGAAGTTCTGCGTCCCGGAGTTCGTGCTGTTGTTGTTCCCGGTCACGAAGTTGTTGCCGTGCCCGAAGTCGTTGCCGTGCCCGTAGTCGCCGCGGTGACCGCCGCCGCCCGTCGAGGTGTCGCTCATGCGGTGCCGCCCCCCTGCGCCGCGGCGGGGGCGCGGTGGAAGTTCTGGGTGCCGGAGTTGGCGGTGTTGTTGTCGCCGGTCATGAAGTTGTTGTTGCTCCCGTAGTCGTTGAGGATGTTCGTCTGGCGTGCCTCGTGCTCCGCCAGGTCGACGTTGTGCTCGTGCAGGAAGCCACGGACGACATGCAGGAGCTGGCGCTCCACGATCTGCGTGTACTTGATCGTGTCCGTCTCCTGGAAGAAGTGCAGGAAGTCCTCGCTGGTGGCCATCTCCCGGATACTGGTGAGCGCCCCGAGGTTGAGCACGGTGTCCGCGTAGCGGCCGAGGCGGAACTCGCTGGTGTCCAGGGGCAGCCGCACCCGGATCCGGATCCTGTCGCGGCGCCAGGACAGCAGCCGGGGCAGCCAGGACGCCACCCGGGTGATGACGGGCCGCACCAGGGCCTCGGGCGCGCCGAGCAGGGTGTCCCACCCGACGCGGGCCAGCAGCCGGGCGCCCAGGGTGTCGGGCAGCCGGTCCACCAGATGGAAGTCGGCCTGGATCGGGGCCAGCACGTACGAGTAGAACTCGGTGTGCAGGGTGTTGCCCTTGAGGTCGAAGCCCACGAACGCCGTGGTGACCAGCTCCTGCTGCCAGGAGCCCACCCGCACGCACAGATAGGCGCGGGCGGAGTCGTAGACCTCCTCCCAGCGCCCCTCGCCGTCCACCGGGGCGGGCTCGGCCAGGCCGCGCCGGGTCGTGACGGCCGTCGTGAACGTGGACCGCTCGACGGCGAGACCGTCGATCCGCTCCGACTGCCGTGCGCGGTCGCGCAGTTCGGCGTTCATCCGGTCCGCGACACAGGCGGTGATCTCCTCGACGGTGAAGGGGACGACCTCCTTGCGCTTCGGCTCCTGGGCGGCCGGTGCCCCGGCGACCGGCGGCGCGCCCGGCGGCAGGTGACCGTGCTCGACCACCGGGAGCGGCGCGCCGGTGAGCAGTTCGGCGGTCGACCACCGCCGTACCGGCTCGCCCGCGCCGACGAACGGCTTGTACCCGCCGTAGCGGACCAGCGTGCCGTCCGAGGCCTGCTCCCGGTCGATCTTGGACACCAGGTCGGGGGTCAGCTGTGGATGGCGCGGGTACGCGCCGGTGAACCCGCCGCTGCCCCGCCCCAGCCGGCCCACCAGGGTCTGGAGGGTGACGACCCGCCGCAGATAGGCGGTGACCCAGCACAGCCACAGCACGGCCAGGAACCCGGAGATCACGTTGAGGACGCCGGCCATGGTCAGCAGGACGGTGCCCACGAGGCCCGCGCCGAGGACGGCCAGCCGGATCCGCTGCAACCGGCGCGCGGCCAGCGCGTGCGCGAGGACGGGCACCGCGTCGTAGCCGTACGACGGGGCCACCACCCGGAACCGGTGGGTCAGCAACTCCCGTATGACGGAGGCCCGGTAGAGCGGATCGAGATAGGTGCCCGCGCACAGCAGCCGGGTCGCGTTGCTCGTGGCGTCGCCCGCCGCGCGCGGGACGGTCGAGAGGGTGGTGTCCGTGGTCATGGCGTCGCTGCTCCGCTCTCGGATCCGACCGGGTCCATCGAACCGCTCGTGATGACCCCGTCCACCACGGTGTAGGTGCCGCGGTACGACTTCTGCGTGCCGTCGGTCCCCTCGGCGAGGAGGCCGACCGTGACGGTGTCGCCGTCGACGGACTCGACGGTGACCTCGGCCCGCGCGGTGTCCTGGTAGCCCAGCACGAAGCCCTGGTAGCCGCCTGCGTCCCCGAGGTTCTTGCCGCCGAGCTCCCAGGCGGTCTCGTAGTCCCGCGCGTTGACGGCGTCGTAGTAGGCGAGGACGGTCGCGTCGGGACCGCCGGAGGGGCTGACGCTCCCGGAGGGGCTCGGGGAGGTCCCCCACAGCCCCGAGTCGTCGTCCGTGCCGGTGTACTCCTCGGTGGGGTACGCCTCGCTGGGGTACGGATCGGTCGGGTCCTGCTCGGTGGGGTACTGCTCGCCGGAGTACGCCGCGCTCGGCGAGGCCCACCAGGCACCCCCGGTCCCGTCGGAGGCCCCGGACGACCCCGAGGAGCCCGTGTCCGCGGACGCCAGCGAGGGCAGGACGCTGATCAGCAGGATCAGCAGCAGCGGTATCCCGGCGACGATCAGGGCGTACGTCCGCTCCTGGCCGGCGGTGGGTAACAGGGTCGGCGCCTCGTAGACGCTGCCCGGTCTCGTACGGTCGTCGGGATGGTTCGGCTGGCTCATGGGCCCCTCGCAACTCCCGGCGGGCTGCCGGGTCTTCGCTGTTCTCGCGGCACGACCAGAGTCACTCTGCCCGACATCCGTGGGGCGCGATCCGGTTTCGCGCTGACGAGATGTGACCAGACGCCCCGCTTCCCCGGCCAGCCTTTCCACCTGCCGATCCGCTTCCGATCCGCTTCCGGAGGAACCCCGCGGGGACCGGCGGGTTCACCTGTTCCAGGGTGCGGGAGGCCGGGGTGAGGGAGGCCGGCCCGCTGCTGGCGTTCACCACGACCGGGGCGGCGGAGCATCGGGGGGCCGTCTCGAATCCGATGCCGTTGTCGGCACCGGTGATCCAGTGTGGTGGTCATGCCTCCGGCCTGCGGCGGGCGGCCCGGGGCGGCAGCAGCCGGTTCCCCCGGCTTGGGAGCCGCCGGGACTGTCGCAGGACCATCGCGGGGCTAGTGACCGGAGCCCGTCCGTCCCAGGGCCTCCAGCACCGCGGCGAGCTGTCCGAGCGGTTCCGGGCCGACCACGCGCAGGACGACGGTGGCGGCGCCCGCCTTCGCGAGGTCCCCGATGTTCCCGGCGGCCTCGCGCGCGCTGCCGGAGACGGTGAAGACCTCCTCCTGCGGGCGGCCGAGCCAGGCGCCGTGGCCCTCGGTGTGCGGGTGGAGCGTGCGGGACACCTCGTCGGGGTCGTCGCCGACGCAGGCGAAGGAGAAGACGGTGAGGGTGTGGTCGGGGCCGGCACCGCCCTGTGCGGTCAGGGCGCGGACACGGTCCAGGTCGCCCGGCCCGTGGCCCTCGGCGATCAGTGTGCCGTCCGCGACCCGGCCGGACAGCTCCAGCGAGCGGGGCCGTACGACCCCCGCCACGACGGGCGGCACCTCGGCCGGCGGATGCACCAACCGGATCCCGTCCAGCCGGACTTCACGCCCGTCGAGGTCCACCTGCGCGCCGCGCAGCAGCGCCCGCACCGAGGTGATCGTCTCCTCCAGCAGCGCCAGCGGGGAGCGGGGCGCGACACCGGCCTGGGCCATCCACTCCGGCACCCCGTGCCCGATCCCGGCCACCAGCCGGCCGGGGAACACCCGGGCCAGCGTGGCCAGTTCCATCGCCAGCAGCGCCGGGCTGCGCAGCGGGGCGGGGGCGATGCCGATGCCCACCCGGAGGCGTTCGGTCGCCCCCAGCGCCACGGCGGCCGCCGACACCCCGCCGTTCCAGCCGAGGTCCTCCACGACCCAGAGGTCGTCGGCCCCGAGCGCCTCGGCCCGCCGGGCGAACCCGGGCAGTTCCTCGGGCGCCCAGTCGCGGTCGTACATCACACCGATGCGTACGTTCGTCATGTTCCGGAACCTATGAGAGAGGCGGAAGGGGATCAACGGCGACCGGCCCGCCGGTGTCAGGGACGGCGGGCCGGTCTGTCGGGGTCAGCCCTGGACCGGCCTGCCGCGGCCCCAGGCCCAGGCGAGGCGGTCCGCGCCGGACTGGTTGGTGGTCTCCAGCCATGGACGGTTCACCGGGCCGACGAGCTTCTGCACGGAGTAGATGTCGTCGGTGCGCAGCCCCGGCCAGTACACCGAGCCCATCTTCAGCTCGCGGAAGGTGTCGGTGACGGCCTGGATGAAGTTGATGTAGTTGTTGTCCGGCGTCTTCACGTTGTAGTCCAGACCGTCGGTCATGGGGGCGCCGAACTCGTCCGCCACGGTCCGGTTCGCGCAGTCCCCGATGCGCACCTTCAGGTCGGCGACCCACTGGTCGTAGGTGGCGTACGACTTCCAGAAGCCGTAGTGGTGCAGGGAGAGGTAGGTGCCCTTCAGGCGCGGGTCGGCGCAGACCGAGGTGACGTGGTCGTTGTAGCCGGCGCCGCTGACGAAGACCCGGTTGCGGGGCACCGACTTGTACGTGTCGAGCCACTTCGCGGCGATGTCGGCCCACTCGGTGTCGGTGTAGCCGTGCGGCTCGTTCATCGGCTCGAAGTAGACGCGCTTGTCGTTCTTGTACGCCTTGACGACGGTGTTCCACATCGGCCAGTAGGTGGCCTCGTCGTCGATGTAGCCGTCCTTGCGGGTTCCGGTGCCCTCCCAGTAGGACACGATCACCTTGAAGCCCTGGTCGGAGGCCGCGTCGATGACTCCGCGGTACGACTTCCAGTACGCCCCGTCGACCGTGTACGGGTTGATCGGCAGCCGGACCGTGTTGGCGCCGAGGTTGGCGCGGAAGGCGGCGATGATCCGGCTCGCCTTCGCGTACGTCTGCCGGTAGCTGTCCGAGGTCGACAGACCGGAGAGCTGGAGCAGGTCGTCGGCGAAGTTGTCGCGCGGGTCCGCCCAGTTCACGCCCTTGAACTGGGTCGTGTCGGCGGCGAGGCCGGAGTGGGCCGGGGCGGCCGGGGCGGGGGCCGCGGCGAGGGTGCTGCCGGCGACGGCGGCCACCGCGACCGCGGCGAGGACGGCCCGCAGCCGGGGCGAGCGGGAGGAGCGGGAGGTGCCGGCGGCGGCTCTGACGGGGGTCCTGCGCATCGACTTGCCCTTTCCGAACGACTTCCGAACGACTTCCGAAACGACTTCCGAACGACGATGTTTACGCAAACATCGACCTCCGTGGAGAGCTGATGTTTACGTAAACATGGCGGCGCCGGAAGCTTGGCACTGTGCCCGGTGATCGTCAAGGTTTCGCGCGCGTAACGTTTGCCGGTGAGGAGCCCCCCCGGAGTCGCTCAGGAGGTGGCCAGCGGGGTGAGGGTCAGCGGCGCGATCTTGCCCTCCAGCATGGCGCCGATGCCCTGCGCGGCGCAGATGTCGGGCCGCTCCGCGATGTGCACCGGCATACCGGTGGCCTGTCGCAGCATGTGGTCGAAGCCCGGCAGCAGGGCGGAGCCGCCCACCATCATGATCCCCCGGTCGGCGAGGTCGGCGACCAGGTCCGGCGGGCACTCCCGCAGCACCCTGCCGATGCCGTCGAGCACGGCCGTCAGCGGGGTCTCGATCGCGTCCCGTACGGCGGCGGTGTCGACGAGGACGGAACGGGCCAGGCCCGTCGCCACGTCCCGCCCGTGGATCTCCGTGGAGGCCGGGCCGTGCGGGGTGAGACCGTTGCCGGACAGGGCCAGCTGCAAGGGCCGTACGGACTGGCTCGGCAGCATCAACTCATGTTCCAGGCGCAGGTGTTGCACGATCGCGTGGTCCACGGCCTCGCCGCCCACCGGGATCCGCTCGGCGGTCACGATCGAGCCGAGCGAGAGCACCGCGATCTGGGTCGCGGCCGCCCCGCACACCATGATCATCGTGGCCTCGGGGTGCTCGACCGGCAGTCCGCAGCCGACGGCCGCGGCGATCAGGGTGTCCACCAGCTCCACCCGGCGCGAGCCCAGCCCGACGAGCGTCTCGATCGTGGCGCGGCGGGCCAGCGGGTCGGCGTCGTGCGGGGTGCAGGCGGCGGCCCGCAGGAACGGCTTGCGGCGCAGCTGCCGGCGGATCTTGTCGCCGAGCAGATGCCGCAGCATGCGCTGGGCCATCTCGATGTCGACGACCGTGCCGCCGGAGACCGGCCGCATCACCCGGATGTAGTCCGGGGTGCGGCCCGTCATCCGCTCGGCGAACTCGCCCACCGCGATCAGCGCGCCGGTACGGGTGTTCACGGCGGCAACCGACGGCTGGTCCACGACCAGCCCCGCCCCCCGCACATACACCCGGGTCCGTGCCGCCCCGAGGTCGACGGCGAAGTGGCAGCGGCGCAACTGCTCCAGACTGGCGGTCATGGCAGGTCCTCCCGAGAGCGCAGACCATGGGGCCGCCTGGCCGGCGGGCCTTTGGTGCGGGTGGGCCGGCGGGCGGCCGGCCTCCCTCGCATCCTGCGCGGGCCGTGAGGGGGGACGCCTCCTGAAGGGGGCCGGGCGGGGCGCGCCCGAATGGGGGGTTGTCCCGGCGGGGCGCCCCGCGCGCCGCCGGACCAGGGGTCCGGGAGAGCCTCAGTTGCCCCTGGACGCCGCCGGTTCCGGAGCGGGTTCGGCCTCCTCCCGGGGCGTGCCGTCGGTCCGGCGGAACAGCGCGCTCGGCCACCACATCCAGCGGCCGACGTCCAGGGTCAGCGCGGTGACCAGGACCGAGCGGACGACCAGGGTGTCCAGCAGCACCCCGAACGCCACCGCGAACCCGAGCTCGGCCGCGAACACCAGCGGCAGCGAGGCCATCGCCGCGAAGGTGCCCGCCAGCACCACCCCCGCCGAGGTGATCACACCGCCGGTGGCCGACAGCCCGGTCAGCGCCCCGCGCCGGGTGCCGTGCCGGACCGCCTCCTCCCGCACCCGGGTGACCAGGAAGATGTTGTAGTCGATGCCCAGGGCGACCAGGAACACGAACGCCAGCAGCGGGAACGACGCCTCCTCCCCGGCGAAGTGGAACACGTGCTCGAACACCAGGGCGCTCACGCCCATCGCCGCCCCGAACGACAGCACCACCGTCGCCATCAGCAGCAGCGGGGCGACGACCGCCCGCAGCAGCAGCGCGAGCACGAGGAACACCGCCACCAGCACGATGGGGATGATCACCACCGAGTCGCGGTCGGCCGCCTCCCGGGTGTCGAGCAGCACCGCCGTGGTCCCGCCGACCTGCGCCCGCGCGCCCTCGACCCCGTGGACCGCGGCCCTGGCCCGCTCGACCGCCCGCATCGCGGCCGTGCTGCTGGGATCGTCCCGCAGCTCCCCGAGCACCAGCGCCTCGTCCCCCTTGACCACCGGCGCGGCGACGCGGGCCACCCCCGGGACACCGGACAGCGCGCTGCGCACCCCCTGCGCCGCGTCCGCCCTCGCCACCACGAGGACCGGGTCGCCCGAGCCGGCCGGGAAGTGCCGGGCGCGGATCTCCTCGCCGACGACCGTCTGCGGACGGCCGGTGAACTGGTCCGTCCCGGCCAGCCCGTCGGCCCGCAGCGCGAACATCCCGAGCGTCATCGCACCGAGGACCAGCGCCGTACCGGCCCACACGAGCCGCGGCCGCCCGGAGACCGCGGCGCCCACCCGGGCCCAGACCCCGCCGTCCACCGCACCGGCGGGCGTCGCGTCGTACGACGGGATCGTCGGCCAGAAGACCCAGCGGCCGCAGACGACCAGCAGCGCCGGCATCAGGGTGGTCATGGCGAGCAGACCGACGAGGACACCGACAGCGCACGCCGGGCCGAGCCCCTGCGTGGAGTTGAGGGAGGCCAGCATCAGCAGCGTCAGGCTGACCGCGACGGTCGCCGCGCCGGCGACGATCGCGGGACCGGACCGCCGCAGGGCCCGCTCCATCGCCTCGTGCCGGTCCTCGTGCCGCCGCAGCTCCTCCCGGTAGCGCGAGGTGAGCAGCAGGGCGTAGTCGGTGGCCGCGCCGAACACCAGCACGGTCAGGATGAAGCCGGTCTGCTTGTTGACGGTCAGTCCGGCGTTCCTCGCCAGGACGTAGATCACCGCCTCGGAGGTGACCAGCGCCGCGCCCGCGGTCAGCAGCGGCAGCAGGGGGAGGACCGGGCTGCGGTAGGTGAGCAGCAGGATCAGGACCACCACGGACGCGGTGATCGCCGTCAGCCCGCCCCCGCCGCCGAAGGCCTTGATCGAGTCGGCGGCCTGCCCGGCCGGCCCGGTGACATGGAACCCGAGCCCGCCGCCCGTGTCCCTCTCGCCGACCTCGGTCAGCGCGTCGACGACCTTGCCGATCCCCTCCCAGCCCGTCCGGTCCTTGTGCACCTGGACCACGGTCTGGATCGCCCGCCCGTCCGCCGACCGCACGGGTCCCTGCGGCGCGCCCTCGACCCCTTCGACGTCCCGGAAGGCCTCGGCGTCGGCCCGCGCCTTCGCCAGATCGGCGGCGGTCACGCCCTCCTGCCGGTCGTAGACCACGATCGCGGGCACGGTGTCGGCGGGCTGGAACCGCGCCACCCGCTCGACGACCCGCGTCGACTCCGCGTCGCCCGGCAGCCAGGCCGAGTTGTCGTTCTGCTCGACCTCGCCGAGCCGCCCGGCCAGCATCAGCGCCGGGACCAGCAGGACCGCCCAGAGGGCGAGGACGACCCACTTGCCGACCCGCCCGCTCGGCAGGGACACCAGCGTGCGCGCGTTCACAGGGACCTCGCCGTGGTGTCGATGTGGGAGAGCTTGTCGGGGTTGGCGACGGCGTAGATCCCGCACACCCGGTCCCCGTCCGGGGTCAGGTCGAGGACCAGGACCGCGTACGGGGTGTCGCCGGCGAACAGCAGCGCCGACGGATCGCCGTTGACACTGCGGTAGGCGATACGCAGGCCCTGCCCGGATCGCGGCGCGACCGAGGCGAGCAGCCGGGCCACCTTGTCCCGGCCCCGCAGCGGCCGGGGACCCCCCGCGCCCTTGCCGCCGCCGTCGCCCCACAGCGTCACGTCCGGCGCCAGGAGCCGCAGCAGGGCGTCCAGGTCACCGCCGAGCGCGGCGTCCAGGAACCGCTCGGTCACCTGCCGCCTGACCTGCGGATCGGGCGCGTACCGGGGGCGCCGGGCGTGCACGTGCTCCCGGGCGCGATGGGCGAGCTGACGGATCGCCGAGGGGCTGCGGCCGAGGATCTCCGCGATCTCGGTGTGGGGGTAGCCGAACACCTCGTGCAGCACGAACACGCCCCGCTCCAGCGGGGTGAGGGTCTCCAGGACTACCAGCAGCGCCATGGACACCGACTCGGCGCGCAGGGCCGCGTCGGCCGCGTCCACCGCGTCGGCGGGCACCGCGGCGTCCGGGAGGGGCCCCACCAGCGGTTCGGGCAGCCACGGCCCGACATAGGTCTCCCGGCGGCGGCTGACGGCGGCCCGGTGCGCGAGCGCCCCGTTCACCGCGATCCGCACCAGATAGGCGCGCGGATGCCCGATCGCCGCCGCCCCCTCCGCCTCGTACCGGGCCGCCCACGACAGCCAGGTCTCCTGCATCACGTCCTCGGTGTCGGAGACGCTGCCGAGCATGTTGTAGACGATGGAGAACAGCAGCTCCCGGTGATCGGCGAACACCTGGGTCGCGGTGCGTGCCACCGGGTGCGGTGGGTGGGACATCGTGGGCCTCCCGTCGCGGATGCTTTCCGGACGGAGAGGGCACCGGCCGCCCGGAGTGTGACATGGCCACCCCGGTATGTGACCCACATCTCACGCATGCGGGCGCTCCAACGACCGTGCCGCCTCCAGTACGGCGGTCAGCGAGGGCACCGTGACCGCGCAGCCCGCCTCGCGCAGCCCCTGCTCGACCGTGGGATTGCGGGCCAGACCGACGAACCGCAGGCCCACCTGCTGGGCCGCGGTGAGTTCGGCGAGCGTGGAGCCGATCAGGACCCCGGTGCCGGCCGGGGTGCTCGCCGGGCCCAGCGCGCGCAGCAGACGGTCCGGGTGCGGCATCAGCCGGCCGAGATCCTCCGACCGGCCGTGCACCCCCGCGAGGAGCGGCAGCGGGTGCGCCTCCAGATGCCGCCGGACGGCCTGCTCGCAGACGTCCGTGGCGACCCCGACCCGGCGCCCGGCGGTGTGCAGGGCCCGTACCAGGGCCAGGGAGTGATGGGTCGTCGGCGCGTCCGGTACGGCCGCCAGCTCCAGCCGGTCGAGCCGGTCCCGCAGGTGCGGGCCGACCCGGTCGTGCGCGAAGGCCCGCAGGACGTCCAGCGGATGCACGAACAGCTCCCGTGCCGCCCCCGCGTCCCCCGCCCCGCGGCCCGCGAGCGCGTCGTCGGGATCACGGTGTTCCGCCACCACCCGCAGCAGCTCCACGGCGGCCGCCCGGGCGTCGGCCGCCGTGAACAGCCGCAGCAGCGGCCCGTCGAAGCCGAACAGCACGGTCCCGGCGTCCGCGAGCAGCTCGGACAGGGACCGGGCGGTGGCGCCCGGTCGGGGGACCTCCGGCGGCGGCGCGTAGTCGGGCGCGAGGGTGACCGCGCACGTCACCTCCAGCCCCGGCACGGGCCACCGCCCCAGCTGGGAGTTGACGGCCCGCCGGGCCCCCGCCGGGCGCCGTACGGAGTGATGGCGGGTGATCCGCGGCGCGGCCTCCCGGAAGTGATCCAGCAGCCGCTCCGCCACCCCGGCGACCTCCCCCCGTACGAAGGCCACCGGATCGGCGACCCGCCAGGACAGCTCGACGGCGGCCGTGAAGTCGCCCTTGCCGGAGCTGGGCAGGGCGACCTGGTGCACGGCGTGCTGCGGGGTCAGGTCCACCTCGTAGTACGTCACCGGACGGGCCGGGCCGCCGCCGTACGGGTCGGCCGGGTTCAGCAGGGTGAGCGGCCCCTCCGGACCGGTGTGCACGACGGCGGTGCGGCCCGGCACGGGGATCCTCAGCCGCCCCAGGTCCCCGACGACCCCGGGCCCCTTCACCAGCTCCCGCTCCCCGCCGCCCGGGTGACACCAGGCGCGGGGCACCCCCGTGTCCCCGTACGACGGGTGGAACCGGTACGGCCCCGAGGCGGCGGAACTGCCGGTGAAACGGCCGTAGAGGGCGGGGGAGACGACGATCAGCAACGGGGCGTCCCCCGCCTCGGGAGCCGGGACGCCGAAGCCCACGGTCAGCCGGGGCGGCGCGGTGAGCGTGGCCCAGTGGTCGGGCAGCCAGCGCAGGGCGGCGACGAGGACGGGGAGCAGCTCGGTGCCCGGCTGCACCCGGACGGAGTAGCCGTCGGGGTGGACGTGCACCGCGTACTGCTGCGGCGTCAGGGCACCCCGGGACAGCACCTGGTGGACGGCGTACTCCAGGGTGATCCGGCTCTCGGGGTGGGCGGAGAGGTCGGTGGCGGTCTTGAAGCGGAGGGGCGGGGGCGCGGTCTCGTCCAGGGCGGCGGTGAGGTCCCGGTGGAGGGAGCGCAGCCGCGCGCGGGCGGCTTCGGCGGCGGGGCCGGGGATGCCGTCGAGGGGGGTGCCGCGGAAGAGGGCGAGGGTCTCCTGGAGCAGGGAGCGGCGCTGGTCGGGGGTCTGGCCGGGCGGGCGGTGGGTCAGGACGCCCTCGCTGGTGAAGGCGTCGACGTGGGTGGCGGCCAGGTGCATGGCGTACCCGCCGGACACGGCGGCCAGGGTGCCCGGGCCGAGGTGGCGGCTCGCCTCCCGCGCCAACTCCTGGATCCGGTGGGCGGCGTCCAGCCCGACGGGCGGCTCCTCCCACACACCCGCGGCCAGCTCGTCGTAGGTCAGGCGCCGACCGCGGTGGAGGACCAGCACGCACAGCAGCGCCTGGGCCTCGTGGGAGGGGAGGAGCAGGGGCTCCGTGCCCCGGGCGAGGCGGAGGGGGCCGAGCATCCGGATGTGCAGGGGTTCCACGTCCCGGGCCTCGGCGAGCTGCGCCGGTGCGGAGGACGGGATCCGGCCGTCGGTGAACTGGCCGAGCAGTACGCGGAAGCGCGGGGGAGCCGGCACGTCCGGAGCGAGCTGCCGCAGCAGCTGGTGGAACGCGCCGATGTCCCGGTCCGCCCCTGCCGCACCGGACTCCCCGCCCAGGGCGACCCGACTGAGCATCACCCGGCCGTCGTGACGCAGCAACAGACCCTCGACGCCGCCCTGCCCGCGCACCAGCCCTCGCTCGTGCAGCGCGCTCAGCCCCGCCCTCCCGTCGGACACCAACCGGGCGAAGACGTTGAAGGAAACACCCGGCCCACTGCCTTCGACGAGCTCGGCCAGCGTCACCCCGTCCTCGAACTCCGCCACCAGGTACGGGAGGTCGCCGTGCACCCCGAAATCCCGCACCCGCATCACACACGGATCCTCGATCCCGGCCAGCGCCCGCGCCTCCCGCAGGAAGCGGTCCTGCGGAGCCGCCTGCTCGGGGTACAGGTGGACGACGACCGGCCGCTCGGTGCGGACGTCCACCGCGCTCCACACCCTGCGCCCCGGCCCCCGCCGCTCCCGCAGCCGGTACCGCCCCCCGATCAGTTCCTCGGCGGACTCCTCGGCGGGCGCTCCGCCCAGCAGCCGTACGGTCTCCGGGCGCACCGTCGCGATCGTCGGCCCGCCTGCGCCGTTCCCGGCCGCCTGCGCCCGGAACTCTCCCGCCGTCAGCCCCGCCCGCTCGTCGATCAACCCGCCTATCCGCGCGAGGAGTTCCCGCGTGCGGCCCCGGGTGGAGCGGGGCAGGGTGCGCAGCAGGAGGTCGCGGACGCCGGGGCGGAAGTCGTAGGAGCCGGGCGGGCCGGGGACGGCGGTGAGCATGCCGCTGAGGATCACCTCGGCGAGGTGCTGCGGACGGGGGTCGCGGTCCACGGCCCGCTGGACCAGGCGCATCACCGGGACCGACGGGACGGCCAGCGCCAGATGGCCGGCCAGGCGGAACGCCTCGGGGGAGGCCGTGGCCCGGAAGCGCAGGACCAGGTCCTGGGCGGACAGGTCCGTGGGGGAGGGGACGGGCCCCGTGGGCGGTGGCGCGGCCGGCAGCCGGGCCGCCGCTCCGGGCGTGCGGGCCCCGCCCGGGGACGCCACCAGCGCCGCCCAGTGGGCGAGCCACGGCGCCCCCGGCTCCAGCACGGGGAGGGGGAGGGCGGACGGGCCCGGCGGGGGGTCGGCCTCCGGGGCGTAGGGGCTGAAGGCGAGGGCCGTGAGCGGGGCCGCCGCGGCCGGGGCGGACAGGACACCGGGCTCCGCCGGGAGGGCCGTCGTCGGCCACAGCTGTTCCGGCAGCGGCTGTACGACGGCCAGCGGCATCCGGGACGCCCAGTGCCGCAGGGCGCGGTACCAGCGCTCGCCCGCCGGGCCGGCGCGCCACTGCGGGCCCATGCAGTCGCTGACGACCAGGGTGACCGTCCGGCCGTCCCCCGGGTCGGGCACGTGCCGGGCGCCCCCGTCGGGGCCCGCCGGGTGCACGGTGACCGTGCGGAACACGCCCGACTGGGCCAGCACGGTGTGCAGTTCGCGGACCAGCGGCCGCCAGACGGGCATGGTCGGGCCCGTGTCGTGGACCAGGTTCAGCCGCAGCCAGCGGTCCCGGGCGGGGCGCAGCACCGGCAGCCAGACGTCCGGGTGCGCGCCGAGCCGCGCGATGCGGTCCGCGGTGGCCCGTTCGTCGAGGAGCCGGGCGCGGGCCGCCGGGACCGTGCGCTTCAGCGGACGCAGGGCCCGCTGGAGGGCCAGGGGGCGGGGCAGCATCGGGGGTGCGGGAGCGAGGAGGGGGGTGGTGCCGCCGGTCGCGGCGGTGGTGGGGCGGGCGGGTGTGGGGAGGGGGAGGTGGAGCGGGACGCGGTCGTCGGGCGGGAGCGCGGGCGGCGGGACGGGAGGGGCCGGGGGTGCCGCCGGGGCGGACGTCCCCGGGGTGGTGTCCGCCCCGGGCTGTCCCTCCGCCTCCGGCGAAGGCCCCTGGGCGTCCTCCGACTGCCGTGCCAGCCACAGCACTTCCGCGAGTTCCCGGGCCGTCGGCGGGGTGCCCGCGGCGGCGGTGAGCAGGGCCGCGAGCCGGGCGAGCGCGGGGGTGTCGCCGACGGGGGCCGGGAGGGGGCCCGGGACGGGGGCCGGGGGGTCAGAAGCCATCGCCGTCCGCCGTGGCCCCGAGGTACGGCATCAGCTGCTCGGCGAGCGCGTCCCGAGAGTCGGCGTCCAGGCCCGCGACCCCGGTGAGGTAAAGGGCGTTCAGCAGCTGGTCGGTGGCGAGTTCGCCGTCGGCCGCGCGGGCCAGGAAGCGGCCGATGAGGTGTTCCGCCTCGCCGGGCGGGGTGTCGAGGTGGGCGCGGACGATCTCGGTGAGCTGCTCGCGGCCGGGGCGGCGCAGCTTCAGCCGGACGCAGCGGCGCAGGAAGGCGGGCGGGAACTCGCGCTCGCCGTTGCTGGTGAGGACCACGAACGGGAACGCCCGGCAGCGGACCCGGCCCCGGGTGACGGTGACCGGCGCCTGGGTCCCGTCGGCGAGCACCTCGGCGGTGGCGCCCCCGCCGGCATCGCGGCCGGCCCGCAGCAGCTCGGGGATCTCGTACTGGCCCTCCTCCAGCACGTTCAGCAGGTCGTTGGGCAGATCGAGGTCGCTCTTGTCGATCTCGTCGACCAGGAGGGCGCGGGGACGGGCGTACGGCAGCAGGGCGGTCCCGAGGGGGCCGAGCCGCAGATGGTCCTCGACACCTCCGCCGTCCGGCACCGCCTCCGGGGCCCGGGACGCCGCCTGCCGTGCCGCGTACAGCCGGGACAGCGGGTCGTACTGGTAGAGCCCGTCGGCGAGGGTGGAGCGGCTGGTGATGTTCCAGCGCAGTACCGGTCCGAGGCCCAGCTCGCGGGCGACCGCGTAGGCCAGGGAGGACTTGCCGGTGCCGGGCGGGCCGGTGACCAGCAGCGGGCGGCGCAGGACGAGGGCCGCGTTGACGAGCTGGACGCTGTCCGGGGTGGCGACGTACGTACGGGCGCGGTGGACGCGGTCGGGGGAGACGGCGGCCTCGTCGTCGCCCTCGCGCGGCGGCGGCAGCACGGGCTCGCCGTCGAACGCCCGCCAGGGCGGCGGCTCGGGCAGCCGGTCGATGCCGTCGTGCGGCTCGCTGCTGCCGGTGTAGACGGTCCAGTGGGGCATGGTTCTCCGAAACTCGGCGTGACTCGGCGTGACTCGGCGTACGCATCGGTCGAGGGGCGGTGGCGGCTCAGGTGACGGGGGAGCGGGCGTGGGCGGGGGCGTCGCCGTGCGGGTCCGTGAAGACGCGCGGGTCGTCCCACAGCAGCTGGATGTCGCGGGCCCAGTGGCCCTCCTCCGCGTCGGCCTCCTCACGCAACGCCAGGATCTCGCGCGGCAGTTCGGCGGGCGGCACGGCGGCGACGCAGGCGTCCAGCTCGTCCAGGAAGGTCTTGCCGGCGCAGCCGTCCCCGCCCGCACAGCCCTCGGCGCCGCCCGCGCAGCCACCCCGCGACCAGACGACCACCGGGGCGGGCGCGGTGAGCGAGGTGTCGAAATGGGGACGGGTGCGCGAGGCGGCCGGGGCGGTGGCGAAACCGGCCAGACAGGCGTCGGGCCTGCGCAGCCTCAGCCGCAGCCGGGCGGGCTCCTCGGAGCCGGCGCACTCCACCCGGTGCACCCGCGCCCCGGGCAGAGTGTCGAGCCGCTTCCAGGCGCGGGTCAGCTGATGCCGGGTGCCGGGCCGCAGGCGCGCCTGGTCGGTGACGACGAGCGGGTACACGGACCCCAGCGGGGTCTCGTCGTCGGGGGCGCTCGCCCAGCGGTCCACCGGCAGGTCGATCCAGTCCCGGGGCAGCGCGAAAGCGATCAACTCGTCGCAGCCGGGCGTCAGATACCGGAACGCGGCGTCGATCCGCTCCTGCACATAGGCCCGCACCCGGGCCTGCGGCACGGTCTCCGAGGCGACCGGATGCCGGCGGCCCCCGCTGTACGCGGACACCTCCACCCGCACATGCCCGTCCCCGGCGCCGCTGTGCCGCAGATCGACGAGGATCGGCGACCAGTCGGGCGCGGCGCCGGGCCCGGCGGCCGGGGTGGCGGGGGCCTGGAACAGCGCCTCCACCTGGGCGGTGAAGCGGGCGACGGTGCCGGCCGCGTCGGCGCCGTCGATCTCGCACAGCACGAACAGGGCCGCCGACCACAGGGAGTCGAACCCCTCCTCGGGCGCGTCCGGGTCCAGCGGGCCCCTCGCGGCCTCGTAGAGCCGGACGAGCCGCACGGGACCGCAGTCCAGGTGCGCGCGCACGGCCCGCTCGACGAGGGCGCGCAGCCGGGCCCGGTCGGCCGCCCCGTGGTCGGAGGTGGGCACCAGGCCCTCCAGTCCCGGCCAGTAGCGGGCCAGGACCTCGGTGGGCATCATCCGCCCGTTGCGCACGTCCTGCGCGCCCGCCGCCGCGGTGACCATGCCGACGACCTCGCCGGTGTCCGCGAGGGCGACGGCGGCGCCGCTGAACCCGGGTGCGAGCGGCTGCCCGCCGGGCTGCCAGGCCTCCAGCTGGATCCACTCACGGTTGAGCAGCTGGGCGGCGGTGACGCGGTACTCGGCGAGCGTGCCCTCGTCGAAGCCGACCGGGAAGCCGTAGACGACCAGTTTGCGGGGCCGGTCGGCGCGCTGTCCGTGCGCCGCGTCGACCGGGGCGAGCGCGGCCGGCGCGATCGGCACCTCGTGCGCCAGTTCCAGTACGGCGAGATCGCCGAGGTCGGTCGGGCCGCCGCCCCAGCCGCCGTCGGCGACCACCCGCGCCGGCACCGCGGGGAAGCCCGGCCGCTCGGTGAACGTCACCGTCAGCCCGTCCGCCGCACCGGCCCCGCCCACCACGTGCGCGCAGGTCAGCACCTTGCGCGGGGTGATCAGGAAGCCGGCCCCGGCGACCCGGCCGGCGGTCTCGATCCGGGCGTGCCACTCGGCGCTGTTCATGAGGCGGCGGTGGGCTCCGGCCCCCTGTCGGGCGCGGGCGGTCGCGCGTCGGCCGCCGCGGGGGACCAGGACAGCTTCACCACGAGGTGGCCCTCCGCCGTGCCCTTGGCGATGATCGCGCCGGTCTCCGCCGAGAGCTTCACCCCGAACTCGATCTCCACCCCGTCCGGCCGTAACGTGCCGTCCCGGAACACCCGCAGCGCGGACTCGGCCGCCGCCCGGACCCCTTCCAGCGCGCCCTCGAAGGTACGGGCCGCCTGGACCGTGCCGTCGCCGCGCGCCACCAGCCGTGACCCGGGCCGCCGGTCGGCCGCCTCCTCGACGGAGACCACGGCCCCGTCGTCGGTCCTGAACTCCACCAGTCCGTCCACGACGCCCCCGTAGCCCCTTCTCTCGCTCTCCCGGACCGCCCAGGCCGCCCCGCGGCGCTGCGCAGCCCCATTGTTACGGACGGTACTCGGGGTTGTCCTGTTCCCCCGCCGGTTTTCACGCTGTCCCCCGCTCCGGCGCCCGGATCACCCCCAGTTCCACCAAGTCCTGCGGCCGGATCCGGAGTTGACCGGCCGTCGCCTCCACCTCCGCGGGCGGCCGCTTGAGGATCGCGGCGGCCATCTCGGGCGCGATCACGGAGAAGTAGCTGTCCGGCGCGGCCCAGGTGCGGCCGGGCGCGGCCAGCGCGAGCGCCCCGCCGGAGCCGCCCTCGCCGATCACCAGCGTGGTGACCGGTGTCCGCACGGTGGCGAGGACCCCGAACAGCTCCGCGATCGCCGCGCCCGCGCCCTGCCGCTCCGCCTCGGCGTCGTTGGCCGCGCCGGGGGTGTCCACCAGGGTGAGCACCGGGATGCCGAGCCGGTCCGCGAGCCGGATCAGCCGGGTCGCCGTACGGTATCCGGCGGGCCGGGTGGCCGCCCCGGTCTGCGCGGCGTACGCGACCGTACGGCCGTCCTGCTCGCCGAAGCCGCACAGCATGCCGTCCGGGTCGGTGCCCCCGCACCGGTCGCCGGAGAGCGCGACCCGCCCGGTGAGACAGGCGTCCAGGTACTGCGTGGCGCGCGGCCGGCGGGGGGAGCGGGCCCGGCGTACCGCGTCCCAGCCGGAGACCGGCAGATCCCGCGCGCCGAGCGGTTCCGGCACCGGGACGGGCTCCCGCGACCCTCCGGTCAGCAGCCGCAGCCACCGCCCGAGCGTCTCCCGCAGCTCCCCCTCGGGCACGACGGCGTCCGCAGCCCCCGCCGCGACCTGCGCCTCGGCCGTGTACGCGGCCGGATCGGCGTCCGCCGGCCGCACCCGCGACCCGGCGAAACCGACCTGGGCCCCGGGCAGCGCGAGGACGACGTCGGCACCCGCGCCGAGCGTGGCCCAGCCCCCGCCGGTCGTCGGGTCCCGCACCACCGCGATCTGCGCCGGCCCGGCCTGCCGGGTCAGCGCCGACTCCCGCGCCACCCGCTGGAGTTGGGTGAGGGCGAGCATGCCCTCCTGCATCCGGCTGCCGCCGGTGGCGACCAACGGCACGACGGGCAGCCGGTGTTCCCGCGCGTGGGCGTACGCCGCCGTCAGCCGGTCGCCGGTGCGTTCGCCCAGCGAGCCGCCCAGGAAGCCGAACTCGAAGGCGATCAGCACCGCTTCGGTGCCCTCGACCTCGGCGGTGCCGCAGACGACGGACTCGCTCTCGCCGGTGCGTTCGGCCGCGCGGGCGCGCGAGAGGTCGTAGCCGGGCCAGGCCAGCGGCCCGTCGGGGCGGAAGTCCCTTTGTGGGGAGGGGAGTTCGCTGAAGGAGTCGGTGACCAGGGCGATGACCTCGCGGGCGCTCGCACGTCCCGTCATGCCGGCAGCGCCCGCTTCATGATCTTCCCCATGTCGTTGCGGGGCAGCGCGTCGAGGTACCGCACCTCGCGGGGCCGCTTGTGCGGCGCGAGCCGCCGGGCCACATGGTCGGCCAACTCCGCCTCCCCCGGCGGGGACTGGGGATCGACCGGGACGATCCAGGCGACGATCCGCTCCCCGAGGTCCGCGTCCGGCGCCCCCGTGACGGCCGCCTCGCGCACCCCCGGATGCTCCAGCAGCGCGTTCTCGATCTCCCCGGCCCCGATCTTGTACCCGCCGCTCTTGATGAGATCGGTGGCCTTGCGCCCCACGATCCGCACATACCCGTCCGGATCGAGCACCGCCACGTCACCCGTGCGGAACCAGCCGTCGGCGGTGAAGGCGGCGGCGGTCGCCTCGGGCCGGTTGAGGTACTCCGTGAACAGATTCGGCCCGCGCACCTGGATCTCCCCGACGGTCTCCCCGTCGTACGCCGCGACGGCCGCCCCGCCCTCGTCGACCAGCCGCAGCTCCACCCCCGGCAGCGGCACCCCGACGGTCCCCGCCCGGGCCTCCCCGTCGGCCCGCACCGCCGTGTTCATCAGGGTCTCCGTCATGCCGTACCGCTCGATCACCCGCCGCCCGGTCGCCGCCGCGATCCGCTCGTGGTCGTGCACGGGCAGCGCGGCCGAACCCGACACCAGCAGCCGCGCCCCCGACAGCGCCTTGACCAGCTCCGGGTCCGCCGGGAGCGTCTCCGCGATCCGGTGGTACATCGTCGGCACCCCGAACAGCATGGTCGCGCCGCCGTTCAGCTCCCGGGCCACGCCCTCCGTGGTGAACCGCCCCAGATGCCGTACGGCCCCGCCCCGGCGCAGCGGCCCGAGCACGCCGAGCACCAGCCCGTGCACATGGAACAGGGGCAGCCCGTGCACCAGCACGTCCCGCCCCGTCCACTGCCAGGCGTCCGCCAGGGCGTCCAGGGTGGCGGCGACGGCCCGCCGGGGGATGACCGCGCCCTTCGGGGGGCCGGTGGTGCCGGAGGTGTAGACGACGAGGGCCGGCTCCTCGTCGGACCCCGGCGCCCCGGCGGGCACCGGCCCGACGGCGGACACGTCCACGTCGACCCGCTCCAACCCGGCCAGTGCGGCGGGCAGTTCGTCACCGGGCGCCGCGAGCACGAGCTCCGGCGCGCTGTCGCCGAGGATGTGCGCCAGCTCCTTGTCCCCCGACCTCGGATTGAGCGGCACGGCCGCGGCCCCGGCGAGCAGCACGCCCACCACCGCCACGGCGGTCTCCAGCGTGGACGTGGCCCACACCGCCACCCGCCCCGCCCCGCGCACCCGCTCCCCGACGGCCCCGGCGGCCGCCGCGAGCTCCGCGTACGTCAGCCCACGCTCACCGAACCGCACCGCGGCACGCTCGGAAGGATCACCCGTGAGGGCCGGAAAGAGAGAGGACACGCGGACGCTCCTTGAACCGGTGTGCTGTGGTCACGTGCCCCCGATCCTGCCCCGGCTCACCCCACTTGCACCACGTCGGCCACCACACAGCCATGGGTTCACCCAAGGGGGAAGGCCAAGCGGCCCGTGCGGGTTCCCGTGGCCGTTGTTAGCCTTCCGGGGAAGGATCATCGGACATGCGTACGAAGGGGGAGTCCCGCTGTGTCCCGTATCGCCCTCGTCACCTGCCGGCCCGGACCCGAGGTCGCCGTCGACCGGGATCTGCCGGGGCTGGTGGCGGCGCTGACCGGGGCTGGGGCGGACGCGCGGGCCGTCGTCTGGGACGATCCCGAGGCCGACTGGGCCGGGTTCGACCTCGCCGTCATCCGCTCGACCTGGGACTACAGCTGGCGCGCGGCCGAGTTCCTGGCCTGGGCCGAGAAGACCGGCGCCCTCACCCGGCTGGCCAATCCGGCCGAGGTGATCCGCTGGAACAGCGACAAGCGCTACCTCGGCGCGCTCGCGGCCGCCGGGGTCGCGACCGTCCCGACCCGCTACCTCGCGCCCGGCGAGCCGGTGGCCGGCCTCCCCGACGACCACGAGTACGTCGTGAAGCCGACCTCCGGCGGCGGCGCCCGCTTCGCCGCCCGCTACACCCCCGACGAGCACGACACCGCCGTACGGCACCTCGCGCGCCTGCACGCCGAGGGCTTCACCGCGATGGTGCAGCCCTATGTGCGGGGCATCGACGCGGCGGGCGAGCGGGCCCTGCAGTTCTTCGGGGGACGCCTGCTGCACGCCAGCCGCAAGGGCGCCGTCCTCGCGCCCGGCACGCCGTACGACGAGCGCAAGGTGGCCCACCCGGGCCTGGAGGCCTGGCAGCCGACGGACGCCGAACTGGCCGTGGCCGCCCAGGCCCTGGCGGCCGTGCCCGAGGCCCCCGAGCTGCTGTACGCGCGCGTGGACCTCGTGGACGGCGACGACGGCCGCCCCCAGGTCATGGAACTGGAACTGGTCGAACCGAACCTGTTCCTGTCCCTGCACACCGGCTCGGTGGCGCCGGTCGCGGCGGCGATCCTCGCGGCGGCCCGCCGGTAGCGCCGTGCGGCCCGGCTAGTACGGTCCGTACTGCTGCCCGTGGGTTCCGTACTGCCGCTCGTGCTGTGCGCGCTGCTCGTACAGTTCGTGTTCGTGCTGCTCGTACGGCCCCGGGCCCGGGGCGTTCCCGTCCCGGACCGCCGTCCGCTGGAGCAGGCCCCAGGTGAACTCGGCGACCACCTCCCTGGGCGTGCCCAGCGCGTCCGGCGCGGTGAACGCCAGTCCCCAGCGGCCGGGCGCGGTCCCCTCCAACGGGCGGGCCGGCGCGAAGGCGCGGGCGACCTCGTCGACCGTGCAGGACCAGGGGGCCAGGTCGTCCAGGGTGCGCAGCGCCGGGCCCGGCTGCTGCGGGGAGCGGACCAGCCAGTCGTTCCAGACGGCGTTGTCCGGCGCGAGCAGCACCTCGAAGCGCAGCTCGGGCCAGAGCGGGATCGGCCACTGCCAGGACTCGCAGTCGAGGTCGCCGACGCGGCGGGCGGTCCTCGATTCGGGTTCACCGAGGACCGAGCGGTAACGGGAGAGGGCGCCCCGTGCGTGCGGGGAGTGGACCATGGCCTGCCAGCGCTTGTTGGCCTCCCTCATCTGCGCCAGGGACACCCCCAGGGCATGGCGGGCGTCGTCCACCAGATCCGGGTTGTGGTCGGCCATGCGGCGCAGCAGCACGAGTTGGAAGTCGGCGACACTGAAGGTGCCGGCGAGACGTTTCGGGGTCGGCATGCCCCCATCCTGGCCCACCGAGGCGTTTCAGGACCATTGCCCAGCGCAGCGCCATATGACAGCCTGTGTTCGCCATGCCGATCGCCTGTTGAAATTTCGAACGCAGGCCAGGGACGAAACAGGGAGGGGGCCGGTCGTGGGACGCCTCGTACCAGCCGTGACCCGAGCTCTCGACATTCTCGAGCTCTTCCTCGACGGGGACGGGACGCTCTCCGCCCCCGACATCGTGCGCAGGCTCCAGCTCCCGCGCACCACGGTGCACGAACTGGTGACCACGCTCGCCGCGCGCTCCTACATCGTCCCCGTGCCCGGACAGCCCGGACGGTACCGCCTCGGTGTCCGCCCGTACCAGCTCGGCAGCCGGTACGCCGAGCAGCTCGACCTCGCCGCCGAGGGTCAGCAGGTCGCCCGCAGTGTCGCCGAGACGTGTGACGAGACGGTCCACGTGGCGATCCTGGAGGGCACGGACGTCATCTACATCGCCAAGGTCGACTCCACGCACGCGGTGCGCATGGTCTCGGCCGCCGGCCGCCGGCTGCCCGCCCACTGCACCTCCGTCGGCAAGATGCTGCTGGCCTCCCTGTCCGAGAGCGAGCTCTCCGCCCGGGTCCCGGACGACGCCCAGCTCATGCGGATGACCCCGAACAGCATCACCGACCCCGCCGCCCTGCGCACCGCGCTCGCGGAGATCCGGGACCGGGGCGTCGCCGTGGAGAGCCGTGAGTCGAACCCCGACGTCAGCTGTGTGGCCGCGCCCGTCCGCGACCGCACCGGCCAGGTCGTGGCCGCCCTGTCGATCTCCGTTCCCATGATCCGCTGGAGCGACGAGCGCCGTATCGAGCTGGAGCAGCTCGCCGCCAAGGGCGCCGCGGAACTCTCCGAACTCCTCGGCTACCGGAGCGTGGCATGAGCACGAAGTACGACGTCGCGGTACGGGCCGAGGCCACCCTCGGCGAGGGCCCCACCTGGGACCCGGCCACCGGCCGCCTGCTCTGGCTCGACATCCTCGGCTCCCGGCTGCACACCTACGACCCCTCGACCGGCCGCCGCACGGTCCGGGTCACCGACCAGCACGTGGGCGCGGCCAAGCCCCGCGAGGGCGGCGGTCTGGTCCTCAACCTCCGTGACGGCGTGGCCCTGCTGGACGAGGACGGCACCTTCCGCTGGCTGCACCACGAGCCGGTCCCCGGCCGCCGCGCCAACGACGCCGCCGTCGCCCCCGACGGCTCCCTGTGGGCCGGCACCATGCGCTACGACGAGGCGCCCGGCGGCGGCACCCTGTCCCGCTTCACCGGCGACGGCACCGCCGAGGTCGTCCTCGACGACGTGGCGGTGAGCAACGGCACGGGCTGGAGCCCGGACCACTCGCTCATGTACTACATCGACTCCCCGACCCGCCGGGTCGACGTCTTCTCCTGCACCGACGGCCGGATCGCCGACCGCCGCCCCTTCGCCGTGATCGAGGACGGTGCCGGCTTCCCCGACGGCCTCACCGTCGACGCGGACGGCTGCGTCTGGGTCGCGCTCTGGGACGGCGGAGCGGTACGCCGTTACACCCCCGCGGGTGAACTCGACCGCGTCATCACCCTCCCCACCCCCCGGGTGACGGCCTGCGCCTTCGGCGGCTCCGACCTCACCGACCTCTACATCACGACGGCGACGGTGGGCCTCGACGCCCCCCACCCGATCGCCGGCTCGCTCCTGGTGATCCCGGACGCGGGCAAGGGCGTACCCCAGCCGGCGTTCCGGGGCTGACCGACCCGCGCCCCGACAGGGGCGCGGGGCCGTGTCCGTCTGCGGCTCCGCCGCGGGGCGCGACCAGCCACGACGGCGCCGCGCCCGGACACCCTGGCGCGGCTACCGGTTACCGGCTGCCGGCTACCGGCTGAGGCAACCCCACTCGCTTCAGTTCCTCCCCGGTCAACGGCGGTCCGCTCAAGGCCGGTTTGAGCGGACCCCTCGCGGCGGCCAGCAGTACCGGCGGCGTCAGCAGCACCGCGGCCCCCCGCTCCAGCGAGGTCACGTCGGTCACCCGCCGGGCGATCCGTCCGTTGCCCGTCGCGGTCAGCATCAGCCGGCCCACGTACGCCGACAGCACCCGGTCCCGTACCGTCGGCCCGCCCTCCGCCGCCCCCGGATAGAACACGTCCTGCCCGACCGCGAGATCCCACGCGGCCCCCGCCGGCCGGACCACCGCCCGCTGCACCCGCCGCGCCAGACCGGCCGCCCCCCAGCCGTACCGCCGCACCACGTCCCGCAGCAGCACCGCGCTCTGCGCGGCGACGGCGAGCCCGTGCCCGTAGAGCGGGTTGAACGCGGCCAGCGCGTCGCCGAGCACCGCGAAGTTCTCCGGCCACCGCGGCATCCGCTCGTAGAAGTGCCGCCGGTTGAGCGTGGCCCGCGTGTACGACACGTCGGTCAGCGGCTCGGCCCGCTCCAGCAGCTCCCCGATGACCGGGTGCCGCAGCTCCTCCCGGGCGAACCGGACGAAGTCCCCGGCGTCGGCGGAGGGTTCACCACCGCGCGTGCCGTTGAGGGTGACGATCCAGCGCCCGTCCTCGATGGGCAGCAGGAAGCCGGCCCGCCCCGGACGGGTGTCCCGCGGATCCGGCTGCACGTTCACGATCGGATAGCCGGACCGCGCCTGCTCGGGAGCGAGATAGAGCCGGCTCGCGTACGCCAGCCCCGAGTCGACCTCGCGCCGCTCCACCTCGGGCAGCCCCAGCTCCGTCAGCCACCGCGACGCCCGCGAGCCGCGCCCGGTCGCGTCCACGACCAGTCCGGCCCGCAGCACCCGTACGGCGTCCCGCTCCCGGTCGCGGACCCGCACCCCGGTGACCGCCCCCGCGGTGCCCTCCAGCCCCAGCACCTCGGTGCCGTCGAGCAGTTCGACCCGCTCGTCCGCCAGGACCTGACCCCGGACCGTCGCGTCCAGCAGGTCCCGCCCGGCGAGGATCACATGGTGCGACTCGGGCCAGCGCCGGAACCAGCCGCGCGGCCCCAGGACGACCATGTCGCTGGTGACCGGGTGCCGGCGCGCCCCGGCCGCGCGCAACGCCTCCGTGGCGCCCGGCAGCAGCTCGGTGAGCGCCCGCACCCCGCCCGACCACAGCATGTGGGCGTGACGGGCCTGGGGCAGGCCCTTGCGGGGCTCGGGACCGTCGGGCAGGACGTCCCGCTCGACGACGACGACCCGCTCGGCGTACGGGGCCAGGGCGGCCGCCGCGAGCATGCCGGCATGGGATCCCCCCAGGACTACGGCGGTTCTGGCGGGGGTGGGATCTTCAGTCATGCGGGGACATGCTCTCTGCCGGGGCGGACCGCGAGCTCACGGACCGCGTCGATGTCATCGGGATGCCGGAGAACCGCGGACACGGCCTGGATCTCCCGCAACAGATAAGTCGTGTCCGCCCCGGCCGCCCCGCCGGGGCCCCCGGCCTCCGCCCCGCCGGGCGCGGCCTCTGCCCTGCCGGGCGCGGCCTCCGTCCTGCCGGGCGCGGCCTCCGTCCCGCCGGTGGCGGCTTCCGTCCTGCCGGTGGCGGCCTCCGTCCTGCCGGGCGCGGCCTCTGCCCTGCCGGGCGCGGCTTCCGTCCTGCCGGTGGCGGCTTCCGTCCTGCCGGTGGCGGCCTCCGCCTTGCCAGGCTCCATGCCCGCCTCGACAGGCGCGGCTTCCGCCCCGTCGGGCTCCGGCCCCGTCCCGTCGGGCAGTGTTTCCTCCAGGCGGGGTCCTGCGGCGCGGGCTTCCGCGATGGCGGCTCCGGGGCCCCCGGCCTCCGTCCCGCCGGGCGCGGCCTCCGTCCCGCCGGTGGCGGCGTCTGCCCTGCCGGTGGCGGCCTCCGCCCCGCCGGGCTCCATGCCCGCCCCGATAGGCGCGGCCTCCGCCCCGCCGGGCTCCAGGCCAGCCTCGACAGGCGCGGCCTCCGCCCCGTCGGGCTCCGGCCCCGTCCCGCCGGGCAGCGTTTCCTCCAGGCGGGGTCCCGCGCCGCGGGCTCCCGCGATGGCGGCTCCGGGGCCCAGGGACGGGGTGCCGATCGGGGTGGTGGCCCCGGAGGGGGCCCTCGGGGGCTCCGGTGAGGATTCCGCTCCGCGGCTCGCCGCCACCGCCGCCTGGATCGTCACCGCCGCCGCCAGGGCCTGGGCGCGGCCGCGGTCGTGGCCGAGGGCGACCGCCGCGTCGTAGGAGCGCCTGCGCAGGTCGTCGTCGAGATGGCGGGAGAGCTGGAGGACGGCGTCACGGATGAAGGTCTCGCGGCGGATCAGCCGGAGCTCGGGGGTGGCGCGCAGGGCGAGCGGCTCACGGGCGCCGACGACGGGCCGCATCAGCCGGGCGAGCGGCCCGAGACCGCGGTGCAGCCGGCGGACCCGCCACCGCTCCTGGAGGTACTGGCCGGCGTGCGGCACGATGAAGCCGATCGCGACCAGGGTGGCGGCGACACAGGCCGCCGACGGCGCGATGTTGGTGTTCAGCCAGTCCAGGTCGTGCCCGGTCCAGCGGGCCACCACAGCCGTCAGCTTGGCCGCGCTGAACAGCAGGTTCGTCACATACCCGGCCCCGAGGAAGCGCAGCCCCCAGCGCAGCCAGGCGTCGAGGCCGTCGGTGCGGCTCCAGTTCCAGATCAGCCCGGCGGTGACCGAGCAGGCCACCGTGTGCGCGAGCAGATAGAGCAGGATCTCCTCGCGCATGAAGGGCGTCGTGGCGTAGTACGTGTCCAGGTCCCGGATCCGCTCCACGGGCACGTCGGCGAGCGCGAACAGCACCCACAGCGTGACCACCACCCCCGCGTACACGGACACCACCCACCGCGTGGCCCGCCGGGTCTGCGCCGAGCGTTCGGTGAGGTTGTTGCGCCAGGCGATGACCAGCAGCAGCCAGGACGCGGAGAGCGCGGTGAGCAGCGAGTACACCCAGGGCGCGGCGATGTTGGGGACCCCGGTGACCCGGTTGGTCCAGGCGATCGTCCGCGGCGCGGCGAACACGAACACCGCGCAGGCGAACAGCAGCAGCCCGCCGACCGCCCGCAGCAGCGGATCCCGCCACAGCTTGAGGATGCTGGGCAGCTTGATGGCCAGGGCGGCGCCCAGCACCACCGTGGGCAGCCAGAAGGAGATGTACAGACCGTGCATCACCGGGCCGCGCCCCCGCGTCCCCGGTACCCCAGCGTCCGCTGCACCGGCGAGACCTCCACACCGGAGCCCCCCGAGCCACCGAGGCCGCCGGAGCCGCCGGAGCCGCCGGAGCCGCCGAAGCCCCCGCCCCCGTCCCCGCCCTCGGCGAGATACCGCCGGAACCGCGCAGCGAGCCGGTGCCCGAAGTCGTCGGCCTCGGCCTCGTCGGCCTCCCGGGACCCGTTGCGGGCGGCCACCGTCAGCGCCATGGAGTCCCAGCCGCCCCGGCCCGCGAGCACCCCCGCCGCGTCCCGGCCGACCCCGTGATGGTGGTGCCGGTGCCCGGCGTGCAGATGCCACAGCTCATGCCCGAGGATGACCAGCTGCTGCACGGCCTCGGCCCGTTCCTCCACGATGACCAGGTCGAAGTCGCGGAACTCCATCCACAGGCCGGTCACCCCGATCTCGTCCGGGAACCGCTCGAACCGCAGTTCCACGGAGCGTCCGCCGCGCCGCGCGGCCATCGCCTCGCACAGGGCCCGGGACACCTCCCGCACCCCGGCCGGCCGCCGGGGCCTGGCCCGCAGCGCGGCGGAGAGCCCCGCCGTGAGTTCGCGCATGGCCGGTCCGGTCCTCGGGCGCCGCAGCGCGGAGGCGATCCGGGACGCCGTCCCGCGCGCGCCCGCGATGTCCATCAGGTCCCGCCCCCTTCTCGCCGCCGTACGGCAGCCCGCCCGGCGCCCTCCGGCCGCGGCGTCGAGCCTACGCGGCTGGTTGTGTCCGCGTCACGAAAACATTCGACGGGGGTGGGGCGAGCGGCCCGACGACGATAGAAAGCGCTATCAGACTTCGTGTCGAAACCATTGACGCGCAAGCGCATCGATTTTACGGTCGCGTTCGAAGTTACGTTCGTGATCCGAAATGCCGAACGATGCTGAAGTGATGGACCGACCGGACGACAGGGGCAAGGTATGGCACAACCTCGCCTGAATCGCAGGCAACTCCTCACCGCCGCGGGCGGTGCCGTGGTCGCGGGCAGCCTCGGCTTCGCCGCCCTCGGCACCGGCGCCGACGCGCTCGCGGCCGGCAGCCGCACCCGCGTCCGCTACTGGAACCTCTTCCAGGGCGGCGACGGCGCCAACCAGGTCGCGATGGTGGACGCCTTCCGCAAGGAGCACCCGGACATCGCCGTCAAGGACGCCACCCTCACCTGGGGCGGACCGTACTACACCAAGCTCGCCATGGCCGCGGCCGGCAACCGCGCCCCCGAGCTGGCCGTCATGCACCAGGGCCGTATCCCCGGCTTCGCCCCGGGCCGCCTCCTGGACCCCTGGGACGTCGACCTCCTCGCCCGGCACGGCGTGCGGGAGGCCGACTTCAACCCGGTCCTGTGGCAGCGCGGCATCGTGGACGGCAAGCTGTACGCCCTCCCGCTGGACATCCACGTCCAGCTCAGCTTCTACCGCAAGGACGTCTGCGCGCGGGCGGGCCTCCTCGACGCCGACGGCCGGCTGCCCACCGTCACCTCGGTGGACGACTGGTTCGCCGTACTGAAGGCGGCGAAGGCGCGGCTGAAGGACGGACAGCAGACCCTCGGCCTGCACGCCAACGACCAGAACTTCTGCTGGTGGTTCTTCGTCGCCTTCCACCAGCAGCTCGGCGGCACCTACTTCACCGACGACCACACGGACGTCACCTTCGACACCGGCAAGGCCACCGAGGTCCTGGAGTTCTTCCGCAAGCACGTCACCGACGGCTATGTCACGGTCGGCGAGGCCGACGCCGAGGCCTTCCTCGCCGGCTCGCCCTTCACCTGGGAGGGCAACTGGTCGGTGCCGTACTTCAACTCCCAGAAGATCGAGTACGGCGCCCAGCCGCTGCCCCCCGTCTTCGGCACCCCGGCCACCCACGCCGAGTCGCACTCCTTCATCCTGCCCCACCAGGCACACCGCGGCGGCGCCGCGAACGAGGACGCCTACCGGCTCGCCGCCTACATGGTCACCCACGCCACCACCTGGGCCAACGGCGGCCATGTCCCCGCCTATCTGCCCACCTTCGAGGACCCGGCGTACCTGAAGCTGTCCCCCCAGAACGAGTACTCGCGCCCCGCGATGGACCACCCCGCCACCGAACCCCACATCTGGTTCGCGGGCTCCACGGGCATCCTCGCCCAGCGCATGGGCCCGATCGTCGCGTCCTCCAACCTCGGCTCGGCGAAGCCGGAGGCGGCCGCCCGCCGGATGAAGTCCGCCCTCGAACAACTCCTGGCGGCGAAGAACCCGATGGACGGCCGCACGGCGGCCCAGGAGCTGAAGGGAGCGCGCGCATGAGCACCACCGCCCGGCACCCGGAGGGCGCCCGCATCTGGAGCGGCCTCGTCCAGCGGCCGGAGGGCGCCCTCTTCGGCAGCACCCTTGCCCGGCGGCGGGACGAGGGTGCTCACCTGTGGAGCGCCTTCGCGCAGCGGCCGGTGGGCACCCGGGCGCGGAGCGGTCTCGCCCTGCGGCCGGAGGGGTCCCTGATCCGCAGCGCGTCTGCCCCGCGACCGCCAGGTTCCCGCCCGGGGCACGGCGTCACCCGTCGCCCGGAGGGGGCCCGCCCGGGGAACATCCCCGTCCGGCAGCCGGAGGGCGTCCGCGCCCGGAGGGGAGCCGGCGTATGAGCACCCTCGCCCAGGCCGGCACCGCACTCCCGGCCCGCACCGCGACCGCCGCCGACTCCGCCCGCGCCCGCTGGGGCCGGCGCTTCCAGCACGGCGGCTGGTTCGTCGCCCCCTTCTTCGTCCTCTACGGCCTGTTCGTCCTCGTCCCCGTCGTCCGGGGCCTCTACCTCAGCTTCACCGACGCCAACATCTCCGGCGACGACTCCGGCTTCGTCGGCCTCGCCAACTACCGCGAGGCCCTCCACGACGACCTGGTCTGGGACTCCCTCAAGCACAGCGTCCAGTTCACCGTCTACGTGGTCCCGGTGATCGTCGTCATGGCCCTGCTGATGGCCCTGATCGCCCACCACACCGTGCACTTCAAGTGGCTGTGGCGGCTCTGCTTCTTCGCCCCGTTCCTGCTGCCCTCGGCCGTCGTGGGCAACCTGTGGTGGTGGCTGTTCCAGCCCACCAACGGCATGGTCAACCACGTCCTCGGCTGGGACACCCCCTGGCTCACCCAGAAGTCCACGGCGATGCTCGCCGTGGTGATCGCGACCCTGTGGTGGACGGTCGGCTTCTCCTTCCTCCTCTACCTGGCCGCCCTCCAGAACATCCCCCAGCACCTGTACGAGGCCGCCGAACTGGACGGCGCGAACGCCTGGCAGCGGCTGCTGCACATCACCGTCCCCAACCTGCGCAACATCACCGGCCTGGTCATCGCCCTCCAGGTCCTCGCCTCCCTCCAGGTCTTCGACCAGGCCGTGGTGATGTACCAGTTCGGCCCAGGACCCGAGGAATCGACCCGCACCTTCGTGCAGTACACGCTCGAAGAGGGCTTCACCAGCTACCGCGTGGGCTACGCCTCCGCGATCTCCTTCATCCTGTTCCTGATCATCGCGGCCGTCGCCCTCGGCCGGATGTGGCTGCTGCGCGGACGCGAGGAGGCGGCGACCCGATGACGACCCCCGCGATACGCAAACCCCGCAGCACCTGGACCCCCGGCCAGATCGCCCTGACCGCCGTCGCCTCGGCGCTGTCGCTCGTCTGGCTGGCCCCCCTGGCCTGGGCGCTGTCCACGTCCCTCAAGACGCCCGCCGAATCCGTCGCGTCCCCGCACTGGATCCCCGACCACCTCACCCTGGAGTCCTGGAAGGAGGTCCTGGAGGCAGGCAACATCCCCAACTGGTTCGTGAACTCGGTCGTGGTGTCCGTCTGCGTCACCTTCCTGGTCCTGCTGGTCTCCTCGCTCGCCGGATACGGCTTCGCCCGCACCGAGTTCCGCGGCAAGTCCGCGCTGATGGCCCTGACCATGGCGGGCCTGATGTTCTCCCCGGCGATCGTCGGCGTCCCGCTCTTCACGACGGTCCAGTCGCTCGGCATGGTCGACACGTACTGGGGCATGATCCTGCCGCAGTGCGCACCGGCGGCGATGGTCTACATCCTCTACAAGTTCTTCCAGTCGCTCCCGAAGGAGCTGGAGGAGGCGGCCTTCATCGACGGCGCGGGCCGCTGGCGGATCTTCCTCACGATCGTCCTGCCGCTGTCGAAGCCGTCCCTCTCGGCGGTCGGCATCTTCACCTTCATCGCCTCGTGGAACAACTTCCTGTGGCCGTACATGGTGACCAACAACCCCGACCTGATGACCATGCCGAACGGCATCGCCACCGTCCAGAACGCCTTCGGCATCGTCTGGCCCCAGCTCATGGCGGGCGGCCTGATCGCGGGCCTGCCGCTGATCGTCGTGTTCGTCTTCTTCCAGAGCCAGATCGTGCGGGGCGTCGCCCACACCGGTCTGGCCGGACAGTAGAGGGGACCGCGGTGCGCCAAAGACTCGCCACCCTCCTGGCAGCGGCCACCCTGGCCCTGCTCCCCACCACCGCCGAGGCCTCGGTCACCTACCCGGACCCCCAGCCGATCACCGGCCAGCAGATCATCCACGACCCCACGGTCCTCCGCCTCAAGTCCGGCGGATACGTGGCCTATTCGACCGGCGGGATCATCGGCGCCCGCACCTCGAAGGACCGCGTCCGGTGGGACGACGCGGGCAACGCCTTCTCCACCCCGCCGAGCTGGTGGTACGAGTACAACGCCACCGGCGACCCCTGGGCCCCCGACCTCTCCTACCGCGCGGGCCGCTACTGGCTCTACTACGCGGTCTCCTCCTGGGGCACCAACCACTCCGCGATCGGCGTGGCCACCTCCCCGACCGGCCTCCCCGGCACCTGGACGGACCACGGCAAGGTCTTCACCTCCGAAACCACGGACACCTGGAACGCCATCGACCCGGCGGTGATCCACGCCGACGGCCGCCTGTGGATGAGCTTCGGCTCGTACTGGACGGGCATCCGGATGATCGAGCTGGACCCGAGGACCGGCAAGGCGATCGAGGAGGCGACGGTCCACCACCTGGCGACCCGCCCGGATGCCCCTTACGCGGTGGAGGGCCCGTACCTCGTCCGCCACGGCCGCTACTACTACCTCTTCGCGAGCTACGACCAGTGCTGCGCGGGCGTGAACTCCACCTACAAGATCAGGGTGGGCAGAGCGACGAAGGTGACGGGCCCGTACGTGGACAGCACCGGCAAGCCCCTCCTGGAGGGCGGCGGCGACCTCCTCCTGGAGGGCCACGGCCGCTACATCGGCACCGGCGGAGAGTCGATCTTCAAGGACAGGGGCAGAGATGTCCTGGCGTACCACTACTACGACGCAGAGGACGGCGGCACGCCAAAGCTGGGGCTGAACACGCTCAGCTGGACAAGAGACGGCTGGCCAGTCGTCCGTTAGGGGCGCGGGGAACTGCGCGACAAGCCCCCACGCACCCGCAGACAAAACTGAACCTGAAAGGAAAAGATGCGCACCGCCCGCTTCACCCTCGACCCCGCCTTCACGATAGGCGAAGTCAACCCCCGCCTCTTCGGCTCCTTCGTCGAACACCTGGGCCGCTGCGTCTACACCGGCATCTTCGAACCGGACCACCCCACCGCGGACGCCGAAGGTCTCCGCCAGGACGTCCTCGACCTCGTCCGCGAACTCGGCGTCACGGCCATCCGCTACCCCGGCGGCAACTTCGTCTCGGGCTACAAGTGGGAGGACTCGGTCGGCCCGAAGGAGGACCGCCCCCGCCGTCTCGACCTGGCCTGGCGCTCGACGGAGACGAACCGCTTCGGCCTCTCCGAGTACATCGACTTCCTCCGCAAAGTGGGCCCGCAGTCGGAGCCGATGATGGCGGTGAACCTCGGCACCCGTGGCGTCGCCGAGGCCCTGGAACTCCAGGAGTACGCCAACCACCCCGCCGGCACGGCACTCTCCGACCTCCGGGTGACCCACGGCGACAAGGACCCCTTCGGCATCCGGCTCTGGTGCCTGGGCAACGAGATGGACGGCCCCTGGCAGACCGGCCACAAGACGGCGGAGGAGTACGGCCGCCTCGCCGCCGAGACGGCCAGGGCGATGCGCCAGCTGGACCCGGACGTGGAGCTGGTGGCCTGCGGCTCCTCCAGCCAGTCCATGCCGACCTTCGCCGAGTGGGAGGCGACGGTCCTCAAGGAGACGTACGACCTCATCGACTACATCTCCCTGCACGCCTACTACCAGCCAGAAGACGGCGACGTCGACTCGTTCCTGGCCTCCGCCGTCGACATGGAGTCCTTCATCGAGAACGTGGTCGCCACCGCCGACCACGTGGGCGCGAGGCTCAAGTCCACGAAGAAGATCAACCTCTCCTTCGACGAGTGGAACGTCTGGTACATCTCGAAGTGGCACGAGATCGAGAACTCCGGCGCCCGGGACTGGGAGGAGGCCCCCCGCCTCCTGGAGGACAACTACAGCGTCCTGGACGCCGTCGTCTTCGGCTCGCTCCTCATCGCGCTGCTGCGCCACGCGGACCGCGTCACCGTCGCCTGTCTCGCCCAGCTCGTCAACGTCATCGCCCCGATCATGACCGAGCCCGGCGGCCCGGCCTGGCGGCAGACGACGTTCTTCCCGTTCGCCCAGGCCGCCCGCCACGGCCGCGGCCGGGTGCTCGACGTACGGGTGGAGTCACCGACGTACGAGACGAAGAAGTACGGCGAGACCGACCTGCTGCACGCTACGGCGGTCCGGGCCGAGGACGGCACCGTCACCGTCTTCGCCGTCAACCGCAGCCGCACCGAGGCCCTGCCCCTCGAAGTCGCCCTGAACGGCCTCGGCCTCACCTCGGTCGTCGAGCACACCGTCCTGGCCGACGCCGACCCGGACGCCCGCAACACCCTCGCCGAGCCCGAGCGGGTCCTCCCGCACGCGGCCGAGGGCACGGCGCTGACGGACGGCACCCTCACCGCCGTACTCGAACCGCTGTCCTGGAACGTGATCCGGCTGGTCTGATCCTGCGGGATGCGCGGCGCGTCACAATGTGGGCATGAGGATCTCGGCACGGGCGGACTACGCGGTACGGGCGGTACTGGAGCTCGCCGTACGGCAGGGCGGTGACCCGGTGAAGGCGGAGACGGTGGCCGCCGCGCAGGACATTCCGCACAAGTTTCTGGAAGGGATCCTCGGCGACCTCCGCCGGGCCGGTGTGGTCGACAGCCGGCGCGGCGGAGGGGGCGGCTACCGTCTGGCCCGCGATCCCGCGTCGATCACCGTAGCGGACGTGATCAGGGCGGTGGACGGCCCGATCGTCTCCGTCCGGGGCGAACGCCCCACCGGCCTGTCCTACACGGGCTCCGCCCAGCCCCTGCTCCCGCTGTGGATCGCCCTGCGGGCGAACGTGCGCCGCATCCTGGAGGGCGTCACCGTCGCGGACATCGCGGCGGACGCGCTTCCGGAACCGGTGAAGGAACTGGCGGCGGAACCGGCCGCCTGGGAGAACCCCTAGCTTTCACACGCTGCTCTCAGCTTGCCCCCCTACTCTCGCTTCCCGTTAATCCCCACCTAACCGGTGGGGAAGGCAGGGAAAACGGCAGGGAACTAGGGAACAGGTGTCTGGCATGCGCACGCTCGTCCTGCTCGCTCTCGCGGGCCTCGGCGCCCAGCTCGTGGACGGCAGTCTCGGGATGGCCTACGGCGTCACCTCGACCACGCTGCTGCTGGCCATGGGCACCCATCCGGCCGCCGCCTCGGCCACCGTCCATCTCGCCGAGATCGGTACGACCCTGATGTCCGGCGCCTCGCACTGGCGGTTCGGGAACGTCGACTGGAAGGTCGTCGCGCGGATCGGCGTACCGGGGGCGGTGGGCTCCTTCCTGGGCGCGACCGTGCTGTCGCGGCTGTCCACGGAGCTGGCGGCCCCGGTGATGTCCCTGATCCTGCTCGGTCTGGGCCTGTACGTGATGTCCCGGTTCACGTTCCGGGGGCTGCCCAAGGACCGGCTGGGCAAGCCGCTGCGCCGCCGCTTCCTGACCCCGCTCGGGCTGGTCGCCGGCTTCCTGGACGCGACCGGCGGGGGCGGCTGGGGACCGGTCGGCACCCCGGCGCTGCTGGCCAGCGGCCGGATGGAGCCCCGCAAGGTGATCGGCTCGGTCGACACGAGCGAGTTCCTGGTGGCGCTCGCGGCCAGTCTCGGCTTCCTGCTCTCGCTGGGCTCGCAGGGCCTGAAGTGGCCCTGGGTGCTGGCCTTCCTGCTGGGCGGCATGGTCGCCGCGCCCCTCGCGGCCTGGCTGGTCCGGCTGCTCCCGCCGCGCGTCCTCGGCTCGGCGGTCGGCGGGGTCATCGTCGTCACGAACGTCCGTACGCTCCTGAAGAGCGACTGGGTGGCGGCGTCGGATTCGACGAGCGCGCTGGTCTACGTCGTCCTGTACGCGGCGTGGGCGGGCGGGCTGACCTACTCGATCCGGGCGCACCTGAAGGAGAAGGCGGCCGAGGCGCCCGTCGCGGAACGCGAGCCGGCGGCGGCCTGAGGAGGGACCGCCGCCGGGCTTCGTCGTGCTTGCGTGAGCACTGCTCGACAAGAGGGCAGCTTCGTCGAGGGTCGAGAGTCGGGAGTCGAGAAGGGGGCCGTTCCGCCGCGGCCCTGACCAGTGCGTGGCTGGGGGCCGCGGCGGGGGTGGGTGGGCACCGCCCTGGGGGTCAGGCGGAGTTGACGCCCACGGTGAGAGTGGCCTTGTAGCCGTCGGAGACGCTGGAGCCGAGCGCGGTCAGGGTCAGCAGGCCCGAGGACGCGCCTCCGTCGTCGTAGATGCTGTCGTCGGCGAGTGCGGTCTCCTTGGTGGTGTTCGCGGAGTACGGCGAGGTCGCCTGGATCTCCTCGTTGATGTCCGCGTCGAAGAACAACTGACCGGTGTGGATGACGTCGCCGCCGGTGTACGAGTCGTCGGTGAGCGTCACGTCCGTGTGCACTCGCATATGGACGTGCACCGCGCGGGAGACGTAGTGGCCGGGCCAGATCGAGGTGATGCTGCACTGGCCGTTCTCGTCGGTCATCTGACCGCCGCGCAGGAAGGTGCCGTTGTCCTCCTCCGTGTGGCCGTTGCCGCCCACGAAGCCGGAGTACTCGCCGAGGGCGTCGCAGTGCCAGATCTCCACGAGGGCGTCCGCGAGCGGCTCGCAGTCGTTGGCCTGGTCGACGACGGTGAAGGTGTACTGGACCTCGAAGCCCTCCTTGTCCTCCCGGATGTCCTCGCGGACGAGGGCGCCGTCCAGGGAGTACGGACCCTCGGTGACCTCGGCGTTCAGGGTGCAGACGCCGGAGGTGGTGGAGGTGGAGGTGGAGGCCTTGGCCTCGGCGGCCGAGGAGCTCGACTCGCTGGTGGTGGTGTCGGCCGAGGCCATTCCGGCGATCGCCAGTCCGCCGGCGGCGGCGACCGCGCTGCCGCCGATCAGGACGCGGCGGCGCTTCAT
Organism: Streptomyces sp. NPDC005811; assembly: GCF_040630405.1. Classification (NCBI taxonomy): domain Bacteria; kingdom Bacillati; phylum Actinomycetota; class Actinomycetes; order Kitasatosporales; family Streptomycetaceae; genus Streptomyces; species Streptomyces sp. NPDC005811. The sequence continues at coordinate 326,049 of NZ_JBEXXK010000001.1, forward strand.
GCTCTTGTCGAGCCGGTGCCTCCCGGGCTGCTGGGGGTCGGTGGTGTCGTTGCTGTCGAGGATCTCGTGGTGCTCGTTGTTTCCCGTCATGCGGAAGAAATTAGGAGCGCAGCTGAGGAAATCCTTAATGTGCGGCTGTGAAGGACCTGGGGATGCAACGGTCAACCCCCCGTGATTCACGGCGAGTTGGGGCAAGTCCCCATCAGCGGCGCGGGGTTGCGCGCTTCGGCGGCGCTATCCGGACCCGCTGCTCGGCGGGCGCGCTCTCGATGTGGTCGAGCTGGGCGACGATCGTGGCGCGCAGGTCGTCGTAGTCCTCGAAGCGGTGGTCGTTGAAGAGCGTGTAGCCCGTCCACATCAGGTTCGCGCACACCCGGGCCGGCACCCGTCCGGTCTGCGCGCCCATGCCGACCAGGGCCACCGACCCGATGGCGCCGGGCGTGTCGTCGTTCTTCCGGTGGATCGCCTGGAACGCGGCGGCGCAGGCCAGGGCCACGTTCAGCGTCTCGCTCACGTTCTGCGAGGACTGCTCCATCGTGGGCGTGGAGATCAGGAACTGGGGGTTCGTCGCCCCGGACGGCACGCACACCGCGCTGCCCACCGGGAGCCGCCCGCCGAACCCGTCGCGGATCGCCCGCTGCACCCGCAGCTGGATGCCCGCGCCGAGGTGCCGCTTGACGACGGCGTCCACCCCGCCGTTCATCAGTCCGCGGGCGTTGGTCGGGCTGACCCAGGCGTCGGCCCGTACGTCGAGGATCGAGCCCTTGCGGATCTCGATCTCCGGCGTGTCGGCGAACGCGGCCCGCCAGGCCTCGACCACCTTGGTGTTGACGTCGGTCAGCACCACCTTCAGCGGCGCCTGCGCACGGTTCACGGTCATCTTCCACACTCCCGTCGGGACCTGCTCCATCCAGTGATCACGACGCTACAAGGACCCACTGACAACGCCCCGTGGCCGACGGGGCGTTGTCAGTGGGTCCCAGTAGCGTCCGCGCCATGATCGACGCCAACGCCTCCGCGCAGCCCGACCCGAACGACCCGCTGGCCCTCACCGACCTGTTCAAGGGCGGCGGTGAACCGTGGCTTCCGCTGCTCAAGCCCGTCATCGAAGCGCAGCCGGGCGCCGCCTCGTTCATCGGCCCGGGCCGCGGTCCGGACGTGGTCCCGGTCCGTGAACTGACCTTCCAGGCGCTCAAGCCGAACCCGCCGCAGAAGTGGAAGGTCGTCGTCTTCGGGCAGAACCCGTATCCGCGTCCGGAGAGCGCCACCGGCATCGCGATGTTCGACAACACCTTCCACGACTGGAAGGACAGCCAGTTCGGCCGGGCCGTGAGCATCCGCTGCCTGATCAAGGCGGCGGCCATGTGGAAGTACGGCATCCCGAAGAAGACCCCGATAGCCGACGTCCGCGCGCTGCTGAAGGAGCAGGACACGGTCCAGCCGCCGGAGTGGTTCCAGGCGATGCTCACCCAGGGCGTCCTGCTGCTGAACGCGGCCCTCACCGCGAGCAGCGACGGACCGCGCGGGTCCGATCCGCACACCGCGTTCTGGCGGCCGGTCGCCGAGCGGATCGTCGAGGAGATCCTCAAGGCCAAGCAGGACGCCGAGGACGAGGAGGACCGCGGTGTCGTCTTCGCCTGGTGGGGAGCGCACGCGCGCAGCCTGAAGTCGGTCGTCCAGCGGCTCCAGAAGAAGTACCCGGACGTCGAGGTCCGCCACCTCGACCACTGCAACCCCGCCGCCCAAGGCGACATCTTCTGCGACGGCGACCACTTCACCCTGGTCAACGACGCCCTCGCGGCGGTGGGCGCGGAACCGGTCGACTGGCTGCCGAGCACCGGCTGGGACCAGCAGGCGGGGGAGGCCGGCGGGGCCGACGACGGGGTCGCCGCCCGCATGGGCGCGTTCATCACATCCACCATGGAGCTGCACCAGCTCTATCTGGAGCGGCTCTCCAGCGTCAAGGACGAGGGTCTCGTCCTCCCCGAGATCACCGGGGTGTTCGACACCCCGCTGCTGGCCTTCCCGGACGCCGTCGGCCCCGTCGCCGGCCTGCTGCGCGGCCTCGACCGGCACGTCCAGCGCTCGCACGAGTTCGGCAAGCGGCTCGCCGACCAGCAGCAGGGGAGCCTGGCCGCCGACGCGGTCGCCGCGCTCTACCTCTACACCTGCGAGTCGGCGTTCTACCGGGAGATCAACGCGGTCCTGCGCCACCCCGACCGGTCGCGTGTGGTTCCGTACCTGCCGTATCTGCGGCTGCTGTTCTCGGCGGTGTCGGCGCTGCCCGCGCGCACCGAGCCGCTGTGGCGCGGCGTCCCGCTGGACCTGAGGTCGCAGTACCCGGTCGGCCGGACCGTCACCTGGTGGGGTGTGTCGTCCTGCACCTCCGAGGCCGGCGTGGCCCGCGCCTTCCTGGGCAGCCGCGGCAAGCGGACGCTGTTCGAGGTGCAGCCCGCGCGGGCCGTCGGCATCCGGCAGTTCTCCGCGTTCACCGGCGAGGAGGAGTTCATCCTGCTGCCCGGCACCCAGCTCAAGGTGACCGAGGTGACGACCGAGCGCGGCGGACTGTGCACCGTGCGGCTGACCGAGTCGGAGGAGCAGCCCCTGGTCTCCTGATCCGGTGTGCGCGGGGGCCGGTGTGTGAACGGGCCGGGGTGAATGGCCGGAGTTCGCCCTGACCGATTCCCGACGGTCTCCCTACGATTCCATCGCCGCGGTGCTCCACAGAAACCTCACAGGTTCTCCACGCTTCAACGAAGTGCTTCCTCGAAGAGGAGAGACCCCCCATGGCAAGTGGACTGTTCCTGGGCGGCGCCGTCGCCGCCCTCGTCACCGCGGCGATGCCCGCGCCCCATTCGGGCGGGATCGCCGACCCGCCCCCGGACAAGATCGTCATCGATGTCGCCACGGTCAACGGCTCCGGCTGCCGTCCCGGTTCGGCGGCGGTCGCGGTCTCCGAGGACAACACCGCCTTCACCGTGACCTACAGCGAGTACCTCGCCCAGGTCGGCGGCAACTCCGACCCGACCGCGTTCCGCAAGAACTGCCAGCTCAGCCTGATCGTCCATGTCCCGTCGGGCTTCACGTACGCCATCGCCCAGGCGGACTACCGCGGCTTCGCCTCGCTCCAGTCGGGCGCGAACGCCGTGCAGCGGTCGTCGTACTACTTCCAGGGCTCGTCGCAGACGGTGTTCAAGAACCACACCTTCAACGGCGCGCTCAACGACAACTGGCAGGCGACCGACACCACGGACTGGGCGAACCTCGTCTACGCCCCGTGCGGCGTCCAGCGCAACTTCAACATCAACACCGAGCTGCGCGTGAACGCGGGCAGTTCCTCGCCGTCCAAGGTCAGCTTCATGACGATGGACTCGACCGACGGCGACATCAACACCGTCTACCACATGGCGTGGAAGCAGTGCCCCGCCAAGTAGACCGGCTGCCTTGACCCTCGGGTCACCTCCCCGCGTGGGCCACGAACTCGGCCCACGCGGTGGGGGAGAGGGTGAGGTGGGGGCCGGACTCGTCCTTGGAGTCGCGTACGTGGATCTGGTGGGGGCGGGGGGCGACTTCTACGCAGTCGCCGTCGCCGCTGCTGCTGTAGCTGCTCTTGAACCAGGCCAGTTCGGACGTGTTCATAGGTCTCCTCGGATCTGCCGCAACAGGCTCCTGGAATCATCCGGTCGGAGAGCCTGCGAAAGCATCCTGGCATAGCGCATGTGGAGGATGCTGACCTCTTTCGGTTCGGAGACCAGCAGGCCACCCCGCTGGCCCTCGCAGTATGCGTACCACTTGTGATTCGGCGTCTCCAGTAGCTGGAGCGGGCCGCCGAGTCCTGGGTGCGACTCGCAGACCATCGGCATGATCTGGATGTCGAGGTTGCGCGGGTCGCTCATCGCCAACAGGTGATCGATGGCTCCGCGAGCGACCTCCGCACCGCCGGTCCGTCGCCGTAGTGCGTGCTCTTCGAGGACGAAACCGAACTTGGTGTTCGGCCTTTCCTGGAGCAGCAGTTGACGCTTGGCCCGGGCTGCCCAGTTGGCTTCGATCTGCTCGTCGGTCAGGGGCGGCAGTTTCTCCGTGAACAGATGCCGCGCGTACGCCTCCGTCTGCAACAACCCCGGAATCATCCGGCTCTCGTACACGTACAGCGTGATCGCCGTCGCCTCCAGCCGGGCCCACCGCTGGAACCAGGTCGCCAACCCGGCCTGCCGTTCGACGAAACCGGCCGCCCGCCGCAACGCCCCCGTGTTGCCCAAGGCCCCCTCCGCCGCCTCCACGAACTCCTCGTCCGGCATTCGCCTCCCCAGCTCCACGGAGGCCACCGTGTGTTTGGAGAAGCCCACGACGTCGCCGAGTTCCTCCCTGCTCAGTCCGTGGTGCTCCCGCAGGCCCTGGACGACCGCCCCGAACGTCCGCCTTGCTCCTGGACAGGGTGCCCGGTTCTTCAGGGCCGGGGTGAATGTCCGCTCCCGCGTAGCGGGGCAGAGGACGCTGGATCGCCGCCTGGGCGATTCGTCGTGTCGGGAGATGCGGCGGTGAGGCCGGCCTCAGGCTGTTCGTGGTGTCGGCGGGTTGAGGGTCTGTGGCAGGGCGCTGCTCTGGGATGGAGGGCGTGTCGGTCACTCTCACGGGTGATGGTGATCGAAGGCAGGCGCGGGAGGGGAACGGGGTGGCTAGTTTCGTGGCATGTCACGTTTCCGGCTGTACCCGACGCCCGTGCAGGAGCGGCAGATGCTGCTGTACTGCGCGCACGCGAGGTACGTGTGGAACCTGGCGGTGGAGCAGCACGCGCACTGGCGGCCCGGCCGCAGGTCCGCGCCTGGCTTCGCGGAGCAGTGCCGTCAGCTGACCGAGGCACGGCGGGAGAACGCGTGGCTGGCCGCTGGGAGCGCGGATGTGCAGCAGCAGGCGCTGAAGGACTTCGCCCAGGCCAGGAGTGCCCGGTTCACGTCCGGGTTCGGTGAGCCGACCTGGCGCAAAAGGTTCCGGCATGAGGGTTTCCGGGTCATCGGCACCGACCGGGTCCCGGAGTACGACGCGGACGGGTCGCCGAAGCTGAACGCGAAGACCGGTAAGCAGGTCATGGGCCGCTCGGTGGTCGTGCAGAGGCTCAACCGGCGATGGGCGCAGGTAAAAGTGCCCGGCTGCGGATGGGTCTGGCTCCGCCTCAGCGCCAGGGGCAGGGGAGCGCGGCTGCCCGACGCGAAGACGTTCCGGGTCACCTTCCGCAACGGTCAGTGGCACATCGCGTTCGCGGTCGTCCCTGAGCCGGTCGCGGCGCCCGGCGCGGGTGGGGTGATCGGCATCGACCGGGGTGTCACGATCACCGCTGCCCTCTCGGACGGCCGGAAGCTGAGCTGCCCGCAGCTCACCGTCAGGGAACGTGCCCGGATCCGCAAGCATGAGCGGCGGGCGGCCCGGGCGAAGAAGGGCAGCCCCCAGAAAGCGGCCGGGTACGCGAGGGTCGCCCGGCTCAAGGCGCGGGAGGTGAACCGGCGCAAGGACTGGTGCGAGAAGACCTCCACCATGCTCGCCCGAACCTACAACCTGATCCGGTTCGAGAAGCTGAACATCAAGAACATGACTCGCTCGGCGAAGGGAACCGTGGGCCAGCCCGGCAGGAACGTGGCGCAGAAGTCCGGGCTGAACCGGGGCATCCTCGCCCAGGGCTGGGGCCTGCTCCGCCGGCGCACGGAGCAGAAGGCCCCGGGCCGGGTCGAGGATGTTCCGGCCCCCTACACGAGTCTGCGGTGCAGTGCCTGTGGGTGGATCGACAAGAACTCGCGCAAGAGCCAAGCCGAGTTCTGCTGCTCCTCCTGCGGCTTCACCTGCAACGCGGATGAGAACGCAGCCAACAATGTCGCGGCAGGACAGGGCGGGATCCCCCGCCCCCGGCGAACAGCCGGTGCCGGAGGAGTGACAGCGGCCACCAGCCGTTCGAGCACCCGTGAACCTCAACCCAACCGGGTTGGAATCCCACTCTTTTAAGAGGGGGAGGATGTCAAGACATCCATGAACTGCGCACCCCGCTCCCGGCGTTCACCCTGGGCCGGGTCGCCCTGCTCGGCGACGCGGCGCACGCCATGACCCCGAACCTCGGCCAGGGCGCGAGCCAGGCGCTGGAGGACGCGGTGGTCCTGGCCGCCCGCCTGGCGGACGGACCCACCGTCACGGCGGCCCTGCGCCGCTACGACGCGGAACGCCGACGCCGTACACAGTCCGTGGCCCGCGCCGCCCGCCAGGCGGGCCGGATCGGCCACGGCCTCACCCACCCCCTCGCCACCGCCCTGCGCGACACGGCCCTGCGGCTGGCCCCCTCGGAACTCACCCTCCGCGCGGCCCTCCGACACGCGGACTGGGCGCCACCGCGGTTGCGATGACGCCCAGCCGGAAGACAGGTGGGGCTCAGCTGTCGACACCCAGGGTCAGGGTGGCCGAGTACCCGGAGGACGTGGAGCTCCCCAGGGCGGTCAGCGTCATCAGGCCGGAGGAGGCGCCCGCGTCGTCGTAGATGGAGTCCTGGGCGAGGGTGGTGCGGGTGACCGTGTTGGTCGAGTACGGCGAGATCTTCGCGACGGCGGTCGTGATGGTCTCGTCGATGAAGAGCTGGCCGGTGTGCAGCTCGTTGCCGCCGCTGAAGTGCCCGTCGGAGGAGACCGTGACACCGGTGGCGACCTTGACGTGGATGTGGATGCAGCGGCCGCGGTACCAGCCGGGGTAGATCGTGGTGATCGAGGCGAGCCCGCTGGAGTTGGTGAGCACACCACCGCGCAGGAAGGTGCCGTCGTCCGGTTCGCTGTGGCCGTTGTTGCCGACGTAACCGGAGTATTCGCCGAGGGCGTCGGCGTGCCAGATCTCCACCAGGGCGTTGCTGAGGGGGGCGCAGCTGCTGGAGTCGACCACGGTCAGGGCCAGCTTCAGCGGGATGCCGGCCTTGCCCTCGGTGACGTCGGAACGGACGTACTGTCCGTCGAGGTAGTAGGGGCCTTCGGTCATCTCCTTGGTGAGGGTGCAGACGGCCGCGGCGGCGACGGGAGCGGTGTCGTCCGCCGTGACGGTGGGGGCTTCGGTCGACGCGGCGGCGCCGACGGCGAGGGCGGCGGCGGTGGCGCCCGTCGCGACCAGCACCGTGCGGCGTCCGATGGGGCTGCGAGTTTCCGAGGTGTCTGTCATGAACACGGCACCGTAGGGAGCGTTTCTGTCCGCAGTCTGTCAGAACAGTAAAGTGAACATCCGTCAAGTTACTTGTCAGGCAAAGTGTCGACAGTAGTTGCCTGTTGCACGATTTTCGAAGAGTTTCGAATGGGCGTGGGGAACGTTGACGCGCAAAGGGTTCGATTTTACGTTCCGTCCGCATGAGCCCCACCTCACGCAGAACAGCCCTGCTCGCGGTCCCGGCCGCGATCCTGCTGGCCCTGACCCCCACCACGGCCTCCGCCTACCCCAACCCGGGCACGGTCACCGGCTCCACGGTCGTCCACGACCCCACCATGATCCGCACCTCGGCCGGCCGCTATCTGCTGTACGCCACCGGCGGCGGCCTCGCCTACCGCACCTCCACCGACCGGATCGCCTTCAGCGCGGGCGGTGACGCGTTCTCGACCCGGCCGAGCTGGTGGTCGTCGTACGGGACCACCGAGGCCTGGGCGCCGGACATCTCGTACCACGGCGGCAAGTACCTGATGTACTACGCCGTCTCGACCTTCGGCTCCAACAAGTCCGCCATCGGACTGGCGGGTTCGAGTACCGGCCTGCCCGGCTCCTGGACCGACTACGGCACGGTCTACACGTCCACCACGGCCGGCGACTACAACGCCATCGACCCGAACCTCTTCGTCGACGACGACGGCAAGTGGTGGCTGTCCTTCGGGAGTTGGTGGACCGGCATCAAGATGATCCGCATCGACCCCTCCACCGGGAAACAGCTCTCCTCCGACACCGCCCGCCGCTCCCTGGCCGCCCGCCCGACCGGCACCAAGGCCATCGAGGCCCCGTACATCGTCAAGCGCAACGGCTACTACTACCTCTTCGCGTCCTACGACACCTGCTGCACCGGCACCAGTTCGACGTACAAGGTGAAGGTCGGCCGTGCCACGAGCGTCACCGGCCCCTACTACGACAAGAGCGGGGTCGCCCTCACGAACAACGGCGGCACCCCGGTCCTGGAGTCCCACGGCAGCGTCATCGGCCCCGGCGGCCAGTCCATCCTGAACGACACCGACGGCGACCTGATCGTCTACCACTACTACGACGCCAACGACAACGGCACACCCAAGCTGGGCATCAACCTGCTGAGCTGGAGCACGGGTTGGCCGGTGGCTTATTGACGCAGGGCGCCTGGTGTGTCTTTAGGGGCGCGGGGAACTGCGCGACCAGCCACGACGAACCCGCACCCGGCCGCGCACCAGCACCCCCCCGAGCGCTACCCGACCTGCCCCATCCCCGCCGCATTCGGCCACGACTGCGCAGGCTGGGCATTCGGCCACCCCGTGGCGGCCGCGGGCGCCAGCCCGTTAGTGCCACGGACCTGCGCCGCCGTGAGCCCGCCACGAGCGGGCACGCCGGGCGGCGTCTGGGCCTGGGGCGCGGCCGGAGCCATCGGCGCCTGCATGGCCGGAGCCATCGCCGGGGCCATCGCCGGGGACATCATCGGCGCGGGCGCCTGCATGGGCACGGGAGCCTGCATGGGCGCGGGGACCGGCGCCGGGGCCGGAGCGGCCGCGGGCACAGGCTGGGGGAAGACCTGTGCGGCGGCCGGCAACGGCATCCCGGCGCCGTTGGACGGGGCGGGCTGCGCCATCGCGGGCGCCTGCATCTGCATGCCGGCGGCGGCCGGGACCAGCCCCGGCATGCCCATGGCCTGAGCGGCGAGGCCCTGCATGCCCGCCCCGTTGGTCGCCTCGACCAGGAGCCGGTCCACGGCTGCCGTGCCCGAGCTGTAGCTGACTGCGGCGCTCAGCTCGGGTACGGCTCCCCTCCTGGTCCCGTAGAGCACCTGTTCCAGGCCGATCACCAGGCGACGCACGTCCACCTGGGGGCGCACCACGAGCCGCGCGAAGCGGCTGGAGGAGCCGATCTTGTTGCCGCACTCCCGGATCAGGATGCGGTGCTCGGTGAGCAGCCGGTCCCGTACGACCGTGCCCTCGGCGCCGACGGGAAGGCGCACGAAGAGGAAGTTGCCCTGGGACGGGTAGACGGTGAGGCCGGGGAGCGCCGAGAGCTGGCTGGCCATGTCGAGGCGGTCCCGGCGCACCTGCATCAGGCTCTGCATGTACTCGGGGCCGTGCTCCTTGAGCATGAAGACCACGTACTCGGCGAAGGCGTTGAGGTTCCACTTCGGCAGCATCGAGCGGACCTTGCCGGCCAGGGAGGGGTTGGCGACCATGTAGCCGAACCGGATGCCGTGCAGACCGAAGTTCTTGCCGAGGCTGCGCAGGACGATGACGTTGGGGCGGATCATCGCCTCCTGCACGACGCTGGGCTCCTGCTCGGCGTCGGCGAACTCCAGGAACGACTCGTCGATGATGATCAGGTCGAGGTCGGCCATCGCGTCCATGAACTGCACGAGGGCGTGCTTGTGCTGGAAGCCGCCGTCAGGGTTGTTCGGGTTGCAGATGACCGCGACCCGGGTCCCGCGGGTGCGGATGAAGTCGGCGTAAGCCGCGAGGTCGAGGGCGAAGCCGCTGGACTCCTGGAGCGGGAACATGTCGACGCGCTTGCCGGTCTCCATCGGCTGGTCGGTCCAGCGGCCGAAGGTGGGCACGGGGACGGCGACGGACTCACGGATCAGCAGATGGTCGATCCAGGTGATCAGCTCGGTGGAGCCGTTGCCCATCGCGACGGCGGACGGCGGCAGTTGGAGGAGGTTGCACAGCTCGGCGGTGATGGTGTCGGCGCTGCTGGGGTAGTAGGTGACGATGTCCCGCAGTCTGGCGGACATGGTGTCCATCATGGCCGGGGTGGGGAAGTAGGGGTTGCAGGGGATACAGAAGTCGACCGGGCCCGTCCCGTCGCCGCCTTCTCGTGTCAGCGCCGCCATCGACGGGCTGTGAGCCGCCGTACTGCGGAACAACGAGGTGACGTTGTCGGCCATGGAACCTCCGTAGGGGGCGGGCCCGCTGGGGACGACCGGGCCCGTCGTCTGGGTGGCCCGCGCGGGGGAGCACGGGCCACTGCTACATACGGGGTTGTGAGTCACCCCGTTCAACCGATGTGAAAAAAATGTGAGTTGCGGAACCGGAAAGTGATGTTTCGCATCAGCCCCCCGCTTCCGCCCCTACGAGCCGAAGGTGTGCACCGTCGTCGAGCGGTACGTCTCCCCGGGCCGCAGGGTCGTCGACGGGAACGACGGCTGGTTCGGGGAGTCCGGGAAGTGCTGGGTCTCCAGGCAGAGCGCGTCGCCCTGACGGTAGACCCGGCCGCCGGGGCCGGTCAGGGTGCCGTCGAGGAAGTTGCCCGAGTAGAACTGGAGGCCCGGCTCGGTCGTGGCGACGGTCAGGGTGCGGCCGGAGGACGGGTCGCGCAGGAACGCCACCGGGACGGGCTCGTCGGTGACGCCCTTGTCGAGGACCCAGTTGTGGTCGTAGCCCTGGCCGTGCAGCACCTGCGGGTCGGCGACCCGCAGGTCCCGGCCGATCTCCTTCGCGGTGCGGAAGTCGAAGGGGGTGCCCGCGACCTCGGCCAGTTCGCCCGTGGGGATCAGCCCCGGGCCGACCGGGGTGTAGCGGGCGGCGGCGATCGACAGTTCGTGGTCCGTGACCGGGCCGCTGCCCTCGCCGGCCAGGTTCCAGTAGACGTGGTTCGTCAGGTTGACCACCGTCGGGCGGTCGGTGGTGGCCTCGTAGTCGATCCGCCAGCCGCCGTCCGCGGTGAGGGTGTACGTCACCCGGACCGCGAGCGTGCCGGGGTGGCCCATCTCGCCGTCGGGGCTGGTGCGGGACAGCCGCAGGCCGACGTCCTCGCCGTCCTCGAAGGGCTCGACGTCCCAGACCCGGCGGTCGAAGCCCTGCGCCCCGCCGTGCAGGCTGTTCGGCCCGTCGTTGACGTCCACCCGGTGGGTCTCGCCGTCGAGGGTGTAGCGGCCCGCGCCGAGCCGGTTGCCGTAGCGGCCGATCAGCGCGCCGAAGTACGGGGTCCTCTCGACGTACTCCTCGATCGTGCCGAAGCCGAGGCTGACGTTCGCGAGGCGGCCCGCGCGGTCGGGGATCTCCAGGGACCGCACGATCCCGCCGTAGGAGAGGACCTCCAGCCGGGTCCCGCCGTTCTCCAGCGCCCAGCTGTGGATCTCCGTGCCGTCGGCCAGCTTGCCGAACAGCGACTTCACCGGCATTGCGCCTCCCTGTTCACAGTTCACAGGACCTCATGGAAAGGGCCCCGCCGCACGGCGGGGCCCGATCCGGTCTGCATCCGGTCTGTTCGGTCGATCCGGTCTACGAACCGGACTTGCGCTTGTTCCAGACGTCGAAGCCGACCGCGAGCAGCAGGGCGAGGCCCTTGATGACCTGCTGCCAGTCGGTGCCGACGCTCAGGAGGTTCATGCCGTTGTTCAGGACACCGAGGACGAGACCACCGATGATCGCGCCGAGGACGGTGCCGACACCACCGCTCATCGACGCGCCGCCGATGAACGACGAGGCGATCGCCTCGAGTTCGAAGCTGAGGCCCGCCTTCGGCGAGGCCGCGTTCAGCCGGGCGGCGACCACCAGACCGGCCAGGGCCGCGAGCGCGCCCATGTTCAGGAAGACGAGGAAGGTGACCTTCTTGTCCTTGACGCCGGACAGCTTCGCCGCCGGCAGGTTGCCGCCGATCGCGTAGATGTGACGGCCGAAGACGGCGTTGCGCATGATGTAGCCGTAGCCGACCACCAGCGCGCCGAGGACGATCAGGATGATCGGCGCGCCCTTGTAGCTGGCGAGCAGCATCGTGACGGCGAGGATCGCGGCGGAGATGGCGACGAGCTTGAGCAGGAAGAGGTTCCTGGGCGCCACCTCGAGCGCGAACTCCTGCTGACGCTTGCGGTCGCGGACCTCCTGGAGGACCACGAAGGCCAGCAGGGCGAAGCCCAGCAGCAGCGTGAGGTTGTGGTAGTTCGTGTTCGGGCCGACCTCGGGCAGGAAGCCGTTGCCCATCTCCTGGAGGCCGTCCGGGAACGGGCCGAGGGTCTGGCCCTTCAGGAACATCTCCGTCAGACCACGGAAGATCAGCATGCCCGCGAGGGTGACGATGAAGGAGGGGATGCCGAGGTAGGCGATCAGGTAACCCTGCACCGCGCCGGCCACCGCGCCGATGGCCAGGCACAGCACCAGCGCGAGCGGCCACGCCACACCGTGCTGCACCGTCAGTACGGCCGCGAAGGCGCCGGTGAACGCCGTCACCGATCCGACGGACAGATCGATGTGACCCGCGATGATCACCAGCATCATGCCGATCGCGAGGATCAGGATGTAGCTGTTCTGCAGGACCAGGTTGGAGACGTTGCGCGGCAGCAGCAGGTCGCCGCCGGTCCACACCTGGAACAGGACCACGAGCAGGCCGAGCGCGATCAGCATGCCGTACTGCCGCATGTTGCGGCGCAGGCCGTCCAGCATCAGCTGCAGCAGTCCGCCGCCGGTGGCCGAGCCCCCGCTCTTGCCGGGCGGGGCCGCCGCCGGGCTCTTGGTCACGTCCGTGCTCATCGCGTTACCTCTTTGTCCTTCGTCATCTGACGCATCAGCACTTCCTGCGTGGCCTCGGCCCGCGGGACCTCGCCCGTGAGCCGTCCGGCGGCCATGGTGTAGATGCGGTCGCACATGCCGAGCAGTTCGGGCAGCTCGGAGGAGATGAAGACGACCGCCTTGCCCTCGGCGGCCAGCTGGTCGATGACCGTGTAGATCTCGTACTTGGCGCCGACGTCGATGCCGCGCGTGGGCTCGTCCAGGATCAGCACGTCCGGACCCGCGAAGATCCACTTGCTGAGGACGACCTTCTGCTGGTTGCCGCCGGACAGCTTGCCCACCGGCTCGAAGACGGTCGGCGCCTTGATGTTCATCGTCTTGCGGTAGCCCTCGGAGACCTGCCGCTCCTCGTGCTCGTCGACGATGCCCCGCTTGGCCACCTTGTTCAGGGCGGTCAGCGAGATGTTGCGATTGATGGTGTCGATGAGGTTGAGGCCGTAGTGCTTGCGGTCCTCGGTGACGTACGCGATGCCGTGGTCGACCGCCTCCGCGACGGTCCTGGTACGGATCTCCTTGCCGTCCTTGAGGACCGTGCCGCCCGAGTAGCGGCCGTAGGTCCGCCCGAAGACGCTCATCGCGAGTTCGGTGCGGCCGGCGCCCATCAGGCCCGCGATGCCGACGATCTCCCCGCGCCGCACCTGGATCGACACGTCGTCGACGACCTTGCGCTGCTGGTCGATCGGGTGGTGCACGGTCCAGTTGCGGATCTCCAGGGCGGGAGACGCGTCCACCTCCGCCTCGTGCGGGGTGCGCTCGGGGAAGCGGTGGTCGAGGTCGCGGCCGACCATGCCGCTGATGATCCGGTCCTCGGTCGTCTCCGCCGCCTTCACATCGAGCGTCTCGATGGTCTGGCCGTCGCGGATGATCGTCACCGAGTCGGCGACCTTGCGGATCTCGTTGAGCTTGTGGGAGATGATGATCGAGGTGATGCCCTGCTTCTTCAACTCCAGGATGAGATCGAGCAGTTTGTCGCTGTCCTCGTCGTTCAGCGCCGCGGTCGGCTCGTCGAGGATGAGCAGCTTCACCTTCTTCGACAGCGCCTTCGCGATCTCCACGAGCTGCTGCTTGCCCACGCCGATGTCGGCGACGCGGGTCTCCGGGTGGTCGTGCAGACCGACCCGGCGCAGCAGCTCCGTGGCGTGCCGCAGGGTCTCCCGCCAGTCGATGAACCCGCCCTTGGCGTGCTCGTTGCCGAGGAAGATGTTCTCCGCGAGGGAGAGGTACGGCGACAGCGCCAGTTCCTGGTGGATGATGACGATGCCGTGCTGCTCGCTCGCGCGGATGTCCTTGAAGTGGACGACCTCTCCCTCGAAGAGGATGTCGCCCTCGTAGGTGCCGTGCGGATGGACGCCGGAGAGCACCTTCATCAAGGTGGACTTCCCGGCGCCGTTCTCACCGCAGATGGCATGGACCTCGCCCTGACGGACGGTCAGTGAGACGTCCGACAGCGCTTTCACACCGGGAAAGGTCTTGACGATCGAGCGCATTTCCAGGACGGGTCCCGCCATGGTCGTGCCTTCCAATCCTTAAGGGCCGACGCTTACTTGAGCTGGTCCGCCGTGTAGTAGCCGCCCTCGACGAGCTCCTTCTCGTAGTTCGTCTTGTCGACGCTGACCGGCTGCAGCAGGTAGGCGGGGACGACCTTGGTGCCGTTGTCGTACGACTTGGTGTCGTTGATCTCGGGCTTCTTGCCGTTGAGGGAGGCGTCGACCATGTCGGTGGCGACCTGGGCGAGCTTGCGGAGGTCCTTGTAGACCGTCTGCGACTGCTCACCGGCGATGATCGACTTCACCGAGGCCAGCTCGGCGTCCTGGCCGGTGATGACCGGGAGCGGCTTGGCCTTGGTGCCGTAGCCGTCCGACTTCAGCGCGGCGATGATGCCGATCGAGATGCCGTCGTACGGCGAGAGCACCGCGTCGACCCGGCCCTTGGTGTACGAGGAGGTGAGGTTGTCCTCCATGCGCTTCTGGGCGGTGGCACCGTCCCAGCGCAGGGTGGTGACCTGGGTGAGCGCGGTCTGGCCGGACTTGACCACCAGCTTCTTGCTGTCGATGTACGGCTGGAGCACGCTCATCGCGCCGTTGAAGAAGTACTTGGTGTTGTTGTCGTCGTTGGAGCCGGCGAACAGCTCGATGTTGAAGGGGCCCTTGCCGCCGGCCAGGCCGAGCTTGTCGACGATGTACTGGCCCTGGAGCTTGCCGACCTTCTCGTTGTCGAAGGACGCGTAGTAGTCGACGTTCTTCGTGCCGAGGATCAGACGGTCGTAGGAGATGACCGGGATCTTGGCGTCGGCGGCCTGCTGGAGCACGTTGTTCAGCGACTTGTTGTCGATCGCGGCCACGATCAGCGCCTTGACGCCCTGCGTGATCAGGTTCTCGATCTGGGAGACCTGCTGGTCGGGGTCGTCCTCGCCGAAGACCAGCTTGGTCTTGTAGCCCTTGGCCTGGAGGTCCTTCTCGACGTTGGCACCGTCGGTGATCCAGCGCTCCGAGGACTTGGTCGGCATCGCGATACCGATCGTGCCGCCCTTGGCGCTGCCCTTCTCCTCCTTGCTGCCACCCTCGCCGCTCTGGCCACAGGCGCTGAGCGTGAGGGCGAGGGAAGCGGCTCCGGCTATGGCGGCGAGTGCGGCTCTGCGGTTACGCATGTTCATCATCCTTGATGTGTGGCAGGGCTCGGTCCCGCGGTGCGAGGACGCCCTGGAGGGACGCCGTGAAAAGACCGAGAAGGAGGTGTGTGGGATTCTGCGCGCCTGTGTCGGCTTGTGTGAAGCGAGGTTTCCGGAACGTTATGACCGGACGTCAAACCTGTTCAGTTCGCCGGGCAGCCTGGACCCCAGCGGGGCCATGTCGCCGTCCGCTCCGTGCCGCGCGAGCAGGTCGAGCGCGAGCCGGCCGCGCCGGACCCGCTCCCGTGCGGTGGACAGGGTCAGATCCCTCATGTGGTGGCCGTAAGGGTAGATCCCCGGGGCCTTGGACAGACCGAACTTCAGGTACAGAGGTGCGCCGCGCCGGATCAGCTCGGCCACTTCGTACATCCGGATGTACCCGCCGAGGTCGTCGGGTGCCTCGATGTACATGTCCATCGGGGCACCGGAGACCCGGCGGATCTCGGTCAGGTGGTCCAGCGTGAGATCGCTGGGCACATTCACGGAGTCGGCGCCGAGCCGCTCGTACACGGCGTAGGCGGCCGGGTTCACGGGGCCGATCAGCGCCGACACCTTCAGCGTGGTGTCGGCCGGAATGAGGCCGGCCGTACGGGCCTGGTGCAGCGTCCACAGCACGCCCTCGTCGGCGACGAGCAGGCACTTCACGCCCAGCTCGGTCGCGCGGACGGCGTCCTCGACACAGCCGGCGACGGCGTCGTGCCCACGGGCGCGCAGGCCCCCGCCGCGCGAGTCGGTCCGGGTGGAGCCGCCGATGTCCCAGGTGCCGCGCGGACCGGTGAACAGGCAGAGCTCGATGTCCCGCTCGTTCGTCGCGTCGACCATCTCGGTGATCTCGGCGTCGGTCAGCATCCACACGCCGCTGCCCTGGCTGATGCGGTGGATCGGCACGTCGAGCCGCGAGGCCTCCTTCAGGATGACGGCCAGCGCCTCGGGGCCCTCGCAGGAGGGGACCTCGGTGCGCCAGCGGCCGCCGCCCGGGAAGGAGTGCGACGAGGCGTCGGCGGGGTCGAGGGCGGGTGCGCCCAGGCCGAGTGCGGCGAGCGCCTGCTCACCGGGTCGACGGGCTGCCGGGGCGGAAGCGTCGGTCACAGGGTGTCCTTCGTGTTCGATATTTCGGACGAGGTTCGCGGCTCAGGGTGCGGGTGGGTCTGGGTGTACGCCGGTGCGGAGACCGTCAGGTCGCCCCCGCACCGGCGTACGTCTCGAGGGGCGTCTGCTACGGCTTGAGCAGCACCTTGCCCACCTTCGGATCGCCGGATCCCACCAGCTCGATGGCCTCGGGGAACTCGGCCAGCGGCAGTTCGTGCGTGACCAGCGGCAGCGGGTCCAGCAGTCCGGCCCCGAACACCCTCACCGTGTGCGACCAGGCGTCCGGCGGTGCCCCGAAGACGGTGTGCACCTCCAGCTGCCGTACCACGAGATCCGTCGGGTCGAGGCCGTCGGCGCCCGCGGCAGGAATGCCCGTGAGGACCAGACGTCCGCCCCTGCGGAGCAGCGAGGCGGCCGTTCGGGCAGCACTCGCGGACCCCGCGGTCTCGATCACGACGTCGAAGTCGTCGGGGAGCTCCTGGTCCTTGGTGCGGAAGTCGGTCGCCCCGAACCGCCGTGACAGCGTTTCCCTGTCGTCCCGGGTGCCCACGACCAGCAGCTCCGCCGGCGAGCCCGCCTTCAGGAACTGCACCGCGAACATGCCCAGCGTCCCGGTGCCCACCACGGCCACCTTCTCGCCCGGCAGCGCCCGCGCCTTGATGGCGGCGGCCGCGATGCACGCGGCGGGCTCCAGCAGGGCGGCGGCCGTGAGATCGGCGTCCTCGGGCAGCACGTGCAGCAGCCGCGCCGGGAGGGTCAGGGTGGTGGCCATCGCCCCCGGCTGGGTGAAGCCGGTCTCCTCGTACCCGTCCGTGCACAGCGTCGTCTCGCCCGCGTGGCAGCGGTCGCAGACCTGGCAGTTGCGGAAGCCCTCGCCCACCACCTTCCGGCCGACCAGGACCGAGGGAACCCCGGCGCCCACGGCCTGCACGGTCCCGGACCACTCGTGGCCGGGGGTGAGCGGGTAGCGGACGTACCCCTCGGGCCGGTTGCCCTGGTACACCTCGCGGTCGCTGCCGCAGATGCCCACCGCGTGGACCCGTACCAGCGCCTCGCCCGGGCCCGGCTCGCGCGGGGTGTGCGCGGTGAGCCGGTGCTCGCCGGGCGCCTCGATGACGACCTCGGTGCTCACTTGGCGCCCTTCGGCTTCCGCTGCTCCCAGCCCTCGGCCCACAGGTCGAAGCGGGCCTGCTGCTGCGGGAACTCGGCGGCGGCGTCCACGTCCAGCTCGACGCCGAGGCCGGGCTTGTCGGAGAGGTGGAAGTAGCCGTCGATCACCTCGGGCGCGCCCTTGACGACCTTCTTGATCTCCGCGTCGGCGAAGTCGTTGAAGTGCTCGAGGATCTTGAAGTTGGGGGAGGTGAAGCCGACCTGGAGGGAGGCGGCGGTCAGCACCGGGCCACCGACGTTGTGCGGGGCGACGAGCACGTAGTGCGCCTCGGCGGTCGCGGCCAGCTTGCGGGTCTCCCAGATGCCGCCGATGTGGCCGACGTCCGGCTGGATGATGTCCACGGCCTGGCTCTCGAAGAGCTCGCGGAACTCGATGCGGTCGTGGATCCGCTCACCGGTGGCGACCGGGATGTCGACCTTGGCGGCGACCTTCTCCAGCGCCTTCAGGTTCTCCGGCGGGCAGGGCTCCTCCAGCCACGCGGGCTTGAACGGGGCCAGCTCCTTGGCCAGCCGCACCGCCGTGGCGGGGGAGAAGCGGCCGTGCATCTCCAGCATCAGCTCGGCGTCCGGCCCGATGGCGTCGCGCACGGCCTCGATGAGGGAGACGGCGTACAGGCTCTGCTCGTGGTCGAGCTCGAAGTGCCCGGTGCCGAAGGGGTCGATCTTGAGCGCCTTGTAGCCGCGCTCCATGACGCCCTGGGCGGCCTTGTGGTAGGCCTCCGGGGTGCGCTCGGTGGTGTACCAGCCGTTCGCGTACGCCTTGACCTTGTCGGTGACCTTGCCGCCGAGCAGCTGCCAGACCGGGACGCCGAGGGCCTTGCCCTTGATGTCCCAGCAGGCCATCTCGACGACGGCGATGCCGGACATCACGATCTCGCCGGCCCGGCCGTAGTCGCCGTACTTCATCCGGCGGGTGAGGTCCTCGACAGCGAACGGGTCGGAGCCGAGAATGTGGTTCTGCTCGGCTTCTCTCAGGTAGCCGATCAGCGCGTCGGTGTGGCCCAGCATGCGGGTCTCGCCGACACCCGTGATGCCCTCGTCGGTGTGCACCAGGACGTAGGTCAGGTTGCGCCACGGCGTCCCGACCACGTGCGTGCTGATTCCGGTGATGCGCACGGAAGTTACCCTTCGGCTGTTCGAGATTTCGTCACATGTTCGAAATGCTGGGCAGACAGTAAGGACGGCGCGAGGGGAGTGTCAATGGGTCGAACAGGTAACGGTTTGACGGCTTCGATGCCCCTTTCGCCATCGGAGCCTGTCGGAGGTGTGTGGCAGGTCACCCGGGGCGCCGCACCGGTATGGCCGGTTTCCCACACAACTTTCACAGGCGAGGCTGGGAACGTGACCGCCGGGGAACCTAGTCTTCCCGCGTCATGGACTACTGCCACCCGTGCCGACGGCACCTCAACGGCGCCCTCACCTGCCCGGGGTGCGGCGCACCTGCTGCTCCGCTACGCGCGTATCCCGGGCCGGGCCTCCCCCCGGAGCACGGCGATCATGCCACGCCCGGGGGCTCCACGGGCGGTACCGATCACGCCAATCCCGCCGGGAACGGCTCTGCCGGTCCGGGGGCGTACGGCGGGAACCACTACGGCGACGGCGGGGTGTACGGCGGTGGCGCGGGCCGGGGCGGATATGCCGGGCCCGAGGCTTATGGCGCCGACGGCCGGGGTGAGCGGGTCGATGGCGGAGGCGAGGGCTGGGAGGGTGGCGTCGGCGATGTCGGCCATGTCGGCCATGAGGCTTATGGTGACGGTCGCCGGGATGGCGTCCACGGCGGAGACGAGGGCTGGGGCGAGCGGGTCGATCGCGAGGGCCATGGGGGCGATGACCAGGGTGAGCGTGCGGTTCAGGGTCGGGGCGACTCCGGTGAGCCGCAGGGGCGGGGCGCGCGTCGGCGGGGGCAGGGGCGGGGTGGTCGCGGGGACGCGGCGGGCGTGGGGCCGGTCGACGCCTCGGACGCGAGCCGACGGGACCGCAAGGCGGCCGTCCACCGCAGACGCCGTAAGCGCGTGGTGCTGATCACCGCCGGTTTCGTGCTGGCGGCGGGCGGACTGAGCCTGGCCGAACTCGGCGTGGACGCGCCGGGGTTCTCCTCGAAGCCGAACCCGGCGGCGGCCGGCGGCGAGTCCTCCGAGGTGGACGACTCGGACGCGGAACCCAGCACGTCCGCACAGCCGTTGGACGACCGGAAGGGCACCGGCGAGGACAGGACCTCGGCGTCTCCCAGCGCCTCCGCGTCCCCGTCGGCCTCGGAGTCCCCGGACGCGGAGGACGCGAGCCGTACCCCGGACAAGGAAGCCCAGTCCGCGACCGTCCCCGGCTCCTCCGGCTCCACCTCGGGTGCGACGACCCCCTCCGGCTCCACCCCGACGGCCGCCCCGACGACCTCGGACCCGTCCTCCCCCGACCCCTCCCCCTCGGAAACCTGCACCCGCTTCCTGTGGTGGTGCTCCTAGGGCGTATTGCGGCCAACACACCTCTCACCCGGCCTCTTTGCGCCACGGACCCCCTGCCCGGAGGCCGCGCACCGCGGAGCAGGCATGCCCGCTTGGCGCGGCGCTCCCGGATCGCCACCCCGGAACCCAACCCTCCGCATCCCTCCCCATGGCTCAACTTCGCTGGTGTGAGAGGGCGTTGAGGTGTTCTTGGACGGGTGTCCAAGCAAGTCCCGTCACCAGGCGCGTTATTCAACCGTGACGACGTTCCGTTGCAGCCCTCTTGACCGCCATGAATTGTTAGCGCTCACAATGACGTCCGCATTCACCGGTCGGTGTCCAGCATCAGCGTGGGAGGTATGAGTGTCGTGCCCGTAGTGCCCCAACTCGTCAGTCCCCGCAGTGCTGTTGGGCGCCCGGACCGCGCGGAGTGAATCCGGCCGCGCGGAAACCACCGCCCACGACCCAGGACTTATCCGCAGACGACCGCCAAGGAGGTGCGGCCGTGTCACCAGCGCAGCTGCGGCCGCCCACCATGGCCGACGTGGCACGCCAGGCCGGCGTGTCCCACCAGACCGTCTCCCGCGTCCTGGGGGACCACCCCAACGTGCGGGAGGAGACCCGGGCCAGAGTGCTCCGCGTGATCGAGGAGATGGGCTACCGCCGTAACTCCTCGGCCCGGGCCCTGGCCACCCGCCGCACCCGGACGCTGGGTGTCGTCGCCTCCGACACCACGCTGTACGGCCCCGCCAGCACCCTGTTCGCGCTGGAGGAGGCGGCGCGCGCCGAGGGCTACCTCGTCTCCACGGTCAGTCTGCGCGAGCTGACCATGGCGACCCTGTCCGAGGCCCTGGACCACCTCAGCGACGGCGGGGTCGAAGGAGTGGTCGCCATCGCCCCGCAGCGCTCGGCGGTGGACGCCCTCGCCGAACTCCGCAGCCCCTTCCCGGTGGTGGTGGTCGGCAGCGGACAGGGCGTGGACATCCCCGGTGTCAGCGTGGACCAGCATCTGGGAGCATGTCTGGCCACCCGCCATCTGCTGGCCGCCGGACACCGCAGGGTCTGGCATCTCGCCGGACCCGAGGACTGGCTGGAGGCGGCCGACCGGGCCGCCGGCTGGCGGGCCACCCTGGAGGCGGCGGACGTCGAACCGCCCCTGCTGCTGCGCGGCGACTGGAGCCCGCTGTCCGGCTACCGCGCCGGACAGGAGCTGGCCGGCTGGGTGGGCCGGGGCCTGACCGCCGTCTTCGTCGCCAACGACCAGATGGCGCTGGGGGTGCTGCGGGCGCTGCGCGAGGCCGGTGTGCGGACCCCGCAGGACGTGGCGGTGGTCGGCTTCGACGACATCCCGGAGTCGGAGTTCTTCGCACCGCCCCTGACCACCGTCCGGCAGGACTTCTCGGCGGTCGGGAAGCAGGGCATCGCGCTCCTCCTGGAGATGATCGAGGGCCGGCCACCGGCCACTCCGTCCCCGATCGCGATCGAACCCCAACTCGTTGTGCGCGCCAGTACGTTCCCGCACGCCGCGCAACCCGAAGGCGTACCCCTCTGACGGATCCGTAGGCCTCCCTGCCCGGCAGTGTGGCCGAAATGCCGAACGATGATCGACAGGCTGGACGCAGTGCGGCCGGCCCCGAGTACCGAGTACCAGCAGGTCCGTCCCCCGGGCCGGCTCTTCAAAGGAGAAGAACATGCTCAGCAGAAGGAACTTCCTCACCGCGGCGGTCGGCGTGGCGGCGGCGGGCGGCCTGGCGGCCTGTGCGAAGAAGGACGACAGCTCTTCCGGCTCGTCCTCCGGGGGCAGCAAGACGATCACGCTCGGCTTCTCCCAGGTCGGCGCGGAGAGCGGCTGGCGCAGCGCCAACACCACCTCGGTGAAGGACGCGGCCAAGGAGGCCGGCTACACCCTCAAGTTCTCCGACGCCCAGCAGAAGCAGGAGAACCAGATCTCCGCGATCCGCAGCTACATCGCCCAGAAGGTGGACGTCATCGCCTTCTCGCCGGTCGTCGTCACCGGCTGGGACGCGGTGCTCAAGGAGGCCAAGGCCGCGAAGATCCCGGTGGTCCTCACCGACCGCTCGGTGGAGACCTCCGACGACTCCCTCTACGTCACCCTGGTCGGCTCCGACTTCACCGACGAGGGCCGCCGCGCCGCCAAGATGCTGGCGACGGTCGTCGAGAAGGCCGGCCTCAAGGGCACGGTGAAGATCGCCCAGCTGGAGGGCACCACCGGTGCCGCCCCGGCCATCGAGCGCGCCAAGGGCTTCAAGGAGGTCATGGACGCCGACCACGCCGACGACTGGAAGATCGTCGTCAGCCAGACCGGTGACTTCACCCGCGCCGGCGGCAAGCAGGTCATGGCGGCCTTCCTGCAGTCCAACCCGGACATCAACGTCCTCTTCGCGCACAACGACGACATGGCCATCGGCGCCATCCAGTCCATCGAGGCGGCCGGCAAGAAGCCCGGCAAGGACATCCTGATCGTCTCGATCGACGGCGTGAAGGACGGCTTCGTGGCGATGTCCGAGGGCAAGATCAACGGCATCGTCGAGTGCAACCCGCTGCTCGGCCCCCAGCTGATGGACGTCGTCAAGAAGGTTCACGACGGTGAGTCGGTCGAGCGCTGGATCAAGACCAAGGAAGGCGACTTCCTCCAGGACCAGGCCAAGACCGAGCTCCCGAACCGCAAGTACTGACCCACGGCACCCACCGGCGGGGAGCCCGCGGCCGACCGAGCGCCATCGGTCCCGGGGCTCCCTGCGGGTCTGAACCAATCTCACGAGGAGCGCTGCCATGGCAGAGCCGCGGCCCGTCCTGGAAATGGCGGGCATAGTCAAGGAGTTCCCGGGGGTACGGGCTCTGTCGGGCGTCGACTTCCGGCTCTTCCCCGGCGAGATCCACGCCCTGATGGGGGAGAACGGCGCGGGCAAGTCCACCCTGATCAAGGTGCTGACGGGGGTCTACTCCCTGGACGGCGGCTCGATCACGCTGGACGGCGAGTCCGTGCGGTTCGCCAGCCCGTTGCAGGCCCAGCAGGCCGGCATCAGCACCGTCTACCAGGAGGTCAACCTCTGCCCCAACCTGTCGGTGGCGGAGAACATCTTCATCGGCCGTGAGCCGACCCGCGTGGGCCGCATCCAGTGGAAGCGGCTGCGCCAGGAGGCGGCCCGGCTGGTGGACCGCCTCGGCCTCGACATCGACGTGACCGCACCGCTGTCCTCGTACCCGCTGGCGGTGCAGCAACTGGTCGCGATCGTCAGGTCGTTGGGGATCGGCGACGGCGACGGGGAAGGAAGCGGCGGCGGGCCGGGCACCAAGGTGCTCATCCTCGACGAGCCGACCTCCAGCCTCGACCGCGACGAGGTCCTCCAGCTCTTCGCCCTGATGCGGCGGCTGAAGGACGAGGGCGTGGCGATCCTGTTCGTCTCGCACTTCCTCGACCAGATCTACGAGGTCTGCGACCGGATGACGGTCCTGCGCAACGGCGCCCTCGTCGGCGAGCACCTGGTGAGCGACCTCGACCAGGTCGGCCTCGTCCAGCTGATGCTCGGCAAGGCCATGGGCCAGCTGGAGGAGCTGCACGAGCACCAGCTGCACTCCGACGCGGGGGAGACCCTGCTGAAGGCGGACGGCCTCGGCCGCACCGGCAGCATCGCCCCGTTCGACCTGCAGATCGACAAGGGCGAGGTGGTCGGCCTCGCCGGACTGCTCGGCTCGGGCCGCACCGAACTCGCCCGGCTGCTCTTCGGCGCCGACCACCCCGACAGCGGCACGGTCACCGTCGACGGCAAGCAGGTCTCGCTCAGCGCCCCGAACGGCGCGATCGGCGCCGGGGTCGCCTTCTGCTCCGAGAACCGCAAGACCGAGGGGCTGGTGCCCGACCTGACGGTCCGGGAGAACATCATCCTGGCCCTCCAGGCCGCCCGCGGCTGGACCCGGCCCGTCCCGGCCGCCCAGCGCGACGAACTGGTCGCCAAGTACATCAAGGCCCTCGACATCCGCCCCGCCAACCCCGAGGCGAGGGTCGGCCAGCTCAGCGGCGGCAATCAGCAGAAGGTGCTGCTGGCCCGCTGGCTGATCACCCAGCCCAAGCTGCTGATCCTCGACGAGCCCACCCGCGGCATCGACATCGGCGCCAAGGCGGAGATCCAGAAACTGGTCGTCTCGCTCTCCGAGGACGGCATGTCCGTGCTGTACATCGCCGCCGAGCTGGAGGAGGTGCTCCGGCTCAGCCACACCATCGGAGTGCTGCGCGACCGCCGGCTGGTGGCGCGGATCACCAACGGGCCCGAGATCACCACCAGCAAGATCCTCGAGACCATCGCGAGCGGAGAACACCAGTGACCACCACCTCCCGCTGGCGCGCACTGACGCACCACCAGCTGTTCTGGCCGGTCGCGGTCCTGATCCTGCTGCTGCTCGTCAACGTCCCGTTCACCCCCGACTTCTTCTCGGTCAAGATGACGGACGGCCACCTCTACGGCAGCCTCGTCTCGATCGTGCTGTTCGGCTCGCCCCTCATCCTGGTCGCGGTCGGCATGACCCTCGTCATCGCCACCGGTGGCATCGACCTCTCCGTCGGCGCCGTGGTCGCCATCACCGGCGCGCTGACCTGCTCGTACATCAGTGACCAGGCCGACCAGGACGCCCTGTCCGGGGTGCTGCTCGCGATGGGCCTGGGGCTGGTCGCCGCGGTCGTCTGCGGCCTCTGGAACGGCTTCCTGGTCGCCCGGATGGGCATCCAGCCGATCATCGCCACGCTGATCATCATGGTCGCCGGACGCGGGGTCGCCCAGTTCATCACCGACGGCCAGATCATCACCATCAACAGCGAGCCGTACAAGCTGATCGGCGGCGGCTACTGGCTGACGCTGCCCTTCTCCATCTTCGTCGTCGCCGTGGTCGTGGCGATCACCGTGGCGCTGACCCGCCGTACCGCCCTCGGCCTGCTCGTCGAGTCGGTCGGCGGCAACGCCGAGGCCAGCCGGCTGGTCGGCATCAGGTCCAGCCGCATCAAGATCATGGTGTACGTGTTCTGCGCGCTGTGCGCCGGTATCGCGGGCCTGATGATCAGCTCCAACACCTCCGCCGCCGACGGCAACAACGCCGGCCTGTGGATCGAGCTCGACGCGATCCTCGCCGTGGTGATCGGCGGCACCTCGCTGCTGGGCGGCCGGTTCTCCATCGGCGGCACGGTGGTGGGCGCCCTGGTCATCCAGACCCTGACCACCACGATCTACACCATCGGCGTCCCCACCCAGACCAACCTGGTCTTCAAGGCCGCCGTCGTCATCGTCGTCTGTCTGCTCCAGTCCCCGAAGTTCCGCGCCAAGGTCTTCGGCGCGAAGTTCGGCGCGAGGTCCGGCGCCAAGGGCGACGCCCGGCCGGCCGCCGCCCCGGCCGCCGACGCCTCGCCCGCCGACGCCGCTCCCACGATGGAGGTGTCGTGATGACCACGACCACCCAGAGCCCCCAGGCCGCCCCGGACAGCCGTACGCCGTCCAGGGCCGCGCGGCTGCTCGCCGACCGGCGGCTGCCCGTCGCGGCCACGGCCCTGCTCTTCCTCGTCATGTACGGCGTGGGCCTGAGCCGTTACCAGTTCTACGGGTTCGCCGAACCGCAGGTCTTCCTGAACCTGTTCATCGACAACGGCTACCTCCTGGTCGCCGCGGTCGGCGTCACCTTCGTCATCCTGTCCGGCGGCATCGACCTGTCCGTCGGCTCGATGATCGGTTTCACCACGATGTTCACGGCCTGGCTGGTGGAACGCCAGGGCCTGCCGCTCGCCCTCGTGATCCCGATGGCCCTCGCCGTGGGCGCCTTCGGCGGCTTCCTGATGGGCTATGTGATCCACAACTTCGAGATCCAGCCCTTCATCGTGACCCTCGCCGGCCTCTTCCTCTTCCGCGGCCTGTGCCTGGTCATCAGCAAGGAGTCGATCTCCATCAGCGACTCCGGCGTCAGCAGCATGGCCCAGGCGCAGGTGCAGCTGGGCATGGGCTTCCTCTCCATCGGCGCGGTCGTCTCGCTGGTCGTCCTCGCGATCGCGTTCTACGTCCTGCACTACACCCGCTTCGGACGCCGGGTGTACGCCATCGGCGGCAACGAGCAGTCGGCCCTGCTGATGGGTCTCCCGCAGGGCGGCACCAAGATCGCGGTGTACACGGTGAGCGGCTTCTGCTCGGCGCTGGCCGGCCTCCTGTTCACCCTCTACATCCAGTCCGGCGACCCGCTGCACGCGACCGGCATGGAACTCGACGCGATCGCCGCGGTCGTCATCGGCGGCACCCTGCTGACCGGCGGCTCCGGCTATGTCCTGGGCACCCTGTTCGGCGTCCTCGTCCTCGGCCTGATCAAGAGCCTCATCCAGTTCGAGGGCACCCTCAGCTCGTGGTGGACCAAGATCGCCACGGGTGTGCTGCTCTGCGCGTTCATCCTGATCCAGCGCTTCATGACGACCCGCAAGAAGGCGTGATCCGAGAGGCCCTCCCCACGGGGGGAGGGCCTCTCAGTTGCCGTACGGCCAGGCGAACCCCAGCTCCTCGGCGCGCTTCGGGCTGCCGCCGGACACCCGGGTGTACGTCTTCGGATCCTCCTCGGCCAGCCGCCGGAGAGCGGTCGTGACCTGGACCTCGGGCGGGGTGCCGTCGTCCCGTACGACCCAGCGGAAGACGAGCGGATCCCCGTCCGGGGCCCCGGCCCCGAGCCCCGGCGTGTACCAGAGGTGCGCCTCGACGGTGTCCGGGTCCTCGTGCCCGGTGCTGATCCAGCCCCTGCGCATGTCCCACCGCCGCAGCAGCTCGGGACGCTCGTCCAGCGCGTGCCTGAGCAGCCGGGCCAGCGTGCGGGCCGGCCACGACCAGGTCCGGTCGGCCTCGGCCCGCGCGACCTCCGCGTCGTAGGCCGCGGCGTCGAACCGCTCGGGGGGAGGCGCGGGGCGGCTCCCCACCATCGGAACATCCGGCCGCCGCCAGTTCTCCCACACCACCTGGTCCCCGTCGCGGCGGATGGTGACATAGAGCGCACCGCAGCAGCCCTCGGTGCAGACGGCCTCGGCGAGCCGCACCTCGCGGGGCCCGGCCCCGGCCCGCAGTCCGCCCTGGTCCTCCAGGCACTCGGGGCTGTGCGGGGGCCCGACGGGGAACAGCGCCGGGACCAGGGGACGCCCGTCGACGAGGATCCTGGTCTCCACGGGCGGCCGGTCCACGGGGTCGCCCTCGACGACCTCGACGCGCAACCGGCCGGGGGCGGCCACGGGCGTGAAGGGCCGGCGTCCGGTACGCCGGATCCAGCGGGCCCGCAGCCGCCGCTCCGGATCGTCGCCGTCGGCCGCGGCGTCCACGGCCGCGGTCCAGCGGGGCTCCGCCAGCAGTCGCCCGAGCGTCTCCAGCAGCGCGGCCCGCCTCCCCGGCGGCCGGTCGAGCAGCGCCCCGGGGCCGCTGCGCAGGTCCAGCGCGAGGGACAGCAGGGTGGCGTGATGCTCCAGGGACGGCGGCAGCAGAGCGGCGCGGCCGACGACGGTGGCGTACAGACGCGGCGCGTCCCGGCAGGAGAGCGACTCGGTCGGGTCGTAGCGGTCGCCGACCATGCGGACGAGGAGCTCGGCGGCGCGGGCGAGCAGAGGGGTGCGCGCGGGGTGCCGGTCGAGGAGTCCGGGCAGACGGGTGGCCTCCACGACGCGGCGGGCGGCCGTCGAGCCGAGCGCCCGGGCCGAGGTGGGCAGGGCTTCGAGTTCCGCGAGGACGGCCCGCCGGTCATCGGCCCGCAACGCCCGTGCCAGGGGCCTGAGTTCGTCGCGGCCGTCGAGGGCGAGCCAGTCGGCGGCGGCGCGGGGGCGGTCGATGACGTCGAGGGCCTCGATGGCCGCGCCGCCGAGTTCCCTGGTCAGGGCGAGGACGGAGAGACAGGGGACGTCCTCGGGCTCCCCGAGCCTGACCAGCAGGGCGAGCCCCACCAGGACCACCGGCACACTCGTACCGGTCCGGACGAGATCCCGGCCCAGCGTGCGGGCGGCGTCGAGCCGGGCGTCCGCCAGGGGCAGTTCGGCCACGGTGGCCCGGATCGCCGTCCGGTGCCGCGCCCGGACGCCGAGCGCGTCCAGGCGGAGCCGCAGGGCGCCGGAGTTCTCGGGCAACGGATCCAGCGCGTCCCGCAGGGCCGCCCGGACCCGCTCGCGGGACAGGGCAGGGGCGGCGTCCGGCCGGGACGGCGGTGCGAGGGGGTGGCCGCGCCGGGGCGGGAGTCCGTCGGGGGACTCGCGGGCCAGCCGTACGGCGCGGTCGTACAGGGCGATCGGAAGGTCGGGCGCGCCGCGCTCCTCCTGGCCGCTCACCGAACGGTGTCGTACTCGATTCCGTAGGTCATACGGGGATCCTGACACCCCGTCCGGCAGCCTGTCGAACGCATTGCCGGGAACCGCCCGTCGCGTGCGCACGTGTAGGACGACAGGGCCCGCCCACCGAAGGAGAAGTACGTGATCCTGCTCGTCCTGTCCGGCATCCTCCTCCTCACCATCGGCGGATGCGCCTGCGTCTGGTGGGCGGCCCGCGGCGGCCCCCGCTGGACCCGCGCGGTGGCGACGGCGACCCTCGCGGCCGGCGAAGTGGCCCGGAAGGCCGGCATCAAGAGCAACTCGACCGGCTCGGACGACAGCTAGTCCGTTTCCCCGTGGTACGCGTCGCGGAACCTGCGCAGCCGCGGGGTGCGTACGGCGGGCAGCCGGACCAGGGTGTCGTGGAAGGCGCGGGGGTGGGGCGTCAGCGGGTACCAGGGGCGTGGCGGCAGGGGGTAGTCGTCGCGCAGGACGCCCTCCGGGAGGACTCCGGTCGCGGGCACCGGCGAGATCTCGCCCGGGTGGGCGAGGTACGCCCAGACCCCGCTGTCCAGCGGCACCACGGGCCCCTCGTCGTCCGGCGGCCGCCAGGGCTCCCCGGTGCGGGGATGGCGGGGGACGAGGAGGACGTCGGGCCGGGGCCGGGGCAGGTGGATCCCCGGCCCGGCCAGCCCCAGGGACCGGGCCCCGGGCCCGGTGGGGAGGCACCGGCCGACGGCGTGGCCGAGCAACTCGGCGACGGGACCGGCGGGGAGGTGCACCGGGCGGTCCTCGGTGACCGCCACGAGATGGGCCAGGGCGACGCCGACCGCCGCCTCCCAGCGACGGCTCCACGACCCGTCGGGTTCGACGGGCGGGACGCGGTGCTCGGCGCGTCCCAGATCGTCCCAGTCGGGGGACGGGCCGGCCGGGAGTCCTGAGGGGCGTCGTACGACCGCTTCGGGTTCGACCCACACCGTCTGCCACATCCCGCAGTCGTCCATGCGGGTGGCCACCGCCCGCCCGCACCGCTCGCACGCCAGGTTGGGACCGTCCCGGCCGTCCACCCCCTGGCAGTAGCCCTCGCACCGGTCGGGGATGAGGGTCATGGACCGGGAGTCGCCGGGGGCGATGACGATCCTGTTCCGCGCGCCGAAGGACACGGAGTACACCGGCGCGAACACGCCCCGCCGAGCGGCCTCGTCCGCCCCGACCTCCTGCCACAGCCGCCAGGGCGGTCCGGTGGGCAGGGGGTCGACGGCGTACGTCGCGGGCTCCATCAGCGGGGGGTGGAGTTCCTCCCACCCCCCGTGGTGGGTGTGGACGGGGAGGGCGACCCGGGACACCGGCGCCGTCAGCTCCGTGCCGCACCCGGCACACGCGAACACGTCCAAACAGGCTCCCCCTCGCCCCGGTTCCCCGCGGATTGTGCCTCGGACGCGGCGGCGGATCCACCGGGTTTCGAAGCGGCGCGCAGGGTCCTCAGTTCTTTCCGTTGTCCACGATCACCGGCGTCCCGTTCGAGTCCGTGCCGCACGGGACCGCGTACACGGGGTTGGCCTTGGCGGCCTCCCGGTAGGCGTCCAGGCACTGGTTGTAGAGGACCTTGTCGCTCAGCGACCGCTCGATGATCTTGTTGGCGGCGGCGATGCCCTCCGCCTCGATGCGCTTGCGCTCCGCCTCCGCCTTGGCCGTGCGCGCCGCCTCCAGGGAGCGCTCGGTGGCCTGCTCCTGCTGGATCTTCTTGTCGATCTGCTCCTGGAGCTCCTTCGACGGCTTCACGTTGCGCAGATTGACCGTGGTGACGTCGATCCCGCGCGGCGCCAGCCGCTCCTTGATCGAGGCGGCGATCTCCGAGCCGATCTGCTCACGGGCCGAGGCGTAGCCCTCCTCGCTGGTGTGCTTCGCGAAGACGTTGCGGATGATCTCGCGGCTGTCCGGCAGTACCAGGCGTGCCTGGACGGCGTCCGCGCTGCCCGCCAGCCGGTACAGCTCGACCGCCTTCGACGGCACGACGGCCCATTTGACGGTGACGTCCACGTCCAGCACCCCGCCCTCCGAGGAGCGGACCTCGACCACGTCCTTGTCGTAGAGGTTGAGGTCGACGGGGCGCGTGGAGAAGGACGTGACGTCGGTGAACGGCGACTTGAACTGGATGCCGGACTTGAGGGGCGAGCCGACCTTGCCGAAGGTCACCGGCACGCCGACCTCGTAGGCGCTCACGACGTACAGGCACGAGAACACGCCGAACAGCAGAGCGCCGACGGCGCTCAGCGCCGCCCCGATCTTCCACCCCGACTCCTCGCGGCTCCGGCCGACGAGGAACAGCACGACCGCCGCTATGAGCAGCAGTATGGACAGCACGAACACAGAAGATCCCCCCTTGGACGCGATACCGCGCCGCCGCCGGTGCGACACGCGGCGCAGCGCATCGTAAGGGGCGTGGTGCACGGACCGTAACGGGTCAGGACCCCCGGTCGTCAGGGATTCACCGCGATGTCAGACGCCGTTCGCCTCGGCCGCCGCCCCGGTCAATGGCCGCCCGATGACGGGTCGGCCCCTTCCTGTGGCGGCCCGCCCGCGTCGGTGAAGAACTGCCAAAGGGTGAACACGGCGATCAGCTGGGCCAGCAGGTAGGCCATCTGGAGCGAGAAGTATCGCATCTGATAGACCGACAGCAGAAGTCCCAGCCGGCTCTGCCAGTACCGCCGTTCTCCACGGAAGGTGGCGAGGTCGAGTGCCATGCCGGTGATCGTGAGGACCAGAAGCATGGCCAGGGCCATCACGATCAGGTTGGTCTGGTCCTCCTGGGCGTACCAGTTGCCCACCGCGTCCAGCACGATGGGCAGGGCGAAAGGCGCCGTGACGCACAGGCTGCGGGCCGGGCCCCGGCGTCCCGGGAGCCGGCGCCAGAGCGCGCCCAGGAGGAAACCTGCCCCCGCCCAGGTCACCTGCCAGTACAGGACGCTGTACAGGACACCGGGCACCCCGAAGCCGAAGTAGAGGGTCGAGGTCAGGAACTCGCCCCGGAGGTCCTCGGCCCAGACCAGCAGGACGGTCGCCGGGATTCCGGCCACGGACGCGAGTAGCGCGGCCCGTCGGCCGTTCTCCCACCAGGTGTCGTACGGCCCGAGTGCCAGGGCCGCGTCGACCACGGAGATGTCGGACGGCAGTCTGTCGGGGATTCCGCCAAGGGCCCTCCAACGGTGCAGACCGCGCAACTCCCTTTCGTAGGCGCGCCGGTTGAGCGCCTCGTCGTCGGACTGCCCCTGGTCCAGGCGGCGCAGCTTCGCGTGTATCTCACGGAACCTCCGTGCACGGTCCAGGAGTTCATGACGGCGAGGACCGTCGATCGCCTTGTGCAGAGGAACGCCCGAGCGTTGCAGGCGGGTTTCGAGTACGGCCTTCCCTCGGCCCGCACGCAGTACCAGGGAGAGTGCGCCGGCGTTCACGAAGAACCACAGCGAGGCGAAGGTGCCGTTGCCGACGTACCAGCCCAGGGCGAGTCCGACCACCACGGGGAAGAAGATCAGCAGCCAGAACCGGTCGAGGTCGTCGGGGCTCTCACGGGCGACCGGGGCACCGAGGGTCCGCGCGCGCAGCACGGCGAGGATCGCCAGCCCGGCAAGCAGCCACTGGAATCCGTAGAGCCAGTCCTGGCCGTTGGCGGCGAACCAGGAGAGTTCGTTGCGCAGCTGCTGGAGATGGTCGACGCCGTACCGGGCGTCGGCATGGCTGCTGAGCCACGAGGCCCGCAGCCAGTCGCGTTCGGCGGCACGCGCCACGGACAGGCCGATCAGCACGGTCGCCAGCAGCACTGGCGCGGCGGTGTGGCGCAGGCGCAGTTCCCGCGGCCGGGGTGGCGCTCCCGGTGTGCTCGGCCGGCCTGGCCGGATCAGCCCCGCGTCGCGGGCGAGGCGCCAGCCGGCGGCGACCGTGCCCAGGAGGTAGAGGGTGAAGGCGGCGCTCGTGGCGGCGAAGAGGGTCAGGACGGCCCCGTCCGTCGCGTCCTCGGCGAGGAAGGTGTGCTTCAGCATCCCGCGTGCCTCGGGGTCGACCGCCGTCCAGAAGGCTGGCAGGGAGAGCATGAGCGCGGCGGCCCATACGGAACGGCTGCGGGGGCGTCCGAAAGTGAGGAGGACCCAGCCCAGGACCATGTTGATGACGAGACCATGGTGGGCCTGTCGTTCGATGTATGCGTCGTTGTGCCGCAGGGCAGCCAGCACACGGTAGAAGAGGTTGTCGGCGGATGCCAGGAGCGACGAGAGCAGGAAGATCCAGGCCCACTGTGCCGCCGTCGTGAGGCGTTCGTCCTCCAGGGGCGACAGGGGTCCGGCCCGCCGGGGTTCGGCGTACCGCGTAGAGCATTGCGGCCACCAGGGCCCAGTCCCAGAGCAGACCGCCCAGCGAGCTGGACACGAGGAAGCGCAGACGGTCGTCCTGCGCGGCCCACGACCGCTGCCAGGCGGGATCGATCTGTACCCGTACTTCAGGCGACGAGGTCCGGGTTTTCTGCCGCCATGCCAGGCTGTGGCTCTTGGTGCCCTTCGTCGGCCTCGGCTCGGCGGACAGGGCGCTGGCGGAGCCGGGGTCGACGACGACGGAGGACCACCGCACCCGCCGCAGGGCGGCGGCCGGGGCGAGCGCGATGGTCCAGCGGTCCTTGCCCACGGTGAGGCGCCACGGCCCGACCCAGGTATCGCCCTGGTCGTCGATCCAGGCGTAGGTGTCGACCCGCACCCGTACCCCGCCGTTCTCCGGGTCGATCTCGGGGCGGCGGGAACGCCACTCGTCCCACCACTGGTATTCCGGGTCCGGCCCTCGCAGCAGACAGCGCATCGCCCAGCGGTACCGCTCGGATTCCTCGCCCATCAGCAGCCATGTGGCGTAGGCCCAGTCCGCCGGTACATGCACGGTCAGTTGGCTGACGACCTTGGTCTGGGTGCGGTGGCGGTCGTCCAGCCGTAAGGACGCGCTCGCCGACCCGCCCGCGAGATATCCGCAGTCACCGGCGGTCCGGGCGGGCCCGGCGTGAGCCGGCTGCGGGGCGGCCAGCAGACCGTACAGAAATGCCAGGACCAACGCGGCGCACGCTTTCACCAAGCCTCCCCCGATACCTGGTCGAAAATCCTACGGGGTGACCAGCGGTGTACAGAGAGTGCCGTGTGAGTGCGCAGGTTTCAGAGACGGAGGCCCTCCGTGCCGTCCTCGGCCGCCAGCATCCGCCGCAGCAGCCCCCGCAGCACCTCCCGCTCCTCCTCGGCGAGCCCGGCCAGGGGCTCGCGGGCGAAGCGCAGGGACTCGCGCAGGCCCTTGGCGACACCGCGTCCCTCCTCCGTCGCCGCGGCCAGCTTCACCCGGCGGTCGGCCGGGTCGGGACGGCGTTCGACCAGGCCGCGGGACTCCAGGCGGTCGACGATGCCGGTGACGTTGGACGGCTCGCACTTCAGCTTCTGGGCCAGTTTGCGCATGGGGAGCGGTTCGAGGGAGAGCAGGCTGAGCAGCCGGGCCTGGGCCCCGGTGAGGGTGTGGTCGGAGGCCGCCTCCTCGTAGTCCTCGTAGAAGCGGGCCACGACCTCGCCGATGAGCTCGACGACCTCCAGGGTGAGGGCGTCGGGCAGGGGGGTCCTGGGTGTGGTGGCCATGGAACCGAGGATACCCCTTTACTTGACAACATGAAATATTCAGGCGCATGGTTGTTTCAGGTAGTGAAGCATTTGATGTTCGTATGTGAAAGGCGCCCCCCATGACTGACTCCGCCCTCCCCGCCACCGGCCGCGAATGGCGTCTGCTCAGCCGTCCCGTCGGCTGGCCGAAGCCCGAGGACTTCGAGCTGGCCGAGGCGGAGATCCGGCAGCCCGGCCCCGGCCAGGTGCTCGTGCGCAACGCGTACGTCTCCGTCGACCCGTACATGCGCGGCCGGATGAGCGCCGCCAAGTCGTACGTCGCCCCCTTCGAGCTGGGCAAGGCCATGCAGGGCGGGGCCGTCGGCGAGGTCGTCGCCTCCGCCGCCGAGGGGATCGCCGTCGGCGACCACGTCCTGCACTTCGGCGGCTGGCGCGAGTACGCCACCTTCGACGCGGCCCAGGCCGTCAAGGTCGACCCCGAGGCCGCGCCGCTCTCCACCTACCTCGGCGCCCTCGGCATGACCGGCCTCACCGCCTACGCCGGCCTGCTGCGCACCGGCGGCTTCAAGGAGGGCGACGCCGTCTTCGTGTCGGGCGCCGCGGGTGCCGTCGGCAGCCAGGTCGGCCAGATCGCCCGGCTCAAGGGCGCCTCCCGGGTCATCGGCTCGGCCGGCTCGGACGACAAGGTCAAGCTCCTCGTCGAGGAGTACGGCTTCGACGCCGCCTTCAACTACAAGAACGGCCCGGTCGCCGAACAGCTGCGCGCCGCCGCCCCCGACGGCGTCGACGTCTACTTCGACAACGTCGGCGGCGACCACCTCGAAGCCGCCATCGGCTCCCTCAACGAGCGCGGCCGGATCGTGATCTGCGGCATGATCTCCGTCTACAACAACACCGAGGCCGCCCCCGGCCCGAAGAACCTCGCCCGCCTCATCCAGACCCGCGGCCGTATCGAGGGCTTCCTGGTCGGCGACCACTACGACCTCCAGCCGGAGTTCGTCCGCGAGGTCGGCGGCTGGATCCGCTCCGGCGAGCTGAAGTACCGCGAGACCGTCGTCGAGGGCATCGAGAACAACCTGGAGGCGTTCCTCGGGGTCCTGCGCGGCGACAACACCGGAAAGATGATCGTCAAGCTCTGAGTTCGTCGCGTGCCGGGCGTGACGCCACCCCGGCACCCGTCGTTGCGTACGACGAAGGCCGCACCCTTGGACGTGGGGTGCGGCCTTCGTCCCGTGCCGGATCAGCCGGCGAGCGCCGCGCGGTGCACGGCCGCCGCCAGCCGGTCGTTCTCCGCCGCCGGCCCGCCCGGGAACGTGATCCGGCGCCGCGTGTACCCGTAGGCCAGCCCGCTGCGCGGATCCGCGAAGGCCTGACTGCCGCCGGCCCCGCCGTGCCCGAACGTCCCGGCGCCCAGGAACGGGTGGTAGACGTCCGCGGTCACCTGGAAGCCGAGCCCGTACGCCCGGTGCCCGCGGGACACCAGGTCGTACCCGACCGAGTGCACCTGCCCGAACTCCGCCGCCGTGTCCTCCTTCAGCAGCGGCGCCTTCCCCTCCCGCTCACTGATCGCCGCCGCGTACATCCCCGCCAGACCGCGCGCCGAGGCCACCCCGCCCACCGAGGCCGGACCCTTGGCCCGCACCAGCGGGTCGTTGGGCAGCGCCTCCAGGTCGGTCGGCTCGGCGGTGTGCCGGTTGAAGGCGATCGAGGCGAGCGAGTGCGGTCCGCCGGTCTCGGCGTCGAGCAGCGCCCGCTGCTCGGCCGTGGGGGCCATCGGCAGGGTGGTGCGGAACCGCGGCTCGTGCGCGGCGGGCAGCCCCAGGAAGAAGTCCAGCCCGTACGGGGCGCGCACCCGCTCCTCGTACACCTCCTGGAGCGTCCGGCCGGTGGCCCGCCGCACCACCTCGCCCGTGAGCGCCCCGATGACCATCCCGTGGTAGCCGAAGGCGGTGCCCGGACGCCAGAACGGCCGCTGGTCGGCCAGGCGTTCGGCGATCTGCCGGTCGTCGGCCAGCTCCTGCCGGGAGAACCCGGTGTCGGTGCCCACCACCCCGGCCCGGTGCGCGATCAGCTCGCGCAGGGTCAGCTGGCCCTTGCCCTCGGCCGCGAACTCCGGCCAGTAGTAGGTCACCTTGCGGTCCAGCTCCAGCGTGCCGTCCTGCACCAGCAGGGCGACCACGAGATGGGCCGCGCCCTTGGTGGACGAGAACACGCCGTACAGGGCGTCGGCGCCCGCCTCACCGCCCGCCTCACCCCCCGCCCAGAGGTCGACGACCCGCCGCCCGTGCACATAGGCGCACAACTGACCCTCGTAGTCCGGCTGTTCCGCCGCCACGAACGCGCCGAACTCTTCCCGCACCGCTTCGAAACCGTCGGCCACGGTGCCGTGGATCTCCCTGGTCATCCGCTCCTCCTCGCACTCAGCCGCCTCTGGAGATCGGTACGGCGAGGCGTGCCCGTTCGACTCAACTGCACGGATGCGCTCTTGGTGTCACCGATGCCCCGGATGGCCCATCCGGGGGCCCCGCACACGTGCCCCGGGATGCGCGGGACAGGGCCGATAGAGTGCGGCCATGCGAGATCTCGGGGTGGGTTTTCAGTATCTGGTGGAGGGCCAGCGGTGGGTGGCCCGCAACGGCAGGCAGTACGGGTTCGGGCTGCTGCCGGGGCTGATCACGCTGGTGCTGTATCTGGCCGCGCTCGTCGCGCTCGCCGTGTGGGGCGCGGACTTCGTGGCGTGGGCGACCCCCTTCGCGGACGACTGGTCGAGCCCCTGGCCCGGTCTCTTCCGCGGCTTCCTCCTCGTCGTCCTGTTCGCCCTCGGCCTGCTGCTCGCCGTCCTGACCTTCACCGCCGTCACCCTGCTGATCGGCCAGCCCTTCTACGAGAGCCTCTCCGAGGCCGTCGACCGGGACGTGTCCCCCGACGGCACCGCCCCCGAGTCCGGGCTGCCGCTCTGGCGCGAGCTGTGGATCTCCGCGCGGGACAGTCTGCGCATCCTGGTGCGCGCCGGGGTGTGGGGCGTCCTCCTGTTCGGCCTCGGGTTCGTCCCGTTCGTCGGGCAGACCGTCGTCCCCGTGATCGGCTTCTTCGTCACCGGTTTCTTCCTCACCGAGGAACTCGCCGCCGTCGCGCTCCAGCGCCGTGACGTCGACCTGCGCGCCCGCCTCGCCCTGCTCCGCTCCCGCAAGACCCTGGTCTGGGGCTTCGGCACCCCGCTGGGCCTGGCCTTCCTGGTCCCCGTCGTCGCGGTGTTCCTGATGCCGGGCGCGGTCGCGGGCGCCACCCTCATGGCCCGCGACCTGCTCGGCGAGGAGATCCGCGACGGGGACAGCGAGCCCGAGGAGCTGACCGCGTGAACCAGACCCTCGCGGTCGCCCTCATCACGGTCCTGGCCGTCATCGCCCCCGGCGCCGACTTCGCGATGATCGTCCGCAACAGCTACCTCCACGGCCGCCGCACCGGACTCCTCGCGGCCACCGGGGTCGCCGCCGGCGTCCTCGTCCACGTCACCTACACCATGCTCGGCGTGGGCCTGCTGATCGCCTCCTCCACCGCCCTGTTCACCGTCATCAAGCTGATCGGCGCGGCCTATCTGGTGTACATCGGTGTCCGCACCTTCCGCACCCGCGCCGAGGTGGAGATCGACCTGAGCGGCGGGACGGAGCTGACCCCGCTCGCCGCGCTGCGCACCGGCTTCCTCACCAACGTCCTCAACCCGAAGACGACCCTCTTCGTCGTCTCCACGTTCTCCCAGGTCGTCAGCCCCGGCACCCCGGTCGTCCAGCAGGTGGGCTACGGGCTGTTCATGGCGCTGGCCCATCTGCTGTGGTTCGGGGTCGTCGCCGTGTTCTTCTCCCAGGAACGGATGCGCACCCTGATGCTCCGCGCCCAGAAGGTCCTCAACAAGGTCGTCGGGTCCGTCCTGGCCGGCCTCGGCGTCAGCCTCGCGCTCGCCCCGTCCCACTGACCGCCGTGCCGCCCCTCACCCCCGGCGAGCTCAACCGCGCCACCCTGGCCCGCCAACTCCTGCTGCGCCGCGAGGCGTTGGCGGTGCCCGACGCCGTCCACCGGGTCGTCGCGCTCCAGGCGCAGCACCCCGCGTCCCCGTACCTCGCCCTCTGGAACCGGGTGGCCGGGTTCCGGCCGGACGACCTCGACGAGGCGTTCGCCGCCGGCACGGTGGTCAAGGCGACGCTGATGCGGATCACGCTCCACGCCGTCCACGCCGTCGACCACCGCGCCTTCCGCGGCGCGATGCAGCAGACGCTGTACGCCTCCCGCCTCGGCGCCCGGTTCGCGGTCTCCGGACTCACCCCGGCCGACGCGGAGCGCATCGTCCCGGACCTGCTGGAGTTCACCCGGCGGCAGCGCACCACCGCGGAGATCCGGACCTGGCTGGCGGAGAACCTCGGCCCGGAGCACCAGGACGCCGCCTGGTGGGGCCTGAAGGCCTACGCCCCGCTGCTGCACGCCCCCGCCGGCCGACCCTGGTCCTTCGGTGTCCGCGCCTCCTTCGTCGCCGCCCCGCCCGGCCCGCCGCTGACCGGCCGCACCCCCGAGCCGGACGCGCTCCGCGCCCTGATCCTCCGCTACCTGGCCGCGTTCGGCCCGGCCACGGTGGCGGACATCGCCCAGTTCGCCATGGTGCAGCGGGCCCCGATCCGCGACGCCGTCCGCGGGCTCGACGACGGCAGGCTCGTCCTCCTCACCGACGCCGGCGGAGGCACCCTGTACGACGTCCCCGGCGCCCCGCGCCCGCCCGCCGACACCCCGGCCCCGCCCCGGCTGCTGGGGATGTGGGACAGCATCCTGCTGGCCTACGCCGACCGCTCCCGGGTGATCCCCCCGGAGTACCGCCGCCTCGTCACCCGCGTCAACGGCGACGTCCTGCCCACCCTCCTCGTGGACGGCCGGGCGGCCGGGGTGTGGCGGTCCACCGCGGCGGGCGTGGAGGCGAGCGCGTTCCATCCACTGCCCGCCGAGGTCTGGGAGGCGCTGTCGGCCGAGGCCCGCTCCCTGACCGCGCTCCTGTCCGGCCGCGGCGACCCGGACGTCTACTCCCGCCACACGCACTGGTGGGCCAAGCTCCCGCCCGCCGCCGAGACGCGCCTACTCGGCGGCGACGGCCACGGCTAGGACCGCCCGTACCTGGGCGACGATGTCCAGCCGGTTGCGCACGAACTCCGGGTCGGTCACCTCGGTGGTGTTGCCGGCGGCGAACTGGAGCACCGGCGTGTGGAGATGGCCGCCCGGCAGGGTGTCGTGCAGCCCCAGCCGGTCCCGCAGCAGGGTCGCGCGGTAGGCGATCTCGTTGGAGAGGTAGTTCCCGCCGCCGCCGGCCCGTGCGGTGGAGCCGGCGGTCGGGCCGTCCGGCCGGACGACGGACTCGGTGCCGCCCGCCGGGATCTCGGTCACGGCCGTGTTGTCGTACACCGGGAAACGGCCGGTGTCCGCCGCGACGATCGCCGCGTACGGCAGGGTCGTCGTCGTCCACTGCGGCTGCGAGGCCGGGTCGGTCACCGGGACGGTCTCCGTGCGGCCGATGTTCTCGTTGTCCGGGAAGCCGCCCCGCCAGGCCCCGTTGGTGCGCTCCACGTCGAAGCGCCCGACCCGGCCCTGGCTGACGGTGGTGAACAGGTCGACGTACGGCAGATACGGCCGCAGCGTCCGCTCCACGGTGCCCTGCGCGAAGTCCTGCCAGCGCACCGGGAACACGGCCGTCTCCACCCGGGCCGGCCCGTCCGCCGTCTCGATCACGGTGCCGTCCAGCGCGAGGGCGCTCGCGCCGGAGGGGTTGGAGATCCGGATGTCCCGGTCCAGCGTGAACGGGTCGAAGCCGGTGACCAGCACCCGCTTGATCCCCTTGTGGCCCGTCCCCGGATACCGGATGTCCGTCCGGCCGCGGGAGGTCCGCTCCAAGTCGGCCAGCAAGGAGCTGCGTTGATCGACCGTCAGATCGAACGGCGGCTCCCAGGTCCGCACTTCTCGCGTCATGCCCAGCCGCGCCCAGTACAGCGGCCGGTCGTCGTCCCGGCTCAGGTCGCCGCCCGCCGGGCCCCGTCCCTGCACCCGGTCGACGGCCCGCCGCCACAGCGCGGACCCCTGGCGTGCGACGACCCGGCGGGCCTGCGCGTAGGAGTGGACGGAGTCCAGCGCGGCGGTGAACCCGGGTGCCACGGAGTCGAATCCGGACCGCCGGAGGATCTCCTGCGGCACGGCCAGGTCGAGCCGTTGTTCCTCGACGG
The DNA here is from genome assembly GCF_040630405.1 of Streptomyces sp. NPDC005811. Lineage (NCBI taxonomy): Bacteria > Bacillati > Actinomycetota > Actinomycetes > Kitasatosporales > Streptomycetaceae > Streptomyces > Streptomyces sp. NPDC005811. The sequence goes on from NZ_JBEXXK010000001.1 coordinate 366,316, forward strand.
TGGGGGAGGGCGCCGCCGCGGAGGCGGTCGCGGTCGTGGGTGCGGTGAGGCCGGCCAGCAGGGCCAGGCCGAGGACGCCGGTGCGAACGCGTAAGGAATTCACGGGAGTTGTATGCCCCACCGGCCCCTCACGTCACGCGTCGGGGCTCCCTTCCTCGCCCAGCAGCCGCAGGAAGTCCCGGAACGCCGCCGCCATGTCCACCGACTCGGGGTCCAGCAGCCACTGGTACTGGAGCCCGTCCATCACCGCCACCAGCAGGGGCGCCGTGCGCTCGGGCGTGAGCCCGTTCGGCAGGCGGTCGCCGTACTGGGCGCGCAGGGCCCGCGCCATGGTCTGCCGTACGCCGGTGTACCGCTCGGTGAAGTACTCCCGCGCCGGATGCCCCTCCGTGACGCTCTCGCCGAGCAGCGCCGAGAAGGTCTGGATGATGCCGGGCCGCATCGCGTTGTAGTCGACGAGCGAGGTCAGCAGATCGACCCGCCACTGGGTGTCCGGCACCGCGTCCCACTGGTCGCGTTCCTTCAGGACGGCCACCAGCAGCGCCTCCTTGGTGGGGAAGTGGTGCAGCAGCCCCTGCTGGGTCAGCCCGACCCGCTCGGCCACGGCCGCCAGGCTCGCCCCCCGGTAACCGCGCTCGGCGATCACCTCCAGGGCCGCCCGGACGATCTCGGCCCTCCGCTCCTCGCTCCTGGTTCTGGCGCTCATGCCGTCACGGTACGGCATCCGACGGTCGAAATATAACAGCGAAGTAACGAAACCTACCGTTCTACAGGTAACCGATGCACGATGGGGGGCAGCGCGGGACAGCGCGCCCCACGCACTCAACGAGGAGGCACCGCCATGGCGGGAACGGAGCAGGCCGTCGAGGCGGCCCTCGGCAAGCTCGACCTGGACGCCAAGGCCCGGCTGCTGGCCGGCCAGGACATGTGGTCCCTGCCCGAGCTGCCGGAGATCGGCCTGAAGTCGCTCGTCATGTCCGACGGCCCGATCGGCGTCCGCGGCGTGCGCTGGACCGCCGACGACCCGTCCGTGGCCCTGCCCTCGCCGACCGCCCTCGCCGCCACCTGGGACCCCGAGCTCGCCCGCCGCGCGGGCGTCCTGCTCGCCCAGGAGGCCCGCCGCAAGGGCGTCCACGTCCTGCTCGCCCCCACCGTCAACCTGCACCGCTCCCCGCTCGGCGGCCGTCACTTCGAGGCCTACAGCGAGGACCCCTACCTGACCGGCCGGATCGGCACCGGGTACGTCAAGGGCGTCCAGGAGGGCGGCGTCGGCACCACCGTCAAGCACTACGTCGCCAACGACGCCGAGACCGACCGCTTCACCGTGAACAACCTGGTCGGCGAGCGCGCCCTGCGTGAGCTGTACCTCGCCCCCTTCGAGGCCATCGTCGAGAACGCCCACCCCTGGGGCATCATGACCGCCTACAACACGGTCAACGGCACCACCATGACCGAGCACCACCACCTGGTGAACGAGGTCCTGCGCGGCGAATGGGGCTTCGACGGCTACAACGTCTCCGACTGGATGGCGGCCCGCGACACCGTCGGCGCCCTCCGCGGCGGCCTCGACGTCGCCATGCCCGGCCCGCAGACCGTCTACGGCGAGGCCCTCGCCCAGGCGGTCCGCGACGGCCGGGTGGCGGAGTCCGAGGTCGACGAGGCCGTCCGCCGCGTCCTGCGCCTGGCCGCCCGGGTCGGCGTCCTCGCCGACGCCGAGCCCGCCGTCACCGAGCTTCCCGGGCCCGTCGACGGCGAGGCCCTGGCCCGCGAGATCGCCGGCCGCTCCTTCGTCCTGCTCCGCAACGAACGCGCCGCCCTGCCGCTCAGGCCCGGCACCGTCGCCCTCATCGGCGCCGCCGCCCGCGACGCCCGGGTCCTCGGCGGCGGCTCCGCCACCGTCTTCCCGGCCCGGATCGTCTCCCCGCTGGACGGCCTCACCGCCGCCCTCCCCGAAGGCACCCTCACCTACGCCGTCGGCGCCGACCCCACCACCGAACCCGCCGTCGCCGACAAGGGCTTCACGCTCAGGGCGATCTGCCGGGACACCGAGGGGAACGTCCTCGGCACCGGCTCCGCCCCCAACGGCCAGATCCAGTGGATGGGCACCGACCTCCCCGAGGGCGTCACCCACGACACCCTCCACACCGTCGAGCTGACCGGCACCTTCACCCCGCGCGAGAGCGGCCCGCACTCCTTCGGCATCAAGGGCACCGGCGCCTTCACCCTCACCGTCGCCGGGACGACGTACTTCGACGGCCCCCAGCTGCCCGCCGACGACAGCGACCCCTTCGAGGCCTTCTTCGGCGCCCCCGTGACCCACGCCGAGGTCGAGCTGGCCGCCGGTGAAACCGTCGAGGTCTCCCTCACCTACGTCTTCGCCCTCCCCGACGAGATCCCCTTCAAGGTCGTCGCCTTCGCCCTCGCCCACCAGGAGCCGCAGCGCGACGAGGACGAGCTGATCGCCGAGGCCGTCGAGGCCGCCCGTGCCGCCGACACCGCGGTCGTCGTGGTCGCCACCACCGACCGCGTCGAGTCCGAGGGCTTCGACCGGGGGGACCTCGCCCTCCCCGGCCGCCAGGACGACCTGGTCCGCGCGGTCGCCGCCGCCAACCCCAACACCGTGGTCGTCGTCAACTCCGGCTCCCCGGTCGAACTGCCCTGGCGCGAGGAGGTCGCCGCGGTGCTGCTCACCTGGTTCCCCGGCCAGGAGGGCGGCGCGGCCCTCGCCGACGTCCTCACCGGCGCCCGCGAGCCCGGCGGCCGCCTCCCCACCACCTGGGGCTCCCTCGCCGACGCCCCGGTCACCCGGGTCACCCCGGCCGACGGCGAACTGCCGTACACCGAGGACCTCTTCATCGGCTACCGCGCCTGGGAGAAGGAGGGCCGGACCCCCTCCTACCCCTTCGGCCACGGCCTCGGCTACACCGACTGGGCCTACGAGTCCGTCGAGGTCGCCGGCACGACGGTCACGGTGCGGCTGCGCAACACCGGTGAGCGGACCGGACGCGAGGTCGTCCAGGTGTACCTGGCGCCCGCCGAGCCCGACGCCGGCCGCCCCGCCCGCCGGCTCGCCGGATTCGCCGCCGTCGAGGCAGGTCCGGGGGAGAGCGCCGAGGTCACCGTGGAGATCCCGCGGCGCGCCTTCGAGGTCTGGGACGAGGCCGAGCACCGGTGGTTCTTTGTGAAGGGTTCGTACGAAATCCAGGTGGGTAGGTCCATCGCGGACCGCAGGATCACCGCGACGACTAACGTCTGAGGCGGGTACTCCTCACCCCATGAACAGCCCCGGCCCGGGACCTGACCCCTGGGCCGGGGCTATTTCTCACCCGACGTCTCCCACCCGACGTCTCCCACCCGACGTCTCCCACCCGACGTCTCCCACCCGACGTCTCTCACCGGACGCCGAACCCGTACACCGTCTCCGACCGGTACACCTCACCCGGCCGCAGCACGGTCGAGGGGAACTCCGGGCGGTTCGGCGAGTCGGGGAAGTGCTGGGTCTCCAGCGCGATCCCCTGGCACGGCGTGAACGGCGCGCCCAGATGGTCCGCGGTGTACACCTGGATCCCCGGCTCGGTCGTCGACACCGTCAGCACCCGCCCGCTCGCCGGATCGTGCAGCTCGGCCACCTCCTCCGGCGCCGCCGTGACACCCTTGTCCAGCACGAAGTTGTGGTCGTAGCCCGAGCCGGTCTTGCGGGCCGTACGGAAGTCGAAGCGGGTGCCCGCCACCTCCGCGAGTTCCCCGGTCGGGATCAGATCCGCGTCGACCGGGGTGTACCGCGCGGCGGCCAGCCGCAGTTCATGGCCGCCCGCGTCCCCGCTGTCCGGCCCGCCCAGGTTGAAGTAGCTGTGGTTGGTCAGGTTCACCACCGTCGGCGCGTCGGTGACCGCCTCGTAGACGAACCGCAGCGCCCCCGACGCGTCCAGCGTGTACGTCGCCGAGACCTCCAGCCGCCCCGGGAAGCCCTCCTCGCCGTGCCGGCCGACCCGGCTCAGCCGCAGCCCGTGCTCGACCGGCTCCACGTCCCACACCCGCTTGTCGAAGCCCCGCGGACCGCCGTGCAGCGAGTTGGGCGGGTTGTTGGGCTCCAGCGCGTACGTCAGCCCGTCCAGCGGGAAACGGGCCCCGGCGATCCGGTTCGCGTACCGGCCGATCAGGGCACCCAGGAACGGCTCGGGACGGGAGAGATAGCCGTCCAGGTCCGCGAACCCCAGCACCACGTCCGCCGTCCGCCCGTCCCGGTCGGGGACCTCCACGGACTGCACGATCCCGCCGTACGACAGCACCCGCACCCGGGTGCCCGCCCGCTCCAGGGTCCAGCGGTGAACCGGGGTGCCATCGGAAAGTGTTCCGAAGTGTTCGCTCATGGTCGAAACACTAAGTCACATGACCCGCGCGGTGACTTTCCGGTAGGCGATCTCCGCGAGCCGCGCCTGCCCGTCCTTGCTCGGATGGAACCAGTCCCAGTGACTCAACTGATCCGTCCCGAACCGGAAGTCGTACACCGCGCCACCGTCGAACCGGCACCGCGCGTCCTTCGCGCAGACCTCCTCCAGCACCCGGTTGTAGTCCTCCACCCGCCGCTGCACGGTGTCCCGCCGCGCGGTCGCCGCCGCGTCCAGCGCGTCCGCGTCGCCCAGCATCGAGGGGCAGATGCCGAGCTTCCAGATCTGCTTGCCCAGCGTGTTGGTCCGCCCCTGCGACCACAGCCGCTTCAGGTTCGGCACGCTCGCCACATACACCTGCGTCCTCGGCAGCGACCGGCGCAGCGTGCGCAGCGCCTCCTCGAACTCCGCCCGGAAGTCCGCCACCGGCGTCATCGCCGCCGTCGACTCCCGGCAGGCGTCGTTCGCCCCCGCCATCACCGTCACGAGCTGCGGTTTCTCCGCCGCCGCCCGGGTCATCTGGTCCGCCAGATCCGCCATTCTGGCCCCGGTCACCGCGTAGTTCCAGCTGTGCGTGGCCGCCTTCGACGCGCCCAGCAGCCGCACCGCGAGACTGTCCACCTCGACGTTCGCCCCCGTCGCCCAGGACACCTCCGGACAGTCCTGGAGGACCGTACAGGCGTCGAAGCCACGGGTGATGGAGTCGCCCACCGCCGCCATCGACGCCGGGCTCGTGTCCCACAACGGCGCCTGGGCCGCCTTCGCCTTGCGCGCGCCCGGGTCCCCCGAGCCGCCGTCCCCGCCCAGCGCGTCACAGCCGGCCAGCCCCAGGACGGCCGCACCGGTGACGGCCAGTACCGCCCGCACCCGCCGGTTTCGCATCCGCATTCCCTGGTGATCCCCTCGCTGCTCGGACGGACGGCCCCACCCATGACGGGCCCCACCCATGACAACGCACAGGAGTTCCCGCGCGCCCGCACCGTTCGACGGGACCGGGACAGGACAGGACCCACAAGATGGAACGCTTCACACCCGTACAGGCGTCCTGCCGAGTGAAAGGCGGACGTTCACGGCACCGGGACCGACGGTACGTCACACTCCTTGCGCCGCCGCACGGTAGCCTCGCCATCAACGCGGCTGCCCCGACACCGCCGCCCTGCCCGCCTGCAAGATGTCCCGCTCTGCCCGGAGGTCCCGGTGACGACACGTGGAGTTCTGTACGTGCACTCCGCGCCGCGCGCGCTCTGCCCGCACGTCGAGTGGGCCATCGCCGGGGTGCTCGGCACGCGCGTCAACCTCGACTGGATCCGGCAGCCCGCCGCGCCCGGCACCTGGCGCTCGGAGTTCTCCTTCAAGGGCCAGGCCGGCACCGCCTCCAAGCTCGCCTCCGCACTGCGCGGCTGGCAGATGCTCCGCTTCGAGGTGACCGCCGAACCCTGCGCCACCGCCGAGGGCGAGCGCTACAGCTGCACCCCCGACCTCGGCATCTTCCACGCCGTCACCGGCATCCACGGCGACATCCTCATCCCCGAGGACCGGCTGCGCGCGGCCCTGCTCCGCAGCCGACGCGGCGAGACCGACCTGGAGGCCGAACTCGCCAAACTCCTCGGCAAGCCCTGGGACGACGAACTGGAGCCGTTCCGCCACGCCGGCGAGGGAGCCCCGGTGCGCTGGTTGCACCAGGTCGTCTGAGACGTGAACGCGTGAAGGGCCCCCACCTCGTGAGGTGGGGGCCCTTCAGCTACGTACAGACGTCTCTCAGACCGAACGGAACGCCAGCACGACGTTGTGCCCGCCGAAGCCGAACGAGTCGTTCAGCGCGGCGATACGGCCCTCCACGGGCAGCTTGCGGGCCTCGCCGCGGACGATGTCCGCGTTGGCCTCGGCCTCGGGGTCCAGGTTCTCGACGTTGATCGTCGGCGGCGCCACCCGGTGGTACAGGGCGAGCACGGTCGCGACGGTCTCGACACCGCCCGCGCCACCGAGCAGATGCCCGGTCATGGACTTGGTCGCCGAGACGGCCATGTGGTCGGCGTCGTCGCCGAAGACCTTGCGCAGCGCCTTCAGTTCGGCGATGTCACCGGCCGGCGTGGAGGTCGCGTGCGCGTTGACGTGCACGATCTCCGCCGGGTCCAGGTCGGTGCGCTCCAGCAGGTTCTGCAGGGCGTGCGAGATGCCGCGGCCCTCCGGCTCCGGCTGCACGATGTCGTGGGCGTCGGCGGAGATGCCCTGCCCGACGGCCTCGGCGTACACCCGGGCCCCGCGCTTGGCCGCGTGCTCCGCGGACTCCAGGACGATCACACCGGCGCCCTCGCCCATCACGAAGCCGTCGCGGGCCACGTCGTAGGGACGGGAGGCACCCTGCGGGTCCTCGTTGTTCTTGGACATCGCCATCATGTTGCCGAACGCGGCGATGGGCAGCGGGTGGATCGCCGCCTCCGTACCACCGGCGACGACGACGTCGGCGCGGCCCGTACGGATCATCTCGATGGCGTAGCCGATGGCCTCGGCGCCCGACGCGCAGGCGGAGACCGGGGTGTGCACACCGGCGCGGGCGCCGACGAGCAGACCGACGTTGGCGGACGGGCTGTTCGGCATCAGCATCGGCACGGTGTGCGGGGAGACCCGGCGGACGCCCTTCTCCTTCAGCACGTCGTACTGGTCGAGGAGGGTGGTGACACCGCCGATGCCGGAGGCGATGACCGCGCCCAGCCGGTCGGGGTCGACCTGGCCGTCACTGCCGTCCTCGCCGGCCTTGCCGGCGAAACCGGCGTCCTTCCAGGCCTCCTGAGCCGCGATCAGCGCGAACTGCGCCGAACGGTCCAGCTTGCGGGCCTGCGGACGCGGGATGACCTCGAGAGGCTCCACGGCGACCGGGGCCGCGATCCGGACGGCCTGGTCGGCCGCCCACTCCTGCTCCAGGACCCTGACACCGGACTTGCCGGCGACCAGGCCCTCCCAGGTTGAGGCTACGTCGCCACCCAGCGGTGTGGTTGCGCCGATACCGGTGACGACCACGGTGCGATTGGTCGGGCTCACGGATTCTTTCTCCAACGTTTACGAGGATTCAGCGGCGCCACCGCCGGGTGGCGGGGCAGTTCAGCCCAGAGGATCGGAAGATCAGCCCTGGTGCTTGAGGATGTAGTCGGTCGCGTCGCCGACCGTCTTGAGGTTCTTGACGTCCTCGTCCGGGATCTTGACGTCGAAGCGCTCTTCGGCGGCGACGACGACCTCGACCATGGACAGCGAGTCGACGTCCAGGTCGTCGGTGAAGGACTTGTCCAGCTGGACGTCCTCAACCGGGATGCCGGCGATCTCGTTCACGATGTCGGCGAGACCGGCGACGATCTCTTCCTGAGTGGCGGCCATGATGGCGCTCCTTCGTTGTGTTCCAGAGGGTGTGGCAGTGGTGCTTTCCGCGACCGGATCGCATGATCCGGCACGGAGTGCCTAGGGGAGGGTAACGACAGTCGCGGCGTAGACGAGACCCGCCCCGAATCCGATGACGAGCGCGGTGTCGCCGCTCTTCGCCTCACCGGTCGCCAGGAGCCGCTCCATCGCGAGCGGGATCGAGGCGGCCGAGGTGTTGCCGGTGGTGCGCACGTCACGGGCGACGATGACGGACTCCGGCAGCTTGAGAGTCTTGACCATCGAGTCGATGATCCGCTCGTTGGCCTGGTGCGGGATGAAGACGTCCAGCTCGTCGGCGGTGATGCCGGCGGCGTCCAGCGCCTCCTTGGCGACCTTGGCCATCTCGAAGACGGCCCAGCGGAAGACCGCCTGGCCCTCCTGCGTGATCGCCGGGAAGCGCTCGACGGTGCCGTCGCGGTAGTCCGTCCACGGCACGGTCTGCTTGATGGTCTCCGACTTGTCGCCCTCGGAGCCCCACACCGTCGGCCCGATCGCCGGCTCGGTGGAAGGACCGACGACGACCGCCCCGGCGCCGTCGCCGAACAGGAAGGCCGTGGCCCGGTCCTCCAGGTCGGTCAGATCGCTCAGCCGCTCCACGCCGATGACGAGGACGTACTCGGCGGAGCCCTCGACGACCATGCCCTTGGCGAGCGTCAGGCCGTAGCCGAAGCCCGCGCAGCCGGCCGAGATGTCGAAGGCGGCGGCCTTGTCGGTGCCGAGCTTGTCGGCGATCTCGGTCGCGACGGCCGGGGTCTGCTTGAAGTGCGAGACGGTCGACACGACCACGGCGCCGACCTGCTCGGCGGTGATCCCGGCGTCGGCGATCGCCTTGCCGGCCGCCTCGACCGACATGGCGCCGACGGTCTCCTCGTCGTTCGCCCAGTGCCGGGTCTCGATGCCCGAGCGCGAGCGGATCCACTCGTCGGAGGAGTCGATCGTCTCCAGGATGACCTCGTTGGGCACGACCCGGGTGGGCCGGTAGCCGCCGACGCCGAGGATGCGCGCGTACGGATGGCCCTTGCTGGGCCTGATCTTCGCCATCAGGGCTCCTTGTCAGGCGGCGCCATGCTCGGAGAGGAGCTCACGAGCGGCGTCGAGGTCGTCGGGGGTCTTCAGCGCGAGCGTCTTGACGCCGGGCAGGGCGCGCTTGGCGAGGCCGACCAGCGTGCCACCGGGGCAGACCTCGATGATCGCGGTCGCGCCGAGCTCCTTGAAGGTCTCCATGCACAGGTCCCAGCGGACCGGGTTGGCGACCTGGCCGACCAGCCGCTCCAGCACCTCGGCGCCGGTCGCGACGGTCCTGCCGTCCTTGTTCGAGACGTACGTGACCTTCGGGTCGGCCGGGGTCAGCTCCGCGGCGGCCTTGGCGAGGGTCTCGACGGCCGGGGCCATGTGGTGCGTGTGGAACGCGCCGGCGACCTTCAGCGGGACGACCTTGCGGACGCCCTCGGGCTTGTCCTCGTTCAGCGTGGCGAGCTGCTCCAGGGTGCCGGCCGCGACGATCTGGCCCGCGCCGTTGACGTTCGCCGGGGTCAGCCCGAGCTTCTCCAGGTGCGGCACGGTCACCTCGGGGTCGCCGCCGAGCAGCGCCGACATCCCGGTCGCGGTGACCGCTGCGGCCTCGGCCATGGCCAGACCACGGCGGCGTACGAGGGTCAGCGCGGCGGTGTCGTCGAGGACGCCCGCGAAGGCGGCCGCGGTGATCTCACCGACGCTGTGACCGGCGACCGCGCCGGGCGTCACGGCACCAAGTGCCGTGGCGGAGACGATCCCGGCCGCCACCAGCAGCGGCTGGGCGATCGCGGTGTCGCGGATCTCGTCCGCGTCGGCGTCCGTGCCGTAGTGCACCAGGTCGAGGTCGATGGCCGCCGACAGGGTACGCAGGCGGTCCTCGACACCGGGGAGGTCGAGCCAGGGGGTCAGGAAGCCGGGCGTCTGGGCGCCCTGGCCGGGAGCGACGAGTACGAGCACTCTCACACTCTCTCTTGTGGACGGCCGTGGCCGCCCGTGGGGACAGGGACGAAGAACGGCAGGGGGTTTTGTGGACCCCCGACAAACGCCTACGTCTGGGGATCTCCATCGACGAGGCGCCCCAGGATGAGCGCGATTCGCAGGGTGAATGCGGAGCGTACATCGGATGGCGACCAGCCGGTGACGTCAGTCACACGTCGGAGCCGGTAGCGCACGGTGTTGGGATGCACGAACAGCATGCGCGCCGCGCCCTCCAGACTGCTCGCCTGCTCGAGATAGACGGAGAGCGTCTCCAGCAGCGCGGAGCCGGCCTCCTCCAGCGGTCTGTAGATCTCCTCCACCAACTGCTCGCGCGCGCTGGGGTCACCGGCGATCGCGCGTTCCGGAAGCAGATCGTCCGCCAGGACCGGGCGTGGCGCGTCCTGCCAGGCGGAACACGCCTTGAGGCCCGCGGCGGCGGCCTGCGCGGACCGGGTGGCCGCCAGCAGATCGGGCACGACGGGCCCGGCCACGACCGGACCGGCGGCGAACGGCCCGATCAGGGACTTGGCGACGGCGATCGGATTGTCGCTGCCGCCCGCGATGACGACCAGTCGCGAGCCGAGCACCCCGGTGAGCACCTGGAGCTTGGCGTGCCGGGAAGCACGCCGGATGGCCTCGACGGTCAGCTCGGAGTCCCCCTCCGGGGCGGTGCCGAGCACCACGCACACATGTTCCGGAGCGTTCCAGCCGAGCGCGGCGGCCCGGCTCACGGCACCCTCGTCGGCCTCCCCGCTGAGCACCGCGTTGACGACCAGCGACTCCAGCCGGGCGTCCCAGGCCCCGCGCGCCTCGGCGGCCTGCGCGTACACCTGGGCGGTCGCGAACGCGATCTCCCGGGCGTAGACGAGCAGCGCCTCGCGCAGCACGCCCTCGTCGCCGGGGGCCGCGACCTCGTCGATCGCGGACTCCATGACCTCGATCGTGGTGCGCACCATCTCCACGGTCTGGCGCAGGGTGATGGCCCGGGTCAGCTCCCGGGGCGCGGTCCCGAACACATCGGTGGAGATCGCCTGCGGGGCGTCCGGGTGCCGGAACCACTCCGTGAAGGCGGCGATGCCGGCCTGGGCGACCAGCCCGATCCAGGAACGGTTCTCCGGGGGCATCGCCCGGTACCACGGGAGCGTCTCGTCCATCCGCGCGATGGCCTGCGCGGCGAGGCTCCCGGAGGACTTCACCAGCCGCTTCAGGGTCGCGGGGTGCGGGTGGGCGGGGTGCGCTGCGGCGTCGGGGTGGGTGGTTTCGGGTTCGGGCACGTGCACAAGGTTGCCTTATCGCGAGGGCGATGTGCGTGGGCGGGGCCTCACGTGGTCCGGCTCACGCGCCCGGGGGCTACCGTGGGGGCGTGATGGACGTACGCCGCGCCGACGCGCGCTATCCCGGAGGGGACCCGGCGGCCGGCATCGAGACACGGCACGCCTTCTCCTTCGGGTCGCACTACGACCCCGACAACCTCCGCTTCGGCGCGCTGATCGCCTGCAACGAGGAGCGGCTCGCACCCGGCGCCGGGTTCGACGAGCACCCCCACAGCCACACCGAGATCGTCACCTGGGTGGTGGAGGGGCGGCTCACCCACCGCGACTCGCAGGGACACGAGACGACCGTCCGCCCCGGGGACGTCCAGCGCCTGAGCGCGGCGTCCGGCGTCCGCCACGTCGAACGCAACGACGACGGGACCCCCCTCACCTTCGTGCAGATGTGGCTGGCCCCGCTGGACCCCGGCGGCGACCCGTCGTACGAGATCGTCCACGGCATCGCGGACTCCACGCCCTACGCCGTCCCCGGTGCCGGGGCCATGCTCCACGTACGACGGCTGGTGCCGGGGGAGCGGACGGCGGTGCCGGACGCGCCACGGGTGTACGTCCACGTGGTGCGCGGCACCGTCCGGCTGGGCCCGCACGACCTGGGCCCCGGGGACGCGGTGCGCGCCGCGGACGAGAAGGACCTCGACCTGCTCACCCTGACGGGCCCGGCCGAGGTGCTGATCTGGGAGCTGTCCGCCTAGGCCGCCGGTGGCGCAGGCGTCGCCAGGTGTCCTCCTGCGGGCCGCCAGCAGGGCGATGTCGTCCTCGAACATGCCGCTGGTCAGCCGGGTGAGCAGCGCGCGGAGCAGCTCCTCCAGCGGGCCGTCGGCCGACAGACCCATCTCGGTGAGGGCGCGCATGCCGTCGTCGATGTCCACCCCGCGCTGCTCCACGAGACCGTCCGTGTAGAGGAGCAGGACGTCTCCGGGGGCGAAGGAGAACGTTGTCACCTCGTAGTCGCCGAGTTCCGTACCGATCGGGGGACCGGCCGGCAGGCTCAGCACCTTCGCCCCGCCGTCCGGGCGGAACAGGACGGGCGGCAGATGGCCGGCCGTGGCCGCGGTGCAGGTGTCGGTCGCGGGGTCCACGAGGACGAGGAGGCAGGTGGCGACCCGGTCGAGGCCGAGGCGGGCGGCCCGCCGGTCGGCCTCGGCGAGCAGGGCGTCGACCGGCAGACCGGACGTGGCGACCGTGCGCAGGACCGAGCGGTACTGGCTCATGGCGACCGCGGCCTTGAAGCCGTGTCCCATCACATCGCCCATGACGAGCAGGGTCTGGTCGCACGGCAGGGCGATGGAGTCGTACCAGTCCCCGCCGACGAGGGCGCTGCGGCCGGAGGGCAGGTACCGGGTGGCCACCTCCACGCTGGAGTTGACGCTGTCGGGTTCGGAGAGCAGCGCGCGCTGGAGTTCCAGGGTCATGGTGTGGTCGTGGGTGTAGCGGCGGGCGCTGTCGATGGAGACGGCCGCACGGCCGGCCACTCCCTGGGCGGTGAGCAGGTCGTCGTCGGTGAAGGGGGCGGAGTCCCCGGCCCGCATCAGGATGACGACCCCGACCGAGCGGCCCGAGGTGCGCAGCGGGGCGACGAGCATCGAGTGGATGCCGGCCGCGCGGATGACCTTGACGCGCTCGGGTTCCTCGACGAACTTCTGGAACACCTCGTCGGAGGCCCGGTTGCCGAGCCAGGGGCGTCCGCTGTCCATGCAGCGGCGGACGAGGGAGCCGCGCCGGAAGTCGACGTAGGGGCCGGGTCCGGCCATCTCGCGCAGATGCCACTTCAGTTCGGGTGGCGCCGCCATCTGCATCTTCCTCAGCCGTACCATCCCCGGGCGCAGCGGCGGCCCCTCCTGCGGTTCGTCGTCGATGATGGCGACGGCGGCCACGTCGGCCAGCGACGGGGCGAGGAAGTCGGCGAGTTCGCCGCAGGTGGTCGCCATGTCCAGGGTGGTGCCGACCCGGACGGTCGCGGCGTCCAGCAGGGCGAGCCGCTGGTGGGCCTCCTCCAGGTCGTCCATGTACCGGCGCAGATTGCTGACCTCCACCCCGATGCCGCACACGCCGACCACCTGTCCGTGCGACTCCAGCCGGTGGAGCACCGCGCGCCAGAGCCGGCGTCCGCCCGGTGCGGGGGTGAGGGCGGTGGTCAGCGTCACCTCCCGGGACCGCCCGTCCGCCAGCACCTCGATCAGGACGTCGTCGGGCGTCTGGACCTCCGGCAGCGTCTCGCCGAACTTCCGGCCCACGAACGCGGCGGCGGGCAGGCCCGTGGCCTGGGACCAGGCGGGGTTGACGTACAGATAGCGCAGATGGGTGTCGAGGATGAGCACGGGCGCGGAGGTGCCCTCGATGATCCCGCGCAGGAAGCCGCAGTCGCAGGCTTCCTCCGGGGCGTCGGCCGTGAGCGTCGGGGAAGTCGATTCCCTTCCCATCCTGTGGGCAGGGAAGGGACGGCGCATCTCTTAGGAGTCGGAGGGTTCCTCGGCGTTGCGCCAGATCGTCAGGTCCACTGAGACGTAGTCGCTCGGGTCGCTCTCGGGGGCGGTGCCCCGGAAGGTCACCAGCGCGATGTGCCCGGAGTCCGTGTGCACGCAGAGCTGACTGCCCTTGGAGAGCTGGGCGAGGGAGACGGAGTCGGCGTAACGGGTCTCGTCGCGGCAGGTCTTCAGTGACCCCTTCTGCGCGTTGTTCAGCAGGACGATCCTTTCACCCGCGCTGCGCAGCGCGTCGTCGTAGTAGTACAGGTCGCTCTCGTAGATCTCGACGTCGTCGTCCTGGGGCTTGGGCGGCGAGTCCGCGAACTGGACGTAGTAGCCGTCCGGGATGTTGATCGACCCGAAGCTCACCGGCTCGGGGTCGGGCAGTGGCTTGGCGGGGGCCGAACTCGTCGTGTCCGAACCGCTGCCCGAGCTGCTGCCCGTCGTGCCGACGGCGTACAGCAGGCCCGTGCAGCCCGCGAGCGGCAGCAGCACCCCCGCGATGATGCCGAGCGCGCGCCGGGTGCCGGACGGGCGCCGCGGCGGCTGCCAGGCGGGACGCGGTTGGACGTAGGGGCCGGGCGGGGGCGCGTGGTACGGGCCCGGCTGGGCGTACGGCGACGGGTGCGCGAGGGGAGCCATGGGGTGGCCGTAGGCCGGGGTCACCGGCTGCGGGGGCGCCGGCGGCATGGTCACCGTGGGGGCCGCGTGCTGCTGTCGGTCGACCTGGGTCAGCGGGGCCGTGGGAGCGGGCGGGGCCGCCAGCCGTTCCGAAGCCGAGATCCGCTGGGTGATCTGGGCGCTGATCGCCTCCGGGAGCCAGGAACCGGACTGGCGCAGCGGGGCCGGCGACGCCTCCTGGCACAGCGTCACGAGCTCGGCGGGCGAGGGGCGGTCCGCCGGGTTCTTGGCCAGGCAGCGGGCGACGAACCCGAGTTCGGCGGGGAGGCCGGTGAGATCGGGCTCCTCGTGGACGATCCGGTACAGCACGGCGTGCGAGGGGCCGTCCCCGTACGCGCCCGTGCCGCGCGCCGCGTAGGCGGCCACCTGGCCGAGCGCGAACACGTCGGACGCGGGCGTGACCTCCTTTCCCGCGGCCTGCTCCGGCGACATGAACGCCGGGGTGCCGAGGGAGACACCGGTGCCGGTCAGGGCGGTGGCGTCGGCGGCCCGGGCGATGCCGAAGTCGATCACCCGGGGGCCGTCGGCGGCGAGCAGCACATTGGAGGGCTTGAGGTCGCGGTGGACGATGCCCGCGGCGTGGATCACCGACAGCGCCTCGGCCGTCCCTGCGAGCAGCAGCAGGAGCGAGGGCACCGGCAGCGGGCCGTGCTCGGCGACGGCGGCGGCCAGCGACGGCCCCGGAACGTAGGCGGTGGCCAGCCAGGGGCGGTCGCCCTCGGTGTCGTGGTCGATGACCGGGGCGGTGTGCAGGCCCTGCACCCGCTGGGCGGCGTTGACCTCCTGCCGGAAGCGGCGGCGGAACTCGGCGTCCTCGCTCAGCTCCGGCCGGATGGTCTTCAACGCGATCGGATGCCCGCCCGGGGTGTAGGACAGATACACGGTGCCCATGCCGCCCGAGCCGAGTCGTGCCGCGAGCCGGTAGCCCGCCACCTCCGCCGGGTCGCCGCTCTCCAACGGGCGGAACTGTCCGCCCGGTTGCACCCCGCCCATGGTTCTCCCCCGAGATCTGAGGCCTGTGTTGCGGCACGAGGGTATCCCGGGGTGATCAACGGCCTTCGTCCAAGGGGACGTTCAGCGGCCGTCCGGCCGTGCCTCGGCGAGTACCGCGTCCGTGAACGGCGGCCAGGCCTCCACCGCCCACGGTCCGAAGGCGCGGTCCGTCAGTGCGACGGTCGCCAGCGCCGCGGCCGGGTCGATCCACAGGAACGTACCGGACTGGCCGAAGTGGCCGAAGGTGCGCGGGGAGGAGGAACTCCCCGTCCAGTGCGGTGACTTGCCGTCGCGGATCTCGAAGCCGAGGCCCCAGTCGTTGGGGTTCTGGTGGCCGTAGCCCGGCAGGACGCCCTTCGTGCCGGGGTACTGGACGCTCATCGCCTCCGCCACCGTGCGCGGGTCCAGCAGCCGGGGCGCCTGCACCTCGGCCGCGAAGCGGAGCAGGTCCTCGACCGTCGAGACGCCGTCCTTGGCGGGGGAGCCCTCCAGGGTGGTGGCCGTCATGCCCAGCGGCTCCAGCACCGCCTGCCGCAGATACTCCGCGAACGGGATGTCCGTGGCCTTCGCGAGATGGTCGCCGAGCTGCTCGAACCCGGCGTTGGAGTACAGCCGCCGCTCCCCGGGCGCCCCCGTCACCCGGTGCTCGTCGAAGGCGAGCCCCGAGGTGTGCGCGAGGAGGTGCCGGACCGTCGCCCCGGGCGGACCGGCCGGCTCGTCCAGCTCCACCGCCCCCTCCTCGTACGCGACGAGCACGGCGTACGCGGCCAGCGGCTTGGTGACCGAGGCCAGCGGGAAGCGCCGCCCGACCGGCCCCTGGGTGCCCAGGACCGTGCCGTCGGCCCGTACGACACCCGCGGCGGCGGAGGGAACCGGCCAGTTCTCGATCAGCGCGAGGCTCTTCAGCGACATGCCGACGAGCCTAAGCGCTCAGAGCAGCAGCTCCAGCAAGGGGTCCGGCTTGGGGCGGAAGCCGAGGGACACGTACAGCGGCTCGGCCTCGGCGGACGCCGTGAGGTGTACCTGGCGCACACCCCGCTCCCGGAACCACGCGAGGAGTGCGTCCATGCCGGCCCGCGCGTACCCCCGCCGGCGGGCGTCCGGGTCGGTCGCGACGCTGAAGACGTACCCGAGGGTGCCCAGCGGGTTGCCGGCCCGGCCGATCCGGTACTCCACCGTCCCCACCACCAGCGCGGCCAGCGCCCCCGCCCGCTCCGGATGGTCGACGACGAACGCGCCGAAGTCCCCGTCCGGGTCGGCGAGCCGGGCCCGCAGCCCGGGCAGGGACACGGTCTGCCAGCCGGTCGGGCCGGCGGCCTCGGCCAGGGAGTCGATCATCACCTGACGCAGCCGCAGTACCTCGGCGGCGTCCTCGGGCAGCGCCCGGCGCACAACGGTCATGGCCCCGCACGCTAACCGTCATGATCAGGCCGCGTCCCCCGAATTCTTACCGATTCCGCTTGCTTGGAGCCCACTCGAAGGTCATAGCGTGGAGGCCATGACGGTGTTGCAGACCACGCCCGTGACCACCGAGCACATGACCACCGAGCACGCCCCCGGCCCCGCAGACGTCTGCTCCGCGCCACCACCGCGGCATCCCCGCCCCGACGGGCAGGACAGCTACACGATCAGCGAGGTCGTCGCGTTCACCGGCCTGACGGCCCACACCCTGCGCTGGTACGAGCGGATCGGGCTGATGTCCCACATCGACCGCTCGCACACCGGCCAGCGCCGCTACAGCAACCGGGACCTGGACTGGCTCGACCTCGTCGGCAAGCTGCGGCTCACCGGGATGCCGGTCGCCGACATGGTGCGGTACGCGGAGCTGGTGCGCGAGGGCGACAGCACGTACGGGGAGCGCTTCGCGCTGCTGGAGGCGACGCGGCGGGACGTCACGGCCCGGATCGCCGAGCTCCAGGACACACTCGCCGTGCTCGACCGCAAGATCATGTTCTATGCGGACGCCTCGCGCGTCCAGGCGTACGAAGGGGAGAGGACCACCCGATGAGCGACAGCAGGATCCCGACCGCGCGACTCGGCGAGAACGGCCCCGAGGTCGGTGTCCAGGGCCTCGGCTGCATGGGCATGAGCTTCGCGTACGGCCCCTCGGACGCGGACGAGTCCCGGGCCGCCCTGGAGCGCGCCCTGGAGCTGGGCGTCACCCTGTACGACACGGCGGACGCCTACGGCGCCGGGGAGAACGAGCGGTTCCTCTCCCCGTTCTTCAAGGCGCACCGCGACGAGGTCGTCATCGCCACCAAGTTCGCCCTGTCGATCCCGGCGGACGACCCCACCCGGCGGGTCGTCCGCAACGACGCGCCGTACATCCGCCAGGCCGTCGAGGCCAGCCTGAAGCGGCTGGACGTCGACGTGATCGACCTCTACTACATGCACCGGCGCGATGTGGACGTGCCGATCGAGGACACCGTCGGGGTGATGGCGGAGCTGGTCCGCGAGGGCAAGGTCAAGCAGCTGGGCCTGAGCGAGGTGACGGCCGCCGAGCTGCGCGCGGCGCACGCGGTGCACCCCATCGCCGCCGTGCAGTCGGAGTGGTCCCTGTTCAGCCGGGACATCGAGGCCCGGGTCGTCCCGGCGGCGGCGGAACTCGGCGTGACCCTCGTCCCGTACTCCCCGCTCGGCCGCGGTTTCCTCACCGGTTCCTTCGCCGACGCCCAGGACCTCACCGCCGACGACTACCGCCGTACGCAGCCCCGCTTCACCGGCGAGAACGCGGCGGTGAACGGCGCCCTGCTGGAGCCCGTCCGCGCGCTGGCGAAGGCCCACGACGCCACCCTGGGCCAGATAGCCCTGGCCTGGGTCCACCAGCAGAGCGAGGTCCACGGCCTTCCGCTGGTCCCGATCCCGGGCACCCGCAAGGCGTCGCGGGTGGAGGAGAACACGGCCGCGGCGGCGATCCGTCTGACGGCGGAGGAGCTGGCGCTGCTGGACCCGATCGCAGCCCAGGTCGCGGGCGACCGGTACGCGGACATGCGGTTCGCCTCGGCCGGCCGCGAGTAGTCACAGCTCGGACAGCAGTTCCGCCTTCTTCGCGGAGAACTCGTCGTCGGTCACCAGACCGGCCCGATGCAGCTCTCCCAGGTGCCTGATCCGTTCGGCGATGTCCGAGGGTTCGCGACGGGGGCCCGTGACCGAGGCCACGGGTCCCCGCGTGCGGACGGCGGCCAGGACGGCCGCGGCGAACGGCAACGACTCGTGCACCGGCCCGTACCCCAGCCCGAACACCACGGTCCCCGGGTCCTGGTCGGCCTGCGCCGGGGAGTCCGCGCCGCGCACCAGCCGCAGATGCCCCTCGAACACCTCCGGCGAGCGCCACTCCACCCCGCTCAGCTCGGACACGGCGAAGCTCTGGTCGCCGGCCTTCCACTTCGCCGAGGACGCGCCCGTCCAGAACCACCGGAACCGCACGGTCCGGCCGTCGAAGGACGCCTTCCCGTCGTACGCCTTGAACGACAGCGGCGCGTCCGGCGGGGGCACGAGGAACCGTTCCGCCGGACCGGACTCCTTCCGCTCCGCCAGCCGGGAGCGCAGTTCGTCGGCGTAGTACTCCGCGAGCACCTCCCGCTCGGCGGGCAGCACCAGGCGGTAGGGGTCGGAGCCGTCCTTGAGCTGGCCCGCCGCCGCCTCGATCAGCGGATCGGCCCCGGCCCGCGGCTCCGCGCGCAGCACGACGGTCCCGCGCCGGCCCGGGGTGAGCGTCACCCCGGCCAGGGCGGTGAGCGGAATTCTTCGTTCACCCAGAGCCGACAGCAGCTTGGGCGTGCGCAGCCCCCGTTCGTAGCGGATGAGGACGGAGTCGGACTCGAACTCCCAGGCGGCATGAAATCCGGCCAGTACGTCACCCATGCGGCTCATCGTATGCGGGACACGCATCTTCGTCCCCTCCTCGCGCACGCCGCAATTCCTGCGTCTCTACGCGCGTCCAGCCGTCGTCGTGTCGGACAAACCATCCCGGCAGGCGCCGGAGTCGTCGGCGCACTCCACCGACCGGTACGCGCCGGCGCCGATGTCGGCGAGGTTGCGCAGACTGTCGGTGCCGGGCACGAAGTAGCCGCCGTGGCCCTGCGCGTCCGCGGAGGACAGCACCCGCGCCCCGAACGCCCGTGCCATCGGATCCTCGCCGTGCCCGAGCCCGCCGACCTCCAGGTGCGGGACGTCCCCCACCCAGTCGTCGGCGTCCCGCATCGCCCACACCCGGGCGCCGGTGTTCAGCTCGGCCGCCTTCTCCACCCGCATGCCGGGGCTGCCGGCCACCGCTATGTCGCTCACCCGGTCCGGCAGCGTGTGCGCGGCGACCCCGCACAGCACCGAGCCGTAGCTGTGGCAGAACAGCGAGACGGGCGAGGTGCCGGGCAGGGCGCGCAGCAGCGCGTTCAGCCGTACGGCGCCGTTCTCGGCGCGCATCGCGGTCGCCGAGTCGATGCCCAGGCCGTCGGGGGAGGTGTAGTCGGCCCAGGCGATCACGGCGGTCCGGGCCGAGGGGCGCGCCTCGCGCTCGGCGGCGTACAGCGCCTCGGCCATGCCGACGGGGGCCGAGTACTTGCGGTTGGTGCGCTGGAAGGTGAGGAGATCGGTGTCGACGCCGGGGACGACGACGGAGATCCGCTCGGCGGTGTCCAGGTCGCCGAAGACCTCGGCGGCCCGCCCCGAGCCCTCCGGGTCGAAGGCGAGGATGTGCCGGCCGGGGTCGCTCATCGCCTCGTAGCGGTGCATGCGCCGGCCGGCCTCCTGCTGCCCGGCGGGCGTGAGCCGGCTGTCGTGCATCCGCCGGCGCTCGACGCGGGTCTGCTGGTGCAGCGCGATCCGGTTGGCGCGGTAGCGCAGCTCGACCGGGGCGCCGTTCATGTTGCCCACGGCGAGCGCGTAGTCATGGGCGAGCCCGGTGCGCTCGGCGGCGGTCAGCGAGGCGAAGAAGCGGGCGATCCTGCCCGGTGCCGCGTCCGGGTCCGGCAGGGCCCGGCCGTCCAGCCGGCCGTGCTCCCAGGCCGAGCGCGAGGCCTTCAGCGCGGTGGTCCCCTCGTGGTGGCGGACGGCGGTCCAGCCGGCGGTCGCCAGCATGACGAGCACCACCGCCAGGGCGGGGAGAGCGCGCCAGAGGCTCAGTTGCGGGGAGGTGTCGAAGGAAGTCACTGGGAGGACACACTAGGAGAACGACAGGGTCTCAGGTTAATAAAGTGGCGGGGATCACGTTTCGACCGGCGTGTCGATGGTCATAGCACTCTTCAGGCCTTGCGCCAGTCCCCCAGCAGGGCCGGTCCGACCTGGTCGAGGTGGCGGGTCGTCAGCGCGTGCATGCCGGCCAGGCTGAACTCCGCCTCCGCCTGCGCCACCCACTGCCGCTCGGTCACCCGCATCACCCCGCTGAACACCGCCACCGCGAGCCGCGGCCGCGGATCGGCGTCCACGTCCAGGCCCTCCCGCTCGGCGATCACGCCCGCGAGGGTCTCCTCGACCTCGGTCGACCGCCGAAGATACGCGGCGAGCAGCACCGGCGTCGACTCGATCACCCGGTACATCCGCAGATACAGCTCCACGGGTACGACGCTCTCCACGATCTCGTTGATCGAGGACCAGCCGTCCAGCACGGCCTGGCGCAGCGCCTCCATGGGCGGCTCGTGCGCCGGACGCTCCCGCACCGCCTGCACGAACCGCTCCACGGTCAGCTCCACCAGGCCGAGCGCGGCCTCCTCCTTGCCGGCGAAGTAGCGGAAGAAGGTGCGCGGGGAGACGTCGACGGCCTCGGCGATCGCGTCCACGGTGGTGTGCTCGTACCCCCGTGACACGAACAGCTCCACCGCGGCCCGCAGCAGCGCGTCCCGGGTGCGCCGCTTCTTGCGCTCGCGCAGCGACTGTTCGTGCAGTGTTCGCATAGGTGTCAGTTACTGACTTGTGAACTCGTTTGTCAATTGTCAGTGGCTGTCCTTAGCCTCGATCGCATGACTAGTCAGACCACCATCGACACGACGGGGTCGGGGGACAAGGCGTCAGCGGCCCCGTCGGACCCGCCCCCGGCCCAGGGGCTGCGCGGCCACCCGTGGTTCACCCTCATCACCGTCGCCGTCGGGGTCATGATGGTGGCCCTCGACGGCACCATCGTGGCCATCGCCAACCCGGCCATCCAGAAGGACCTGGGCGCCACCTTCGCCCAGGTGCAGTGGATCACCAACGGTTACTTCCTCGCCCTCGCGGTCGCCCTGATCACCGCGGGCAAGCTCGGCGACCGCTTCGGCCACCGGCAGACCTTCCTGATAGGCGTCGTCGGCTTCGCCGCCGCGTCCGGCGCGATCGGCCTCTCGGACAGCATCGCGCTGGTCGTCACCTTCCGTGTCCTCCAGGGCCTCTTCGGCGCGCTGCTGATGCCGGCCGCGCTCGGTCTGCTGCGGGCGACCTTCCCGGCCGAGAAGCTCAACATGGCCATCGGCATCTGGGGCATGGTCATCGGCGCCTCCACCGCGGGCGGCCCGATCCTCGGCGGTGTCCTCGTCGAGCACGTCAGCTGGCAGTCGGTGTTCTTCATCAACGTGCCGGTCGGCCTCGTCGCCCTCGTCCTCGGCGTGCTGATCCTGCTCGACCACCGCGCCCAGAACGCCCCGCGCTCCTTCGACCTGCTCGGCATCGCGCTGCTGTCGGCCGCGATGTTCTGCCTGGTCTGGGCCCTGATCAAGGCCCCGACCTGGGGCTGGGGCGACACCAAGACCTGGGCCTTCGTCATCGGGTCCGTGGTGCTGTTCGCCGCCTTCGCCCTGTGGGAGACGAAGGTGAAGGAGCCGCTGATCCCGCTGGGGCTGTTCCGTTCCGTCCCGCTGTCGGCGGGCGTGGTCCTGATGGTCCTCATGGCCATCGCCTTCATGGGCGGCCTGTTCTTCGTGACGTTCTATCTCCAGAACGTGCACGGCATGAAGCCCATCGACGCCGGTCTGCACCTCCTCCCGCTCACCGGCATGATGATCGTCGGCTCCCCGCTCGCGGGCGCGATGATCACCAAGCTGGGCCCGCGCATCCCGCTGGCCGGCGGCATGGCGGCCACCGCGATCGCCATGTACGGCATGTCCACGCTTCAGACGGACACCGGCAGCGCCGTCATGTCCCTCTGGTTCGCCCTGCTGGGCCTCGGTCTCGCCCCGGTCATGGTCGGCGCCACGGAGGTCATCGTCGGCAACGCGCCCATGGAGCTGTCGGGTGTGGCGGGCGGCCTGCAGCAGGCGGCCATGCAGATCGGCGGCAGCCTCGGCACCGCCGTGCTGGGCGCCGTGATGGCCTCCAAGGTGGACGGCGACCTGCCGGGCAACTGGACCGCCGCGGGCCTGCCCGCACTCACCCCCGCCCAGCTCGACCAGGCCTCCGAGGCGGTCCAGGTCGGGGTGGCGCCGGTGACGCCCGAGACGCCGGCCGAGGTCGCCGCGAAGATCACCGACGTCGCGCACGACACCTTCATCTCCGGCATGAGCCTGGCGTCCCTGGTGGCGGCCGGGGTCGCGGTCGTCGCCGTGTTCGTCGCCCTGCTCACCAAGCGCGGCGAGAACGCGGAGGCGGGCGCGGGGGTCGGCCACATCTGAGTCCGGTCCGCCGGCCAGGGGAAATCTGACGGATCTTCAACGGATTTCCCCTATCCGGGTGATGAGGCTAAAGGTCCCTCGCCTCCGGAACACGCCACGGGTCACAGTTAGTCAAGTCCTCCGGATGGGAGGGCGGCCAGGGCCGCGACGCGCTGCCGGAGGGGGACAGCGCGCCGCGGCCCTGCCCCGTGTCCGCCGGGCATGCCTCACGAGCGGTGGGTACCCGGGCCTCGAGACATCCCCGGACACCAGGGAGTCGACGATGGCCGGCTTCGGAAACGGCACGCGCGGGTACCCCCGCTCACCTGGCCGCACCAGGTCAGGGACCGGGCCGGAGCGCGCGACGCCCGGATCACCGGCCTCGTCCGCGCGGTCGCCGGTTTCTGGCCCTGGGCCGCGGCTGGTCGGGTTCCCGGCCGGGGTGGCGACACCGGGGCTGTGAGACGCAGCCCCCACTTCCGTGGACCCGCGGCGCGCCGCTGGTGCTCTTGTGCGTCTTTGCGCCGGGTCGTCAGGACGGCTGGACCCGGTCGAAGACGGCGAGGGCTTCGGCGGGGTCCGGGCTCACCAGGCGTTCCAGGCCGGCCGTCGTGATCTTCGCCCATCGGCCGGCCCGTTCCCACATCCGTTCCTCGAAGGCGCGAACGGTGTCGTCGAGATCTCCGGTGCCGGTGGCGAGGGACTCGGCGAGCTCGGCGCCCTCCAGCATCGCGAGGTTCGCGCCCGCCCCCAACGGCGGCATCAGATGGGCGGCGTCGCCCAGGAGCGTCACCCCGGGGACGTGGTCCCAGGTGTGGGACACGGGCAGGACGTGGAGGGGGCGGTGGGCGAAGGCGGTGCCGTGGCGGAGGAGGTCCAGGACCGGGGCGGCCCAGCCGTCGAACAGGGCCAGCAGACTCGACCGCACGGCCCCGGCGTCGGCCAGGTCCAGGTCCAGGTCCGCGTGCCAGTCCAGCGACGCGCGGAACTGGGCGTACACCTTGACGTGGCCGCCGCTGTTGCGCTGGGCGACGAGCTTCCGGTTCACGCCGTACACGGCCACGGAGCCGTCGCCGATCATCCGGGCGAGGTCCGGGTGTCGGGTGTCGACCTCGTCCAGGGAGGTCTCGACCGCGGTGATGCCGGTGTAGTGCGGCGTCACCGGTGAGACGGCCGGGCGGGTCCGGGACCAGGCGCCGTCCGCGCCGACCACGAGGTCGTACGTCTCCTGCCGCCCGTCCGTGAAATGGACGCGTACGCCGTCCCGGGTCCCCGGGACCACCTCGGTCACCTCCCGCCCCCACCGGACGTCGAGCGGGCCGAGCAGCAGATCGCGCAGCTGCCCGCGGTCGATCTCGGGGTTGGACCGCTCGTCCGGACGGGGCCGCCAGTCGCGCAGGACGGTCCCGTCCGTGTCCAGGATGCGCATGGCCTGCCCCTCGGGGCGGGACAGCGCCCGGAACTGCGCCAGCAGTCCCGCCTTGTCCAGCGCGAGCTGGCCCAGCCCCTCGTGCAGGTCCAGGGTGCCGCCCGGGGGGCGGGCGTCGGGGGCGGGATCGCGTTCGAGGACGGTGACGGGATGACCGTGGCGGTGCAGGACGCGGGCGAGGGTGAGGCCGCCAGGGCCACTGCCGACCACGGCGATGCGTTGTCTCATGTCGATACACTGTATTTTCCCGGTACGGTGCATCGCAACCGTACGATGTGGCCATGACTGTCTGGGACCGGCCGGAGCCGCCGACTCGCCCCGTGCCGCTCGACCGGGAGCGGATCGTCGCCGCCGCCGTCGCGCTGGCCGACGAGGGCGGCCTTGAGGCGGTGTCGGTGCGCAAGGTCGCCGCCCGGCTGAACGCCGGCCCGATGCGGCTGTACGGATACATCGCCACCAAGGAGGAGCTGTTCGACCTCATGGTGGACGAGGTCCAGGGCGAGATCCTCCCCGAGGAGCGGCCGGGCGACTGGCGGGAGGCACAGCGCGTCCTCGCCCACCGCACCCGCCAGGCCGCCCTCCGCCATGTCTGGCTGGCCGACCTGCTCGGCGGCCGCCCGGCCCTGGGCCCCAACGGCCTCGCCGTCACCGAGGCCAAGCTGGCCGCCCTCGACGGCCTCGCCGACATCGACACCGTCCTGCGCGCCGCCGAGACCGTCGGCGACTACGTCATCGGCGCGATCCGGCGCGAGACCGCGAACCTGCGGGCGGAGCGCGCCACGGGCCTGTCCAAACACGACTGGCGGCGCGCCCACGGCCCGCACGTGGTGCGGATGCTGGCCACCGGCCGCTTCCCGACGCTGGCCAAGGCGGTGCACGACGGCACGGACGTGGACGCCGAGACCTCCTTCGCGACCGGCCTGGAGTGGGTCCTCGACGCCGTGGAGGCCAGACTCACCCGCCCTTGACCGGGTCGCCGCCGAGGGCCTCACGCTCCGGCACCCCGTGCCGGAGTTCCGCGACCTCGGCGCGCAGCGCGCGGACCTCCTCCGTCAGCGCGCGGATCGCCTCCGTCTGCGCCCGCTCCTCCACGTCGTCCTTCTCGAAGCGCTCGATGAACCAGGCGGCGATGTTGGCGGTCACCACACCCAGCAGCGCGATGCCCGACAGCATCAGCCCGACCGCGATCAGCCGGCCCATCCCGGTGGTCGGCGCGTGATCGCCGTACCCCACCGTCGTCATCGTGGTGAACGACCACCACAGGGCGTCACCCAGAGTGCGGATGTTCCCGTCCGGCGACTCCCGCTCCACCGACAGCACGGCGAGCGACCCGAACATCAGCAGCCCGACGACGACCCCCGCGACATACGTCGTCACCTGGATCTGCGTGGCCATCCGCGCCCGCCGCCCCAGCAGCAGGAGCGTGGAGACCAGCCGCAGCAGCCGCAGCTCCGCGACGAGCGGGAGCACCACCGCGCACAGGTCCAGCCAGTGGGTACGGACGAACGTCCGCCGGTCGGGCGTCAGTGCCAGCCGCACCAGGTAGTCCGTGGCGAACGCCCCCCACACCACCCACTCGACCACGGTGCAGCCGGACGTCACCGCAGGCCCGGCCGACGTGTCCACGATCGGCACGGCGTAGGCGACCGCGAACACCAGGGCGAGGGCCAGCAGCGGCCGTTGGCTCAGCTCTTCCCAACGCTCCTGCGCCGTTCGTTCGTGCATGCCCGCATCGTAAAGAACGCGTAAGGGGTGGTGGAGCCATCGGCCCCACCACCCCTTCGTGCGCTAGGCGCTACGCGTCGCCCCCGGCAGCCCCCGGGTCCGCCGCCGCCACGTCGAGCAGCTGGTACCGGTCGATCGCCTGCTTCAGCACCGACCGGTCGAGCTTGCCCTCCCGGGCCAGCTCGGTCAGCACGCCCACCACGATCGACTGCGCGTCGATGTGGAAGAAGCGCCGTGCCGCGCCACGGGTGTCGGCGAAGCCGAAGCCGTCCGCGCCCAGCGACTGGTACGTCCCCGGCACCCACCGGGCGATCTGGTCCGGCACCGCCCGCATCCAGTCCGAGACGGCCACGAACGGCCCCTCGGCCCCGGACAGCTTGCGCGTCACGTACGGCACCCGCTGCTCCTCCTCCGGGTGGAGCAGATTGTGTCGCTCGACCTCGACGGCCTCGCGGCGCAGCTCGTTCCAGGAGGTCGCCGACCAGACGTCCGCCTTGACGTTCCACTCCTCGGCGAGGATCTTCTGCGCCTCGACCGCCCACGGCACGGCCACACCCGAGGCGATGATCTGCGCCGGGATCGAGCCCGCCGTGCCCGCGCTCAGCCGGTGGACGCCCTTGAGGATGCCCTCGACGTCCACGTCGTCCGGCTCGGCCGGGTGCTGGATCGGCTCGTTGTAGACGGTGAGGTAGTAGAAGACGTCCTCGCCGTGCGGATGCTCCGCCGAGCTGCCGTACATCCTGCGCAGCCCGTCCTGCACGATGTGCGCGATCTCGTACGAGTAGGCCGGGTCGTACGCCACACAGCCCGGGTTCGTCGAGGCGAGCAGCTGGGAGTGGCCGTCCGCGTGCTGGAGGCCCTCACCGGTCAGGGTGGTGCGGCCGGCGGTCGCGCCCAGGACGAAACCGCGCGCCAGCTGGTCCGACATCTGCCAGAACTGGTCGCCGGTGCGCTGGAAACCGAACATCGAGTAGAAGACGTAGACCGGGATCAGCGGCTCGCCGTGCGTGGCGTACGACGAACCCGCCGCGATCAGCGAGGCCGTGCAGCCCGCCTCCGAGATGCCGTCGTGCAGCATCTGACCGGTCGGCGACTCCTTGTACGCGAGCAGCAGATCACGGTCGACCGATTCGTACTGCTGGCCGAGCGGGTTGTAGATCTTCGCGCTCGGGAAGAACGAGTCCATGCCGAAGGTGCGGTACTCGTCCGGGGCGATCAGCACGAACCGCTTGCCGAGCTCCTTGTCCCGCATGAGGTCCTTCAGCAGCCGGACGAAGGCCATGGTCGTCGCGATCGACTGCTGACCGGAGCCCTTCTTCACACTCGCGTACGTCTTGTCCGCGGGCAGCGCGAGCGGCTTGGAGCGCACGACCCGGGTGGGGACGTACCCGCCCAGCGACCGGCGCCGGTCGTGCATGTACTGGATCTCCTCCGAGTCCCGCCCGGGGTGGTGGTACGGCGGCAGGCCGGACTCCAGCTCCTTGTCGGAGATCGGCAGGTGCAGCCGGTCGCGGAAGCCCTTGAGGTCCGCCACCGTCAGCTTCTTCATCTGGTGCGTGGCGTTGCGGCCCTCGAAGTTCGGGCCCAGCGTCCAGCCCTTGACCGTCTTGGCGAGGATCACCGTCGGCTGGCCGGTGTGCTCCACCGCCGCCTTGAACGCCGCGTAGATCTTCTTGTGGTCGTGGCCGCCACGCCCCAGGTGCAGGATCTGGTCGTCGGTCATGCCCTGGACCATCGCCCGCAGCCGCTGGTCGTCGCCGAAGAAGTGGTCCCGGATGTACGCGCCGGACTCGGTGGCGTACGTCTGGAACTGGCCGTCCGGGGTCGTGTTCATCTTGTTGACGAGGATGCCGTCCCGGTCCTGCGCGAGCAGCGGGTCCCAGGTGCGGTCCCAGATCAGCTTGATCACGTTCCAGCCGGCGCCCCGGAAGACCGACTCCAGCTCCTGGATCACCTTGCCGTTGCCGCGCACCGGGCCGTCGAGCCGCTGGAGGTTGCAGTTGACCACGAAGGTCAGGTTGTCCAGGCCCTCGCGGGCGGCGAGGGAGAGCTGGCCGAGCGACTCCGGCTCGTCCATCTCGCCGTCGCCGAGGAACGCCCAGACCCTCGACTTCGAGGTGTCGGCGATCCCGCGCGCGTGGAGGTAGCGGTTCATCCGCGCCTGGTAGATCGCGCCGATCGGGCCGAGGCCCATCGACACGGTCGGGAACTCCCAGAAGTCCGGCATCAGCCGCGGGTGCGGATACGAGGACAGCCCGTACGGCGCCTTCGACTTCTCCTGGCGGAACGCGTCCAGGTTCCCCTCGCTGAGCCGGTCCAGCAGGAACGCGCGGGCGTAGATGCCGGGGGAGGCGTGGCCCTGGAAGAAGACCTGGTCGCCGCCGTCGCCCTCGTCCTTGCCGCGGAAGAAGTGGTTGAAGCCCACGTCGTAGAGGGACGCGGAGGACGCGAAGGTGGCGATGTGACCGCCCACGCCGATGCCGGGCCGCTGGGCCCTGGACACCATCACCGCCGCGTTCCAGCGGGTCGCGTTGAGGATCCGGCGCTCGATCTCCTCGTTGCCGGGGAAGAACGGCTCGGCCCGGGTGGGGATGGTGTTGACGTAGTCCGAGCTGCGCATCTCCGGCACGGCCACGCGCTTCTCGCGGGCCCGCTCGATCAGCCGCAGCATGAGGTAGCGGGCCCGCTCCCGGCCGCGCTCGTCGATCGCGGCGTCGAGGGAGTCGAGCCACTCCTGGGTTTCCTCGGGATCGAAGTCAGGAACCTGACTCGGAAGGCCGCCAATGATGATCGGGTTGCGATCGGATCCGGAAGCCACGCTGTTCCTTACTCTCGCTGTTAATCTCGCTGGTTCTCCAGTATCTGCACCGCCCCCATCGTGTACCTCGGAAGTCCAAACGTCATCTCTACCCCGGGGTAACCGGTACCCGTTCGAGTCTCGTACCCTTGGATGGTTCTCAAATACGCAAACGGGGCAGATAGGTGTGGTGTACGTCACCATCCGTCCCGATCTCGTGCCTGGAGTTGCGTCGACACGGCCAGGATCGTCACCGTTTCGGCGGTCCGAACCGCCGGGTACTTGCGCGATCCGCCCTGTCCGTGTGGACTACGGCCAAGCTTCGCGCACGCGCGGGGCTGAGTTATTCCCAAGACATGATCAGGAGGCAACCCGTGAGCGCGACCGCGGACCACGCGGAGGAGCGGACCAACCCTGCCGTCAGGCTGGGTTTCCAGCCCGAGCAGGTGGTCCAGGAGATCGGCTACGACGACGACGTCGACCAGGAGCTCCGCGAGTCCATCGAAGAAACCATCGGCAGCGAGCTGATGGATGAGGACTACGACGACGTGGCCGATGCCGTGGTGCTGTGGTTCCGCGACGAGGACGGCGACCTGACCGATGCGCTGGTGGACGCCACCACGTACATCGAAGAAGGCGGCTCGATCCTCCTCCTCACGCCGAAGACCGGCCGTGACGGCTACGTGGAGCCGAGCGACATCTCGGAAGCCGCGACGACGGCGGGCCTGTCCGCCTCCAAGAGCGTCAGCGTGGGCAAGGACTGGAGCGGCAGCCGGCTGGTGACGCCCAAGGCCGCGAAGTCCAAGAAGTAGACCGTCCCCGGACGGGCCGAGCCGTCGTGCTCGGCCCGTCCGTCGGCTTCGGGCGGGGGCTGCGTAGGGTGTTCTCACCCAGACAGCCCCACCCGAAGGGACATCCACGCGATGGCGATCCAGGTCGGCGACAAGGCCCCCGACTTCGAGCTCAAGGACAACCACGGCGCCACCGTGAAGCTCTCCGACTTCCGCGGTGAGAAGAACGTCGTCCTGCTCTTCTACCCGTTCGCCTTCACCGGCGTGTGCACCGGCGAGCTGTGCGAGGTGCGCGACAACCTGCCGAGGTTCGCGGACCGCGACACCCAGGTGCTCGCCGTCTCCAACGACTCCATCCACACCCTGCGCGTCTTCGCCGAGCAGGAGGGCCTGGAGTACCCGCTGCTCAGCGACTTCTGGCCGCACGGCGAGGTCTCCCGCGCCTACGGCGTCTTCGCCGAGGACAAGGGCTGCGCGGTGCGCGGCACCTTCGTCATCGACAAGGAGGGCGTGGTCCGCTGGACCGTCGTCAACGCGCTGCCGGACGCCCGCGACCTCGGCGCGTACGTCAAGGCGCTCGACACCCTCTGATTCATCGGCTCCAGGGCATGCGTGGGCCGGGAACCCGTCACTAGGATCGACTCGTTGATCCGATAGATCCGTTATCCACGCACGGCGGGGCTCCCCGCCCCTGGACACCAATGGAGGACTCGTGGGAGTCAGCCTCAGCAAGGGCGGCAACGTATCGCTGACCAAGGAGGCCCCGGGCCTGACCGCGGTCATCGTCGGTCTGGGGTGGGACGTCCGCACCACGACCGGCACCGACTTCGACCTGGACGCGAGCGCGCTGCTGCTGAACAACGCAGGCAAGGTCGGCAGCGACGCCAACTTCGTCTTCTTCAACAACCTCAAGAGCCCCGACGGCTCGGTCGAGCACACCGGTGACAACACCACCGGTGAGGGCGAGGGCGACGACGAGGCGATCAAAGTCAACCTGGCGACGGTCCCGGCCGACGTCGAGAAGATCGTCTTCCCGGTGTCGATCTACGACGCGGAGAACCGCCAGCAGTCCTTCGGCCAGGTGCGCAACGCGTTCATCCGCGTGGTGAACCAGGCCGGCGGCGCCGAGATCGCCCGTTACGACCTGAGCGAGGACGCCTCGACGGAGACCGCCATGGTCTTCGGCGAGCTCTACCGCCACGGCGCGGAGTGGAAGTTCCGCGCCATCGGCCAGGGCTACGCCTCCGGCCTGCGCGGCATCGCCCAGGACTTCGGCGTCAACGTCTGAGCCGTACGACGCCCGAAGGATTCACCACGTCCGGCGCCGCACCGTTTAGGGGCGGCGCCGGACGCGCAGGACAACCGAAGAAGCACCACGTGGCAGCACCAGGGGAGGACCAGCAATATGGGCGTCACGCTCGCCAAAGGGGGCAACGTCTCCCTGTCCAAGGCCGCGCCGAACCTCACACAGGTGATGGTCGGGCTCGGCTGGGACGCGCGTTCCACCACCGGAGCCCCCTTCGACCTCGACGCCAGTGCGCTGCTGTGCAACAGCGGCCGGGTGCTCGGGGACGAGTGGTTCGTCTTCTACAACCAGCTCAAGAGCCCCGACGGCTCGGTCGAGCACACCGGCGACAACCTCACCGGTGAGGGCGACGGCGACGACGAGTCGGTGCTGGTGGACCTCGCGAAGGTGCCCGCCCACTGCGACAAGATCGTCTTCCCCGTCTCCATCCACATGGCCGACGAGCGCAACCAGACCTTCGGCCAGGTGTCCAACGCCTTCATCCGCGTCGTGAACCAGGCCGACGGCCAGGAACTCGCGCGCTACGACCTGAGCGAGGACGCCTCCACCGAGACCGCGATGATCTTCGGCGAGCTCTACCGGTACGGGGGCGAGTGGAAGTTCCGGGCGGTCGGACAGGGGTACGCGTCGGGGCTGCGGGGCATCGCCCTGGACTTCGGGGTCAACGTCACATAACGCGTTATGAGCAAAAGCCGGTCCCCCGTGGGCTGCGAGGGGGGCAGGACTAGACTTCGGCTTCAAAAGTTCGTAAAGCCGAGTACGGCGCGGGGGAGACCCGTACACACAGGGATTGGGTAGCCAGTGCTTCTGAAAACCTTCGGCTGGTCGTTCGCGGTCACCGCGCTCGGCCTGGCCGCTGCGGTCTTCTACGGGGGGTGGGAGGCCTTCGGCATCGTGGCGATCCTCTCCGTCCTCGAGATCTCGCTGTCGTTCGACAACGCGGTGGTCAACGCCGGAATCCTGAAGAAGATGAACGCCTTCTGGCAGAAGATCTTCCTCACGGTCGGCGTCCTCATCGCGGTCTTCGGCATGCGGCTGGTCTTCCCCGTCGTGATCGTGGCGATCAGTGCCAAGATGGGCCCCATCGAGGCCGTCGACCTCGCGCTCAACAACAAGGACCGCTACCAGGAGCTCGTCACCGACGCGCACCCGTCGATCGCCGCCTTCGGTGGCATGTTCCTGCTGATGATCTTCCTCGACTTCATCTTCGAGGACCGGGACATCCAGTGGCTGCGCTGGATCGAGCGCCCGCTCGCCAAGCTCGGCAAGGTCGACATGCTGTCGGTCTGCATCGCCCTGATCGTCCTGCTGATCACCTCCTTCACCTTCGCCACCCACGCCCACCAGCACGGCGGCGGACATGTGGACAAGGCCCAGACCGTCCTGATCTCCGGTATCGCCGGTCTGATCACCTACATGGTCGTCGGCGGTCTCTCCGGCTACTTCGAGGACAAACTCGAGGAAGAGGAGGAACGCGAGCACGAGGAGGAGGAAGAGGCCGCGCGGAGCGGGAAGCCGAAGTCCGCGGTGCTGCTGGCCGGCCAGGCCGCGTTCTTCATGTTCCTCTACCTGGAAGTGCTGGACGCCTCCTTCTCCTTCGACGGCGTGATCGGCGCGTTCGCCATCACCAACGACATCGTGCTCATGGCCCTGGGCCTCGGCATCGGCGCGATGTACGTCCGTTCGCTCACGGTCTACCTGGTCCGCCAGGGCACCCTGGACGACTACGTCTACCTGGAGCACGGCGCCCACTACGCGATCGGCGCCCTGGCCGTGATCCTCATGGTCACCATCCAGTACGAGATCAACGAGGTCATCACCGGTCTCGTCGGCGTCGTCCTGATCGCCTGGTCGTTCTGGTCCTCCGTGCGCCGCAACAAGGCCCTGGCGGCCGCCGAGGGAAAAGCTGAGGGCTCGGACGAGAAGACCGAGGTCTCGTCCGGGGTGTAGACACTCCGTGTACATCCGAGGTGGAGCCCGGCCGTGTGAACCGGGTTGCGCCGAGGAACGCTCTTTGCGGGGCGGTCGGTGAGGACGCTGTCCTCCACGGCCGCCCCGCCGGTATGTCGTGCGAGAAACGTGGGGGCGGGAATGGGCTTCTTCGACGGGCTTCTGGGCAGCCGTACGGCCGAGTTCGACTCGGGCAGCGCGGCGACCAACGCGATCGAACTGACCAAGCGGCATCACTATGTCTCCCTGACCAAACAGGGCGCCGCGACGGGGAACCTGAGGGTCAACCTGACCTGGCGGATGCGGACCTCGGACATCGGCGGGCCCCAGCGGGAGAGCCTGCTGCGGCACCCCTTCAAGGCGCTCAAACCGCCGGAGGTCATCGGGCACAGCCAGAGCATGGTCAACGTCGACCTCGACCTGGGATGCCTGTACGAGCTGTCCGACGGCACGAAAGGGGTCGTACAGCCGCTGGGCGGGCTGCTGGGGGACGTCAACGCACCGCCGTACGTGAAGCTCAGCGGGGACGACCGGTTCGGGTCGGCGTCGGGGGAGACGATGTACGTCAACCTCGACCACCGCGAGGACATCAAGCGGCTGCTGGTGTTCGTCTACATCTACGACCAGACGCCGGCCTTCGACCGGACGCACGCGATGGTGACGCTGTACCCCAGCAACGGGCCGCGGATCGAGATAGGCCTCGACGAGCGGCATCCGCAGGCCCGGTCGTGTGCGGTGGTGATGATCGAGAACGTGAAGGGGGAGCTGGTGGTGCGGCGGGAGGTGCGGTTCGTGTACGGGTTCCAGGCGGAGCTGGATCGGCTGTACGGGTGGGGGTTGCAGTGGGGGCGGGGTTACAAGACCAAGGTGGAGAAGTAGCGCGCCGGCACGTGCGTGGGCAGGTGCCGGTCCGCTGTGGTTGCTCGCGCAGTTCCCCGCGCCCCCAGGAGCAAGGGGCGACTGCTCACCGTCCGATGAACTGCGGGCCTTGCGGGGGGAGCTGGAAAGAACCGTCCGGGTAGGCGTAGCCGTGGGTCGGCAGGTTGTTCGGGTAGCCGTAGGCCGGCTGCTGCTGGGGAACCTGCGCGGTGGGCTGCTCCGGCGGGAGGGGCTGGGAGAGGCTCGGGGTGGGCGGGAGCGGGGCCGGGTCCGCGGTGCCGGCCGCGGCCTCCTCCGACTCGTCCACCGAGATGCCGAAGTCCGTCGCCAGGCCCTTCAGCCCGTTGGAGTAGCCCTCGCCCAGGGCGCGGAACTTCCAGCCCTCGCCGCGGCGGTACAGCTCGCCGCAGATCAGCGCGGTCTCCTCGCCCGTCTCGGGCCGGATGTCGAACGTGGCGATCGGGTCACCGTCGGTCGTCGCGTCGTACAGCAGGATGCTGAGGGACCGTACGCCCTCGAAGGTGGCGCCGTCCGCCGAGGCGACCAGGAGAATCTGACCGACGCCGGGCTCGACACCGGCCAGATCTGTCTGGATGGTGTCGGTGAGGCCCTCGGCGCCGCGCTTCTTGCCGAGCCGCCAGACCTTCCCGGACGGATGCCGGGGCTGGTTGTAGAAGACGAAGTCCTCGTCGGAGCGCACGCGGCCGTCGGGGCCCAGGAGCAGCGCGGAGGCATCGACGTCCGGCACCCCTTGCCCGGGCGTCCAGCGCAGTACAGCGCGTACCGTGGTTGCCTTGAGCGGGACGTTGGACCCCTTCAGCATCGCGTGCGTCATGCGGTCATCCTGCCCTCTCGGTCCTGATCACGACAACGCGGGGTACACGGAGACACAGCGGAACCCACACGGGCGAGTTACCTGAAATTCATGCCCCGCGGGAACCCCTGACATGGACTTCTACGTACTATTACCGGCCACCTCAGGTGGAATCCACAGCCTGACCTGCAACACGGGGGAGTTTTATGCGTCATTTCGGGCACCTCGCCCCCGAGGTGCGGCAGCGTCTCTTCCACCGGGAGCCCTGCGTCTTCGACGCCGACTCCCCGGCCAGGCTGCTCGCCGCGGCCCTGGGCGCCACGCTCTACAGCCCGGCCACCCGCCCCCGGCTGGCCGACGACGTCGTCAAGCAGACCGCGCGCGGCGTGGTCTCGATGGTGCTGTGCCTGGAGGACTCCATCGGCGACGAGGACGTCCCGGCGGGCGAGGAGAACCTCGTCCGCCAGTTCGCCGACCTCGCGGGCCGCGCCGACCTGGACCGGCCGCTGCTGTTCATCCGGGTGCGCACCCCCGAGCAGATCCCCGACCTCGTCCACCGCCTCGGCCCGCACGTGAGCCTGCTGAGCGGGTTCGTGTTCCCGAAGTTCACCGAGGAGCGCGGCATCCCGTTCCTGGAGGCCCTCGCCGCCGCCGAGAACGCGAGCGGCCGCCGGCTCTTCGGCATGCCCGTCCTGGAGACCCCCGAGCTGATGTACCGGGAGTCCCGGGTGCACGCCCTGGAGGGCATCGCCCGCGCGGTCGACAAGTACCGGGGCCGGGTCCTGGCGCTCCGCCTCGGGGTGACCGACTTCTGCTCCTCGTACGGTCTGCGCCGGGCGCCCGACATGACCGCCTACGACGTCCAGATCGTCGCCTCCGTGATCGCCGACGTGGTGAACATGCTGGGCCGCGCCGACGGCACCGGGTTCACGGTGACCGGGCCGGTGTGGGAGTACTTCCGGGTCCCGGAGCGCATGTTCAAGCCGATGCTGCGGCACAGCCCCTTCCTGGAGGGACAGGCCGTGGAACTGCGCGAGAGACTGATCGAGCACGCCATGGACGGGCTGCTGCGCGAGATCTCCCTCGACCAGGCCAACGGTCTGCTCGGCAAGACCTGCATCCACCCCTCCCACGTCCCGGCCGTGCACGCGCTGTCCGTCGTCAGCCACGAGGAGTACAGCGACGCGGCGGACATCCTGCGGCCGGAACGCGGCGGTGGGGGTGTGCTCAGGTCCCAGTACACGAACAAGATGAACGAGGTGAAGCCGCACCGCGCCTGGGCCGAGCGCACCATGCTCCGGGCCGAGGTCTTCGGTGTGGCCAACGAGGACGTCAGCTTCGTCGACCTGCTCGCCGCCGGCATCCCCGGCTGAATCCACCTCACTCTCTAGGGACGCATGAACAACGCAGTGAACAACGGGGTCTGGTCCGGCAGCTGGGTCGCCGAGCGGCTCGGGGTCGGGATCGCGGGGGACGACGCGCTCACGGAGATGCTGGGGCTGGCCCTGCGCCGCAACCCCAAGCGGGCCCATCTGCTGGTCTCCCACGTGCTGGGCAAGCACGTCCCGCAGTCCCCGTCCGTGGTGTACGGCCACGGTCTCGCCCTCGGCCGCAGGGTGCGGGACCTGCTCGGCGAGGCGGACAGCGGCCGGGCGGTCGTCCTGGGCTACGCCGAGACCGCCACGGGCCTCGGCCACTCCGTCGCCGACGGCCTCGGCCTCGCCCCCTACCTGCACTCCACCCGCCGGCCGGTCGCCGGAGTCGCCCCCGCGGGCGGCTTCGAGGAGTCCCACTCCCACGCGACGACCCATCTGCTCCTCCCGGAGGACACGACCCTGCTGGTCGGCACCGGCCCCCTGGTCCTGGTCGACGACGAGTTCTCCACGGGCAACACGATCATGAACACGATCAGGGACCTGCACGACCGCTACCCACGGGAGCGTTACGTGGTGGTCGCCCTGGTGGACATGCGGTCTGCGGAGGACGCGGGCCGTCTGGAGGCGTTCGCGCGGGAGATCGGCGCGCGCGTCGACCTGGTGGCGGCGGCGAGGGGCACGGTGAGCCTTCCCGAGGACGTCCTGAAAAGAGGCCAGGACTTGGTGACCGAGCACGAGTCGGCCCACGCAGGGGCGCGGGGCCGTGTGGAATCTGCGGCTACCGCCGCGTGGGCGCGACCAGCCCCCGCGAACCCGCACCCGACACACCACCGAGTCGACCTCCACTGGCCCCACGGCCTCCCCGACGGAGGTCGGCACGGCTTCACCCCCGCGCACCGGACCCGCCTGGAGGCCGCCCTCCCGGAGATGGCCGCCCGCCTGGCAGAGGCGATACCCGAGGGCGCCCGCAGCGCCCTCGTGCTCGGCTTCGAGGAGCTGATGTACGCCCCCCTCCGCCTGGCCTGCGAGCTGGAGCGGAGCGTGACCGCCGACGTCCGCTACAGCACCACCACCCGTTCCCCCGTCCTCGCCGTCGACGACCCCGGCTACGCCATCCGCAGCCGCCTCGTCTTCCCGGCCCACGACGACCCCGCCGACGGCCCCGGCGACCGGTACGCGTACAACGTCGCGGGCGCCGGTTTCGACGCCGTCGTGGCCGTCGTCGACTCGGCCGCCGACACCCCCGCGCTGCACGCCCCCGACGGTCTGCTGGCGCGGCTCGCCGCACACACCCCGCACGTGGTCCTGGCGGTCATTCCCTCGTACGTCCCCGAAAGGCTCCCCATGCTGCCCGAGCCCCTCCGCGGCCCCGCCTTCTCCTCGTACGCGCCCGAGGAGGTCGGCTGGCTGCTCCAGGACCTCTCGGACGTGACGCTGGAGGCACCGACCGAGGAGCGGGAGGAGGCCATCCAGAGCGGTGGCGCGCACTACGCCGAGTCGCTGCCGGTCGAGTACCAGCCGAGCGAGCAGTACCAGGAGCTGTTCCAGGCGGCGCTGGAGACGTCGGCCGCGCGGATCGCGCAGGCGGTGGGCGCCGTCACGGAGACCGTGATCGCCGAACGCAGCCCCCGGCCCGTCCTGGTCTCCCTCGCCCGCGCCGGCACCCCCGTGGGCGTCCTGATGCGCCGCTGGGCGCAGTTCCGCCACGGTCTCGACCTGCCGCACTACGCCGTGTCGATCGTGCGCGGCCGGGGCATCGACGCCAACGCGCTGCGCTGGCTGGCCGCCCACCACGACCCGCGGGACGTGGTGTTCGTGGACGGCTGGACCGGCAAGGGGGCCATCACCCGGGAGCTGGCCGCGGCGATCGAGGAGTTCGAGGCGGCGGGCGGCGCGGCCGGGTTCGACCCGGAGATCGCGGTGCTCGCCGATCCGGGCTCGTGCGTGCGGACGTACGGCACCCGCGAGGACTTCCTGATCCCCTCGGCCTGCCTGAACTCGACGGTCTCGGGGCTGATCTCGCGGACGGTCCTGCGGGCCGACCTGGTCGGCCCGGACGACTTCCACGGCGCGAAGTTCTACCGGGAGCTGGCCGGCGCGGATGTCTCCGTGGCCTTCCTGGACGCCGTCGCCGCCCGCTTCCCCGAGGTCGCGGAGGCGGTGGCCGCCGCGGTGAAGGAGCTGCTCGCGAGCGACCGTACGCCCACCTGGGAGGGCTGGGCGGCCGTCGAGCGGATCAGCGAGGAGTACGGCATCCACGATGTGAACCTGGTCAAGCCGGGCGTCGGCGAGACCACCCGGGTGCTGCTGCGCCGGGTGCCCTGGAAGATCCTGGCGCGGGCCGGGGCGGGCGCCGATCTGGACCACGTACGGCTCCTGGCGGAGCAGAGAGGGGTGCCCGTGGAGGAGGTCGGCGAGCTGCCGTACACCTGTGTGGGGCTGATCCATCCGAAGTACACGCGCGGGGCGACCGGCGCCGACGGCAAGGCGGTGGCCCTCTGATGGCCGTGCTGGTGGCGAGCGATCTCGACCGTACGCTGATCTACTCCCCGTCGGCGCTGGCGCTGACCATGCCGGACGCGCGGGCGCCCCGGCTGCTGTGCGTGGAGGTGCACGAGGCCAGGCCGCTGTCGTTCATGACGGAGACGGCGGCCGGGCTGCTCACCGACCTCGGGGACGCGGCGGTGTTCACGCCGACGACCACCCGGACCCGCAAGCAGTACCTGCGGATCAACCTCCCGGGGCCCGCCCCGAAGTACGCGATCTGCGCCAACGGCGGTCACATCCTGGTCGACGGGGTCACCGACCAGGACTGGCACGCGGGGGTGCTCGCGCGGCTGGCGGAGCAGTGCGCGCCCCTGGACGAGATCCGGGCGCATCTGGAGGCCACCGCCGACCCGCTGTGGGTGCGCAAGCACCGGGTCGCCGAGGACCTGTTCGCCTATCTCGTCGTGGAGCGCGAGCTGCTGCCCGAGGCGTGGGTGAAGGAGCTGGCGGCCTGGGCGGAGAACCGGGGCTGGACGGTGTCGTTGCAGGGCCGCAAGATCTACGCCGTGCCGAAGCCGCTGACGAAGAGCGCGGCCGTGCGCGAGGTGGCCCGGCGCACCGGCGCCGAGCTGTCCCTGGGCGCCGGGGACTCCCTGCTCGACGCCGACCTGCTGCTGGCCGTGGACCGCGGCTGGCGGCCGGGCCACGGTGAGCTGGCCGACACGGAGTGGACGGCCCCCGGGATCACCGCCCTGCCCGAGCGGGGCGTCCTCGCCGGGGAGCGCATCCTGCGTGAGTTCCTGAAGGCGGTCCGAGGACCCGGTAGCGAACCCCGGTAGCGGACCCCGGCAGCGGTCAGGAGCAGCAGCCTCCGCCGCAGCAGCCGCCGCCACCCCCGCCCCCGCCGCCCGCCCTGGGCGCGGGGGCGTTCGCCGTGCCGCCGACGGCGACGGCGACGGCCGAGAGCAGCTTCACCGTGTCGTCGTGGCCGGCCGGGCAGGCGGCGGGGGCGGCGGACTCGGCCATCGGACGGCTCAGTTCGAATGTGTCGTCGCAGGTCCGGCAGCGGTACTCGTAGCGAGGCATGGCGACAGGTTAATCCTCATATGCCGGGCAGACCCCATCAGAGTTTTCCCTCTGTTTGCTTCTGTCGATTTCTTATGTGGAGAATTTGCGAAGGGCGCTGGTAATTTGAGGGTGCCGCGATGAACCGCGAGGTCGGGGGGATTCAGGGTTTGCAGCCGAGTCCACGGCAACCATGTCAGACCCTCGTACGTCTGTACGTCTGCCTGTGCGAGCAACACGAAGGTGCGGAGGGAGACGCGTAGTGGACCAGGTGGGGCAGGGGGAGGAGCCCCAAAGGCCGGACGAAACCATGCAGTTGAAGCTCCCCGCCTCTTTCCGGGCGGACGAGACCATGCAGCTGCGGGTGTCGGACATTCCTAAAGTACCTGACACGTCGGGGACTTCGGAGAAATCGCGTACGTCGGGAAATCGCCGCAAGGCCCCACGTCCCTCCCCGTTTGCCCGAATATCCGCGGTTTTGCGATCCCGTTTGGCCCCCCTTGCCGCGGTACTGGGTCCCTATGTGACTCGTGTCACTCCCTATGCCCGCAAGCTCCGCCCGCAGTACCCGCGCCCCGGCCGCAGCGACTGGCGGCGCTGGATACCTTCCTGGCGGCAGTGCCTGGGGGGCTTCTTCGCGTCCCTGGGCCTGAGCACCTTCCTCCTCGTCGTCGCCTACGCGGCCACCGACGTCCCGCAGAACCTCAACTCGTACGCGACCCAGCAGGACAACGTGTTCTTCTGGTCCGACGGCACGCCCATGGCCCGCACCGGCTGGGTGCAGCGCCAGGCGATGCCGCTGAAGGACATCCCCGAGGACGTCCGCTGGGCGGTCCTCGCCGCCGAGAACGCGAGCTTCTACAGCGACCCCGGCATCTCGGTCAAGGGCATCGGCCGTGCCCTGTTCCGCACCATCGGCCAGGGCGACACCCAGGGCGGCTCGACGATCACCCAGCAGTACGTGAAGAACGTCTACCTGAACCAGGAGCAGACGCTCAGCCGCAAGTTCACCGAGGCGATGATCTCCCTCAAGCTGGACAACCAGATGAGCAAGGACGAGATCCTCGAGGGCTACCTCAACACCAGCTGGTTCGGCCGCGGCACCTACGGCATCCAGCGCGCCGCCCAGGCCTACTACGGCAAGGACGTCGGCGACCTCAACGCCAGCGAGGCCGCGTTCCTGGCCTCCCTGCTCAGGGGCGCCGGCCTGTACGACCCGACCCTGTCCAGCGCCAACCGCGCCCGCGCCGTCGAGCGCTGGGAGTGGACCCTGGACCGGATGGTCGAGATCGGCAAGCTGTCGAAGGCCGAGCGGGCCACGTACACGAAGTTCCCCGAGCCGCTGAAGAGCAACCCGCTGTACGACACCGGTGAGCAGAGCGACTACCTGGTGGAACTCGCCACCCAGTACGCCAAGAAGGCCGCGGGCATCTCCGACAAGGACTTCGACCTGGGCGGCTACCAGGTCTACACGACCTTCGACAAGAAGCGCGAGGACAAGCTCACCAAGGCCGTCACCGCCGCCCGCAAGAAGGCCCTCAAGGACGACCCGAAGAAGGCGAAGGCCGCCCACTACGGCGCCGCCTCCGTCACCTCCGACGGACGGATCCTCGCCGTCTACGGCGGCCCCGACCACCGTACGCAGGGCTACAACGAGTCCAACGCCACCACCGTCCCGGCCGGCTCCGCGTTCCTGCCCTTCGTCTACGCCGCCGGGCTGGAGAACGGCGTCCACAAGACCCGCGACGACGAGGACGCCGCCCAAGTCACCGGCGACTCGCTCTACGACGGCAACGACAAGGTCCTGCTGACCACCCCCGAGGGCTACTACTGGGACCGCAGCGGCAAACGGGTCGCCGCAGAGAACGACGGCGGCAGGTCCTACGGGCAGATCTCCCTGCACCGCGCGCTGGAGCTGTCGGTGAACACGCCGTTCATGCAGCTCGGCATGGACACCGGCCTGGACAAGGTGCGCGAGACCGCGGAGGCCTCGGGCTTCCTGGCGTCCAGCATCGGCGCCCAGGTGCCCGCGCTGTCCATGGGCAGCTCCACGCCCAGCGCGATCCGGATGGCGAGCGGCTATTCCACCTTCGCCGCGGGCGGCCGGCACACCGAGCCGTACTCGGTGCTGAGGATCACCCGGAACGGCTCCGACCTGCCCCTGGACACGCCGAAGCCCGAGCGGGCGATGCGCACCGCGGTGGCCGAGGAGGTCACCTCCGCGCTCACCGACTCCTTCCGCACCGCCCACCCGTCCGACGTGCCCGTCTCCTCGACCGGGTCCGTACCGGCGGGCAAGGCCGGCACGACCGACAAGGACACCGCAGCCTGGTACGTCGGCACCCTCAAGAAGGTCTCCACCGCGGTCGTCGCGTACCGCATCGACCTCACCAAGAGCCTTGAACCACTGCCTCTGGAGGGCATCGCCGGAACCACCGACGACAGCGTCCCGTACGGCATCTGGTCCAGTGCCATGAGCCCGCTCGGCTGACCACCGAACGGGCCCCGCGTCCCCAACCCGGAGAATGAGCCGCACATGAAGTCACCGTCGGGCCGCCGCCGCAAGGCCGCGGAACCGCGCCGCACCGCCGCCGCGCACCCAGGGTTCCTCACCCTGGCGGCGCTTCTCGTCGTCGCCTCGCTGATGGGCGGCTACCTGGTGCTCGACCGCACCGACAACACCCAGCCCACGGCGTCCTCGGGGGACAGCAAGAAGGCGTCGGCGAAGGCGAGCAAGGAGCCGGTGTGGGACGGCAAGACCCACGTCCTGGGGGACGGCTCCACCTCGTACACCGGTCCGCAGAAGGACCAGTTGAAGGCGGAACCCCTCAAGCCCGGTGAGCAGCCGCCCCAGTTCGTCGTCCT
This sequence comes from Streptomyces sp. NPDC005811, assembly GCF_040630405.1. Classification (NCBI taxonomy): domain Bacteria; kingdom Bacillati; phylum Actinomycetota; class Actinomycetes; order Kitasatosporales; family Streptomycetaceae; genus Streptomyces; species Streptomyces sp. NPDC005811. Next base: position 408,614 of record NZ_JBEXXK010000001.1, read on the forward strand.
CTCCTGGGACGGCGCGCTCGCGGGCGACGACGGGCTGTTCGAGCACTACCGCGAGATGGCCAAGCAGTACAACGCCCACATGACCTTCTTCCTCACCGGCATCTACCTGCTGCCCAAGAGCAAGCGGGACCTGTACTCCCCGCCGATGCACGACAAGGGCGCGGCGGCCATCAGCTTCCCCACCGACGAGCACATCCGCACCACGCTGGAGGAGCTCGCCGAGTCGTGGGAGGAGGGCAACGAGATAGGCACCCACTTCAACGGCCACTTCTGCGGGGCCAAGGGCGGCGGCGAGTGGAGCGTCGCGCAGTGGAAGAGCGAGATCGACCAGTTCTTCGCGTTCGTGGAGAACTGGAAGACCAACACCGGCTACAAGGACATGGATCCGCTGCCCTTCGACTTCAAGAAGGAGGTCACCGGCGGCCGGGCGCCCTGCCTGGAGGGGCAGGACAACCTGCTCAAGGCGGCCAAGAGCTACGGCTGGCGCTACGACGCCTCCAACCCCGGCGGTCTCCAGGTCTGGCCGACGAAGAAGGACGGCCTGTGGGACTTCCCGCTCCAGGGACTTCCGTACGGCGACATCCAGGCCCTGTCCATGGACTTCAACTTCCTCTACAACCAGTCGAACGGCGAGACCGAGGGCGACCCCGCCAAGTACGCCGAGTGGCAGCAGGAGACCATCGACTCCTACATGTCCGGCTTCAACCGCGTGTACTACGGCAGCCGCGCACCGCTGTTCATCGGCAACCACTTCGAGAACTGGAACGGCGGCATCTACATGAAGGCCGTCGACCACGTCATCGAGAACGTGTGCACCAAGAAGGACGTCAAGTGTGTGTCCTTCAAGGAGTTGGCCGACTGGATGGACGTGCAGAAGCCCGAGACTCTGGCGGCGCTGCGCAGCCTGGATCCGGCCCAGTCGCCGGCCGACTGGTCGACCGTCGTGAAGTGAGGCGTGGGGGGTGCGAAGTAACCAAACCTCAACCGTACCCCTCTTCACATCACCCACACACGCCATGCAAAGATGCCCTCCCCGGCATCCCTCCGCCGGGCAAGAGGGGAAACATCAGTGAAGTCAAGGAAATTGAGCCGTTCGAGGCGCCGCGCCACGATATTCGGGGCGGCCGCCGCCTCGGTCGTGGCGGGGGCGGCGCTGCTCCCGAACTGGTCCGCGGGCGCCGCGGTCGTCGACGACCCCACGGTCGACGCGAAGACGAAGGCCACCTTCCAGCGGCTGGCGGACGCGGTCTTCACCGACCGCACCGACGCTCTGGTGACCGGCAAGCAGGGCAACCGTGAGAAGCCGCTGACCAACGGCTTCTCCGGTGACGTCAAGCTGTCCGTCGGCACCGCCCGTACCGAGGACGCCACCCTGTCCTCGCTGGGACAGCGCAAGGACAAGCTGGCCAAGGCCGGCGAGAAGTACAGCAAGGCCGCCACCACCGTCACCCTGAACGCCACGCGCGTGACGGGCCGTACGGCCAAGGCCGCGGTCACCGAGACCACGACCCTGACCTACGCGAAGGCCGGCGCCGGCCAGCCGAGGACCACCGGCTTCCAGGCGCAGCACGAGCTGACCTTCAAGGCGGACCAGAGCGGCAACTGGCAGCTCACCGGCATCGCGGACACCGACCAGGGTGGCCTCGCGGTGAACACGCTGTCCAAGCCGGTGGCGTCCGTCAAGGCCACCACGGCCGACGACACCATGCCGAACGCCGCCCGCGCGGCGACCACCCGCAACCCGGCCGCCGTGCCGAAGACGGGTACCACGTACGACTACAAGGCCATGGCGGCCTACGCCGAGAAGTACGTGTACACCTACAACACGGACTACCCGGACTTCAACAACCACACCGCGGGCGGCGACTGCACCAACTTCGTCAGCCAGTCGCTGAAGGCGGGCGGCTGGAAGCACGTCCCGGGCTACGTCTACGACTACACCAAGTGGTTCGGCAACGCCGACATCCAGTCGGACTCGTTCGTCGGCGTCAACGAGTGGTCGTGGTTCGCGCAGAACTCCAAGCGGACCACCGCCCTGGCGAACGTCTACCAGCTCGAGGTCGGCGACGTCCTCCAGATGGACTTCGACCGGGACGGGTCCAAGGACCACACCATGATCGTCACGTACAAGGCCAACGGCATCCCGTACGTGACCTACCACTCGAACAACACGCTGCGCCGGTCGGTGGCGAGCCTCGTCGCGTCGTACCCGAACGCGTACTACTACGCCTACCGCACCTGATCGGACCCTGACGGGTCCCGCCCCTCGGATCCCGGTTCCACGTGCTCCGGGTGGCGGGCCCGCCAGTACGGGTTGTCGTGCGGCAGGGCCGAACCGACTCTGCCGTACATCCCGAAGACCAGCAGCAGGATCCCGATCACGAAGCTCAGCATGCAGTTCTGGATCTTGAAGGCCAGGAAGTTGTAGTCCGTCTCCAGCAGCGCCATGTTCAGGAAGCCGCTGAGGATGAACAGGATCCCGAAGGTCATGTTGAGCGTGGACGCGACGTTCCCGCCGATCACCATGCCCACGAAGAGCAGCAGTCCGACCCCGATGGACAGCCAGCTCAGCGCGCCGTTGGTGTTCAGCCCCCAGACCTGGTCCCCTCCGGTGTCGAAGGTACCGATCTCGTCCATGACACCGAAGATCCCGAAGACGACGAGCCCCAGGCCCATCAGCCCGGCCCCGATCCGGTAGACCAGGTTCAGCCGGTGGTCGACCGGCAGGTGGTCGTCGAGCCTGATCCGCCGACGGGCGTGCAGTGCGTGTGCGGCCATCTCCGCCTCCTTGCGCGTGGATGTGCCGAGGGAGGCCCTGTACGTACCCCAATATCCGCCCGCCCGGCCCCGGCGGCAAACGTCGGCGGCGAACGTCGGCGGTGACGGCCGTCAGTGGCCCGCGCCGCGCTCCTCGCGGATCCGGCTCACCACGGCGGCCACCGCCTGCCGCACACCCTCCGTCTCGGTGAGGAAGTGCCAGTAGTCGGGGTGGCGGCCCTCCAGGGTGCCGATCGCCCGCTCCAGCCGGGCCACCGCGTCGTCCAGGGGGCGCGCGTCCCGCGGATCGGGCGTGTTGCGCCCGGCCATCGCCAGCCGCTGCGCGTCCCGGATCGCGAACCGGGTGCGGTCGATCTCGGCCTGCGGGTCCTTCTGCACGGCGTTCAGCCGGCTCAGCCGGTCACCGGCGGCGGAGACCGCCTCGTCGGTGGTGTTCAGCAGCGCCCGCGCCGTGGACAGCAGCGAGGTGGCGTCCGGCCAGCGCTGGGCGTCCCGCGCCGTCTGCGCCTCCCGCAGCCTCGCCTCCGCCTGCCGTACGTTCTCCGCGGCCTGCTCGGGCACCCGCTGGAGGTCCTGCCAGCAGGCCGCCGCGAACCGCCGCCGCAGCTCGCTCAGGATCGGGTCGACCTGGCCCGCGCGGGTCGTCAGCGCCTGCGCCCGCGTCCGCAGCGACACCAGCCGGTGGTCGATCTCCGCGGCCTTCTCCGGCAGCCGCTCGGCCTCCGCCCGGACCGCCGCGGCCTCGCGGGAGACCCGCTCGGCCCGCTCCAGCGTCTGCGGCACGCCGTGCTGTCCCGCGCCCTGGTTCATCCGGGTCAGCTCGGGCCCGAGCGCGGCGAGCCGGGCCGCCAGGTCGTCCGCCGTCAGTCCGGTCCGCCGTACCGCGTCCAGCGCGTTCGACGCGGCCAGCAGCGCCTGCCGGGCCCGCTCCACGGCGGGCGCGAGCCGGGCGAGCTGGGTCTCGGCCTTGCCGAGCAGCGGGCCGAGCCCCTCGGCGAAACGATCCAGCTCCTTCTTGACGTTGCCCAGCTCGTCCTTGGCCCGGGTCAGCTCGGTACGCGCCCGCGCGGCCGCCGAGGCCTCCAGGTCGTCCCGGTCGAGGTCATGGGCGTCGACGGCGTCGATGTACCGGGCGCTGGCCTCGTCGATGCGCCGGCCGATCTCCTCGAAGCCGGAGACCGCGCGCCGGGCGGCCGGGCTGTCGTCCACCGCCGTGATCGTCTCGATGGAGATCCGCAGATCCCGCTGGGCGGTGTCCAGCTCGTAGAACGCGGCCGCCGCCGCGTCCTTCGCGGCCTGCGCCTCGGCGCGCTGGCCCTCCGCCCGCCCGCCGAACCAGCGCCGGGTCCCGCCGCCGGCGAAGGCGGCGGGCAGCGCGAGCGCCACGACGAGCGGCAGGGCGAGCAGGGTGAGGGCGTCCTTCACCGGGCGGTGTGCGCGCGGCACCGACGGCGCGTACGGCTGCGGTGGTGTCGCCGTCACATCCCTCTCCCGTGCTGTGATTCGCCTGAACCGGTGTTCATTCTCCCACCGGTTGAAGACGAACACACGGGCCGGTCAGTTCGCCGTACGGCCCGTGACTTTCCCACCGGCGCCGATACACGTTTGCCGGACACGGCCCGGGGCGATGTAGGCTGTCGACTCGTCCTGGGTGCGTAGCTCAGGGGTAGAGCGCCTGCCTTACAAGCAGGATGTCGGCGGTTCGAAACCGTCCGCGCCCACCAGGAACACCGCAGGGCCCCCGGAGAGATCCGGGGGCCCTGCGCGTGTGCGGGGCGCGTTGTGCCTAGGATGACGGCTGTGAACGGACTGTGGCGGCGGGCGGTGTGCGTGCTCGGGCTCCTCGTGGGCCTGCTCGGCATGCACGGGCTCGCGCCCGGGGGAGTGGCGTCCGCGCATGCGGAGCCGCGCCCCATGACGGCCGTCGCGGCCGTCGTGTCCGTCGCCTCCGCCGAGGGCCATGACGGCTGCGCGGGGGACGAGGGCCACTGCGGTGGCGGACACGCCCGGCACGCCGACTCCACCTGTGCCTCGGCCGCCGTGAGCGGCGGACCGGTCCTGCCGGGCCTGCTGCCCGACCCCGCCCCGGTGGCCGTACCGGACGAGACGCCGTGCCCCTACGCGGCCGCGGCCCCCGACGGCGCCCGCGCGCCACCCTCCCTGGCGGAACTCCAACTCCTGCGGATCTAGACACCGCTGCGCGCACCCACGGCCCCCGCGACGGGCCGGCGGGGTGCGCCGACGTGTCCACGCACCCTTTTCTCCCCAGGAGTTCCCGTATGACCAGCACCACCCGCAGCCCGTTCCGCCGTGCCGCGCTGGCGGCCGTGACCGTGAGCGCCGCGCTGCTCCTCACCGCGTGCGGCGGTGACGGCGAGTCCGCCTCCGCGGGCTCCTCGGCCTCCGCGGCCGCCTCCGGCGGTGCGCACAACGCGCAGGACGTCACCTTCGCGCAGGGCATGATCCCGCACCACCGGCAGGCCCTGGAGATGGCCGGGCTCGCCGCCGACCGCGCCTCCTCCGCCCAGGTCAAGGACCTCGCGGCCCGGATCGAGAAGGCCCAGGACCCGGAGATCGAGAAGATGTCCGGCTGGCTGAAGGCCTGGGGCGAGGACGTGCCCGAGGAGGGCGCGTCGGCGGACGACTCCATGCCCGGCATGGACCACTCGGGCTCCGGCGGCATGGCCGGGATGATGGACGACGCCGGCATGAAGACGCTGGAGAAGGCGTCCGGCGCGGCCTTCGACACCGCGTTCCTGACCCTGATGGTCGAGCACCACGAGGGCGCGGTCGCGATGGCCGGAACCGAGCGGGACAAGGGCCGTTACCAGGCGGCCAAGGACACGGCCGGTGACATCGTCACCGGCCAGACCGCGGAGATCGCCGAGATGAAGGGGCTGCTCGCCGGGAAGAGCTAGTCGCTCTCGCCGGGTGGGGTGCCGTGCGCGTGCTTGAGGTGCGTGCGGGCCTCCACCCGGTCCTCGGTGGCGACCTCCGACCAGAAGCGGTGGCAGCTCACGAACACCGCGAGCTCGTGCTCGCGCCGCCGCAGCTTCTCCACCTCGGCCTGCTCGTCGGCCGTCCAGCCCGGGGACGCGGGGCGCTCGATCTTGCGCCAGCCACCCGCGTCGCTGAACCCGTCCAGGGGTTCCACCGACCAGGGGAGCCGCTTCAGCAGGGCCGACAGCTCGGCCCGGACCTGATGCAGCTCCTCCTGACCGGCGCGCAGGTCGCTGGGAAAGTCATAGGTCTTAGCCACACGGCAATGGTACGCCTGTTCGATTTTGCGGGGCGAGCTCCTTTGGGGTGTTCGTGTGAACGTATGTTCGAGAGGGGGTCAGGGGGCGGCCGTGCGGCCCTCCTTGAGGGTGGTGACGCCCATCCGGTCCGTGGTGTCCGTGTCCCCGTTGAGGCGATGGACCACGACCCAGGCACCGTCCGGCAGGGCCCCGGCGAACACCGAGGCGCGGCCCACCGCCCCGTTGTGCCAGTGCAGCGCCCCGGCCGTCTGCCAGCTCGGCGCGGGATCGCCCAGCCGGCGCTCCACCAGCAGCCGTACGACCAGATCGGCCGTCGCCCGGGGAGTCGCCCACAGGCCGCCCGCGGGCAGCATCGCGCCGTCCATCGTCCACGGCCGCCGGGTGCCGCCGAACCGCCCGGGAGCGAGCAGCCGCCGCTCCGGGGCGGGGCGCGCGCTCACCTCCGTGACGTCCAGCGGGCGCAGCACGTGCTCGGTCACCAGCTCCTCGTACGACGCCCCGGACGCGGCGGCGGTCAGCGCCGCGCCGAGCACCGCGTACCCGAGGTTGGAGTACTCCTCCTCCTGGCCCGGGGGACGGGTGACGAGCGTGTCGAGGCGGCGGACCTGGGCGTGCAGCGCGGGATGGTCGAAGGCGGCGTACGGGTCCCGGCGCGGCAGCGGAACGGGTGGCAGCCGGGGGAGACCGGAGGTGTGCCGGGCCAGCTGGAGCAGGGTGATCCCGGTCGCGGGGGCCTCGGGCAGCCACCGTTCGAGGGGGTCGTCCGGGGACAGCGCCCCGGCCGCCGCCATCCGGGTCAGCACGGTCCCGGTGACGGCCTTGGTGAGCGAGCCGATCTGGACGTACCGGTCGACGGCGTGACCGTCGGCGAGGGCGGGCGGGGCCGCGGAGGACAGGACACAGGTCGGGACGCGGCGGCGCATGGGGGGTCCTTCGAGGTCGGGTCGGGCGTGGGTGCCGGGTCAGTAAAGCCGAGGTCCTTCGGCGGGCCGTCGATTGTCGGACCCTCCTCCTACCGTGGAGGCATGGACCCCATCGGTGTGGAGCGGGTGCAGCCGGTGCCCTGGGCGGAGGGCGACTTCTGGCTGCTGCGGCGGCAGAACAGCCCGGAGACGCCCGGCCGCCTCGGCGGACCGGAGACCGTCGGGGCGATCGGTCACTGGGAGCGCGCGTGGCAGGGGGCCGAGGTGTGGGAGGCGGGCTGGGGGACCCTGCCCGAGTTCCAGGGCGGAGGCCTTGCCGCCGCGGCCGCACGGAGGCTGATATCCGTCGTCCGCGAGGAGCGCGGTCGCGGCGGTCACCCCGCCGTGCACGCGTTCCCCGAGGTGGCGCGCGCGGCCTCCAACGGCGGGTGCCGCAAGGCCGGTTGCACCCTGCTCGGCCAGCCCGACCTCGCGTACCCGAAGGGCAACCCGATCCGATCCGACGACTGGTACGTCGACCCGCGCGGCCCCGCGCGGTCGGAGGGAGACTGGTGACATGTGCCGGAGTATCAAGACGCTGCGTCCGCCCGCGCTGCCCGAGGAGGCGACGCGGGAGGACATCCACGCCGCCGCCCTGCAGTACGTCCGGAAGGTGTCCGGGTTCCGGGCGCCGGCCGCGCACAACAGGGAGGTGTTCGACCACGCCGTCGAGGCGATCGCCGAAGCCACGGCCCAGCTGCTCGGCGACCTGGAGGTGAGGGGCGCGGCAAGCCGGGCGTCCTAGGCCCGGTGCCCGTCCGTCGTGACCGGGCTAGGCCGCCGGGCGGCGCATGACGTATGCCGCGCCTGCGCCCGCGCCGAACAGGGCCAGTACGGAGACCCCCGTCGCCAGCCAGGTGGCGCCCAGCCAGTGCGCGCCGAAGTAGCCGAGGGCCACGCTGTACGCGGTCCAGGACAGTCCGGCCAGCGCGGACCAGGGCAGGAAGTCACGGGCGCGGCGGTGCGCGGCACCGGCGATCAGGGAGACCACCGAGCGGCCGGCGGGCGCGAACCGGGCCAGGACGACCAGCGCGCCGCCGCCCCGGGCCAGGGCCTCGCCGAGACGTTCCTGCGCGCTGGTCAGCCGCCGGGAGCGGGAGATCGCCCGGTCCAGGCGCTCACCGCCCCGCCAGGCCAGCCGGTAGGCGACCAGGTCGCCCAGGACGGACGCGGTGGTCGCGGAGAGGATCAGGGCCAGGATGTCCGGCACCCCGTGCGGCACCTGACCGGTCGCCGCCCCCGAGCCGGCCGCCGCCGCGGTGGCCGCCGTGATGACCAGCACCCCGCTCGGCAGAACCGGCAGGAACACGTCCAGCAGGACCGACAGGCCCACCAGCGCATAGATCCAAGGGCTGCCCAGCAAGGCCCCCACGCTCTCGAACACCGTTCTCTCCCCCGTGCCAATGACAGCCATACAGCGTACGCGGCAGAGGTGACAGAAGGGTCACGGGGGGTGTTTGTGTTCGCACGGCGCATTCACTCCCGGACCCGCGCGCAGTCCCCGGACGCCGTGCCTGTGAACACGGGTGCCCTCCCGGTCGTCGTGGCGAGGGCACCCGGCGTGCGTCGGTCTGTTACAGGGGTCAGGCCGTGGCGGTGGCCTGCTGGGCGGACGGCTCGCGCCGCGCGGACGGGCGCCTGGTGATCAGCCGGTCCACGCCCAGGGCGCCGGAGCCGGTGAAGACCAGCAGCAGGAAGGCCCAGCAGAACATCGCGGAGGCCTCGCCGCCGTTCTCCAGCGGCCACAGGGCGCCCGGCTGGTGCACCTTGAAGTACGCGTACGCCATGGAGCCCGAGGCGAGGAACGCGGCGGCCCGGGTGCCGAGGCCGACCAGCACCAGGACGCCGCAGACCAGCTGGATCGCGGCCGCGTACCAGCCGGGCCAGGCGCCGGTGTCGACGGTGCCGCCGTCCGTGCCGACGGCCCCGCCCAGGATCCCGAAGAGGGAGGCGGCGCCATGGCAGGCGAACAGCAGGCCCACGACGATGCGGAACAGGCCTAACGCATAGGGCTGTGCGGTGTTGAGGCGAGCGGACATGGTGGGGGGTGCTCCTTCGGTGTCGGGTCGGGTCGGACCGTCCTGATGGGGCACGGGGACGGTCCGTCGATGGGACGGCGGTACCGAACGAGCGATCAACGCTAGGCGCACCTAATCAATGCTTGCAAGTTCAACATTCGGCCACGGCCCGGGCTCCCTCCCGGGCCCCGATTCCGCCGTCGCCGCACGTAGGGCGGCTCTCGCCACCGCGTCCGCGTCCGAAAGCGTGACCGAATCCACGCCCGGACGGGCACCCGCCGCCGTCACCCAGTGCACCCCCTCCGTGGGCACCCCGAACGCGAACCGCCTTGCGTGTGGCCTGCCTTGACGGTCCATCAGATGGTACGGGCGCGGTGTCACGTCCAGACCGCCGGTGACATGACCGTCGACCGTGTGCGGACGGCACCGCCCGGTCTTCAGCAGCCGGGCCAGCAGGACGTCGGCGGTGCGGCGCAGCTCCGGTTCCGGCAGCCGGGCCTCGACCAGCGTGGTCACCCGGACCGCCGAGCCCGGTATCTCCGGGGAACGGGCGACCCAGGCCCCGTCCTCCTCGCGCACCTCCAGACGCGGGCCGAGCACCTCCACCACGCCCGCCTCGATCAGCGCGGTCAGCTCCTCGATCCGGCGCCGGGGCGGGCCGATGGAGAGGAAGGCGTTGAGCGGGGTGTACCAGCGGTCCAGGTGGTCCCGGCGGGAGGCCCCGGCGAGCCCGCCGTGGTCGACGACCAGCCGCAGCTCGTTGCGCAGATCGCGCAGCACGTCCAGGGCCGTCTTCAGCGGGCCCGCCACGTTCCCGCGCTCCGCCTCCCGCGCGTCCCGCCACAGATGCGCCAGCAGCCACTCCCGCCACTGCCCCGGATGCGCGAACCGCCGTTCCGCGTACGGCCGGGAGATCCGGTCCCAGCTCCAGCGGTCGGCCTCCGCCACCCCGAACGCGTCCAGGATCCGGGCCTCCTCGGGGTCCCGGTGCGGCACGGCGAGAAACCGGTCCGCGAACTCCGCCCGGCCCGTCAGGACCGTGTAGTAGACCGTCTCCACCTCCTTGGCCACCAACGGCCAGACGTCCGCCAGGAAGTCGGGCGCCTCCCCGGAGTCCGCCCGCTTGCGCAGCCCCGCGATCACCTCCGGCGTCAGCACCAGCGGGAGGTGCCGCCCGTACGGCCCCTTCGCGTTGTCCCCCCGCGCCTGGTACGGAACCCCGCGCCGCGACCCGGCGTGGATCCGGGGCTCCCGGCCGGACGGCAGATAGCGCAGCCCGCCGGGTCCCGCCGGGTCCCGCTCCGCCCGGACGAAGCGCCCGCCCCGCCCCGTCGTCAGCAGGGCCATGTGGTCGAAGAAGTTGAGGCCCAGGCCGCGCAGCAGGACCGGTTCACCGGGGGCGACGGGGGACAGGTCGACGTCGGCCGGGTTGGCGGGCGCGATGTGGCGCAGGCCGTGGCGTTCGGCGTAGGCCGTGTGGCGCTGTTCGGCGTCGTCGGCGACCAGCGGCAGATGCCCCTGGGCCAGGACGACGGCGCAGAGGCCGAACAGGACCCGGCCGTCGTCCAGGATGAGGACCTGGCGGCCGTCGGCCGCGTCGTCGAGGCGCACGGCACGGGCCGCGTGCGTCTCCACCCGCACCGAGGGCGGCGCCTCGCGCACGGTCCGCGCGAACACCCACTCCAGGTAGCGGCCGTAGTGCGCGCGGGTCGGGTACTCGTCCGGGTCCAGCGTGCCGCCCGCCCACGCGTGGAGGCTGGGGCCGGGCCGGATCGGGCCGGCGCAGTCCACGCTGTCGTCGGTGAACAGGGTCACCTGCGAGGCCACGGTGTTCATCAGCAGCTCCGGCGACTGCGCGGTGCGCCACACCCGGCCCGGCCCCGGCGGAGCGGGGTCGACGACATGGACCGTGAGCCGCACCCCCGGCGGGAGCAGGTCCGGCGCGGACGCGCAGAGGCGTTCCAGGACGCTGGTCCCGCGCGGCCCGGCGCCGACCAGGGCGAGGGCGACGGACGCCGTCGGCGCTTGCGGTTGCGCGTTCACTGATGGCAAAGGGATGACTCCCGGGCGTGTGGGGCGCGATGGAGTGGACCGTCCGCGCGAGGTGCTGGAAGCGGACGGTCCGCCTCATCATGCCGCTGGCCGTCACAGAAGCCAACGCGGGCCCCACCGGCCCCAGTTGTCCCGGATGACCCTCATCGGGAGGTCAAGTCGGACTCCTCCACCGTGGCCAACCCGCCCTTCGCGCGCGCCTGTTCCAGCCGCAGCCGGGCCGAACGGCCGTGCAGGGACAGGGTCATGAGCTGGTTGCCGAACCACGGCCCACCCGTTTTCCGCCAGGAGACCGGCGGCCGGGCGCAGCCGCCGTGCCCGGCGAACCGCCGCCCGAGCGCGCGGGCCACCGCGCTCCAGCCGAACCGGAAGCCGATCCGGATCGACAGCGGGATCGAGTTGTGCACCGGCGAGCAGGTGAGCTGGAGCACCCGCGCGCCCGGTCCGCTGCTGCTGCTGCCGCCGTTGCTGCTGCCGCCCGGTACGACGCCGTCCCCCGGTCCGCCGCTGCCTCCGCCAGGCCCGCCGCTGCCGTCCCCCGGTCCGCCGTTGCCGTCCCCCGGTCCGCCGCTGCCGCCGCCAGGTCCGCGGCTGCCGTCCCCCGATCCGCTGCTGTCGTCCCCCGGTCCGCCGCTGCCGGCGCCAGGTCCGCCGCGCCTACGGCCCGGTGCGCTGCCGCGTCCGCCCGGTGTGCCGCTGTCGTCCGGCCACCGCGGCTCCGCCACATACGCGTGGTGCACGTCACCGGAGAGCACCAGCACCGTCGTCGGCGCGTCCGCCCCCGAGCCGGCCTCGGCGATCAGTTCCGTCAGCGCGGCGAAGGACTCGGGAAAGGCCGCCCAGTGCTCCAGATCCGCCGCCCGCCGCAGCCGCTCCCCGAACCGCGCCCAGCGGGCACCCCGTTCGCCCCGGCACAGGGCCGCGTCCCAGGCCTCGGCGTCGTGCACCAGATGCGGCAGCAGCCAGGGCAGCGAGGTGCCGATGAGGAGATGGTCGTAGGAGCCCCGGTCCTGGAGGGCCTGCTCGCGCAGCCACCGGGCCTCCCCGGGGTCGAGCATCGCCCGCTCGCCCTCCTCGAGGACCCGGGCGGCCCGGGTGTCCACCATCAGCAGCCGCACCCGCCCGAAGTCCCGGCGGTAGCTCCAGCGCACGGACGCCGGGTCGGCGTCGGCGCGGCAGGCGAAGGCGCGCAGGACGTCGGTGGCGTCGGGGGTGGCGCGTACGGCGGCGTAGAGCGGGTCGGCGGCCAGTTCGGCGGGGGAGAGGTTCCCCAGGTGCTGATGGACCCAGTACGACATCAGGCCGCTCAACAGCCGCTCTCGCCACCAGGGCGTGGCCCGCACATCGGCGAGCCAGGCGGCGGAGGTGTTCCAGTCGTCGATGACGTCGTGGTCTCCGGAGGCTCCCGACTAGCGGTTCTGGGAGTCACCCACCATGACGGCATCTGCACAGGTCAGGGGCGCGAAGCGTTCCACTCACTCACCCGTGCCCGTGACTACACAACTAAGGGGAGTGTCCTGTCTCCGCCTGTCGGTCCTGACCGACGAGACCACCAGCCCTGAGCGCCAGCGCGCGGCCAACGACGGGGCAGCCGCAGCACTGGGTATCGACCTTGCCGACCGGGAAGCGGTTGACCTGGGAGTCAGCGCCAGCAAGACCACGCCCTTTGAGCGCCGGGAATTGGGTGCGTGGCTTCGCCGCCCGGATGACTTCGACGCGCTGATGTTCTGGCGCTTCGACCGTGCCATTCGGTCCATGGATGACATGCACGAATTGGCGAAGTGGGCACGTGATCACCGGAAAATGGTTGTCTTCGCCGAAGGTCCGGGCGGACGGCTGGTGCTGGACTTCCGCAATCCGTTGGACCCCATAGCACAGCTCATGGTCACGCTGTTCGCTTTCGCGGCTCAGATGGAAGCACACTCAATCCGCGAACGTGTAATCGGGGCTCAGGCGGCAATGCGCGTCATGCCTCTTCGCTGGCGTGGTTCCCGTGCCCCGTACGGCTATATGCCTGCCCCGCTCGAAGGTGGCGGCTGGACCCTCGTTCAGGACACGGAAGCCGTCAAGGTCATTGAGCGCATCATCAAGGCGCTTATGGAAGGTGAGACCGCAAACAGCATTGCCTACGCGCTCAACGCTGATGGGGTGCTTTCCCCTGCCGACCACTGGTCGAAGTACAAGGATCGCGAAATCAAGAAGCCCACACGATGGAGTGCGGTAACAGTCGCGCGCATTCTCCGCTCTGAAACCCTGATTGGGTGGAAGCTCAGCGGCGATAAGCCCGTGCGTGACAACGAGGGACGGCCCGTCACGGCGACGCGTGAACCGATCCTGACGCGTGCTGAGTTCGACAGCATCCAAGCCCTCTTGGACAAGCGCAGCACCAACAACCCGATCCGACGGGACACGAATGCGCTTCTGTTCGGAATCATCCACTGTTCTTCGTGCGGGGGTCGGATGTACCTCAACGCGCAGGAGTCGAAGCCCGGTCAGCGTCCTACCTATCGGTGCGGCGCTTCTCCCCGGGGTGAGGTTTGTGAGCACCCGATGAACATTCGCGCTGACTGGGTTGATGACTACGTAACCCGTGAATTCCTGCGCATCCTTGGGGGCCTTGAGATCACCAGCACGCGCAGCATTCCCGGATACGACCCACAGCCTGAGATTGACGCCACACTCGCCGAGTACGAAGCGCACCGTGTGGAACGGCAGAACATCAAGTCCAAGGCAGCCATGGCGTCATGGGAACAGCACCGTGACGCGCTTGACACGCGACTGGCTGAACTGGAAAGCCGGGAAAAGGTGGAGCCCCGTACCGAGGAAATCCGAACCGGCAAGACCTATGCGGAAAAGTGGGTCAAGGCTGATGTGGCCGGACAGCGGAAGATGCTGACAGGAGCGGGGGCGTATCTGTCGATTAAGGCCGGAACCCCCGGCGGGTGGCGCAGCTTGGATGAACGCCGGGTTGATCTCGATATTCGAGACCCGTTCTTCGACGCAGCAGCAGACGCGATTACGGCCGTGGCGGCTGAACTGGAAATCGCAGAGCTGATCTGAGAACGAATGGCACCAGCCCGGCCGGACTTTGGCGAGTAGACCGGGCTGGTGTCCCTCTCAAAGGGAAGGCACCAGGATATGACACGCACGGAGTACGAAGCCCGGCAGGAAGCCGAAGAGGCAGCCTGGTTCCGTCAGGTGGAGTGGGAGCGCATCACGCGTCAACTCGAAGCCCTGTACGGCGCTGTGAGGGCCGGGGACCGCAGCGTACGAACGCGGGAACGCATAGGGCGGCTTGAGGCGCTGCAACAGGCACTCATGGGCTTCCCTGAGGCTCTTGCCGCATAGCGCATCAGCGTCCCAACTCAGGCCCCGTTAGGCGTCCGTCATGGATTGCCCGGCGGGGCTTTTTGCTGTCCTGGTGCAGGTGGCCCCTGGGCAGCCGTCAGCGCCCTTGTGAGCGCTTCTGACTCATGCGCTGGCACCCCCGGCCGTGAAGTGCCGGAAGAGCCTCAGGTAGACGCTCAGGGCTTCCGTACCCCACAGCGCGAAAGGGCGAAAAGCTGCGCTCTGTGTAGATGCTTTTCTGACGGTCCATCAGAAAACCCTATCTGACCTGCATAAATGTAGAAGTGTAGAAGTGACCCCTACTTCCAATACTCCTCGTGAGTCCTAGCGGCAAAACCGGGGACGGCCCTCAAATCTGCACTTCTGCATTCTCGCAGGTCAGCGGGGGTTTCCATCCGACCGCTCATGCCGCCCTTGCGTGGGAACTGCATTTCTTGCAGTTTTCCGGTCGTTGAGGGTTCACAAAATCGCGCCCATTTCGCACGTGATGCACGTCACATAAATTCACCTGTCCCGCATGTCTGAATTGGTGCGCTTTGAGGGCGCTCCACTCCCTAGAACCATTCTGAGGGGCGGGAAACCGTCCTGAGCGGGTGGCCACCACATTCCGGCCCGCATGCTTAGGCACTCTTGCTACGGGGCCCAATGCCGTAGCTGAAACCAGCCCCCGGGCATGGGTTGAGGGATTGAAGGCGCGTGGTGGCCCCTTCTTTCTCTCCCCGTGTCCGGGGGCTTTTCTCGTTTCCGTGCGCTGATGCGCTGGCCACCACATCAAAGGACTTCCACCATGCCGAAGGCGATTTCTGAGTACAACGCGGCACATAGGCGTGTCGTTGAGGTCAAGGGACCTGCGAGCCACAAGCCTTGTTCGTTCTGCGGAACTCGTGCTGCCGAGTGGGCTTACAACCACCAGGACCCGGCGGAGATTTACCGGGACGGGTATCTGTGGTCTGAGAGCACGGCCTATTACCTGCCGCTCTGCAAGCGCGACCATCGGGCCTATGACCGGGCATTCAGGCAGCACGGCAAGGCAGTGCTTTCCGCTGTGGCAGACGCGCTGACGGAAGCGGGACAGCAGCGTTACGACGAAGAGCACAGGCAGGCCGTACAGGAATCGACGTTCCACAGTTGGCGTGTCCGGGAAACGGCACTGGGCTACATCACTGCCGAGGAATCTTCCGCCCTTGTGGGTGGCCGCTGATGTACGCGTCAGACGTCATCTAAGACCAGGGCAGGGCGCTGTAATAGCCAGAGGTAGCGCCCTGCCCTCCGCATTCTTTGAGCCGTGCTCGGAAATTCCCTTAGATCCGAGCCGGCTGACCCCCTTACCTCTCGAAAATCGGAGTGATGTCAATGGGCGCTATCGGCGCATCACAAGCCATAGCAATTCTCGAAGAACACGCAATCGTGCCCACGGAAGAGCGTCCGCGCGCTGAGCTGTTCGCCGCCTTCTCCGTGCTCCGCCTTCTGGCTTCGGGTGGTGAAAATGACGCAGCTGACCGAGGCTGACCGGGCGCATGTCGCTAAGTTCGTGGCCGTAGTTGGTGAAGCCCTTGAGGATTCGCCGAGTGCGGATGCAAGTTTGATGCTGCTTTTTGAAGCGTGCAAGGAAGTCAGCGGCCCCAGCTTCATCCCCCTGGGAACTTTCGACCGTCTTCTACGTGCTACGGGCTACAAGCGCACTGAACGGCGCTACGGCAATCGCTTCATCGGACTTCACCCCAAGGACCCGGCTTTCCGTGACCGGGTCTTCTATCGCAGCTAGGCACTTCCGAAAATCCGTAGGTGCCACCCCCCTCCTGGAAAGGATTTCCCAATGACTGAAACTCCCTGGTACATGCGCACCACTGACACCACTGGTACGGATAAGGGCAGCCCGGAGCGCAACCGGCAGCACATCGAATCCATTGCGGCAAGTGCCAGCGAAGAGGATGACGCCGTGGTTTCCCATCTGCGGAACGCTGAGGCTCAGGGCGTCGCCATCAGCGCGAGCCAGCGAATGGCCATGGGCTACGCGACCAATGCGCGCAAGGCCGCCAATCAGCTAGACGCCAACTGACTTCCGAAGGAGTGCAACCCATATGACTACGACCGACCTTGAGAAGGCTCGTAAGGCTGCTGAGGCGGCTGTCGCGAAGTTGGCTGAGGCTGAGGCCGTTGAGGCTGGGCGACAGGCTGAGATTGCCGCTGAGCGTGCCGAGAGGCAGCGAGAGCTAGACGTGCAATTCCTTCGTGACTGGAGAGACCTTGAGATGAAGGTGCGCGGAGAGGTGGTTACGCCGGACCAGAAGGCTGACGCCCTTGAGTCTGGGAATCTCGTGCTCCTACTTGCTGACTACATGGCCCGGCGCGATGCCATTCAGACTATCCGTAGCCACGCTCAGATCTGCGCTCAGAGGGTAGGGCAGGAGCACAACATTTCCGAACTCCGTGACGTAGACCCGCTGGAAGAGCTAAGGCGCTGGCAGGAAGATGCCGTCTATGCGCTCAAGCGGCGGAATTCGGGGACCATGGCCGCTGAGATTCTAGCCCGGTACGAGGTTGAGTAATGGCGCATGACCTACTGGACCCGGGGCCGGACTATAACGGCCAGCCTGCCTATCTGGTGTGGCCCCGGGACGTGAATGGAGCCCCGTGCTTCGCGGACACACATAGTCCGGCGGACGTGGTCTTTCCTCAGCCTGGTGCAGCGCCGGTTGCCCGGGGCGCTGTCCGTATGCGGAATACACTGGTTGATCTGACTCACTACGACGCTACGGGCAATCTGCTGATGCCCCCCACTATTCCGCTAGACGTGCTGCGGCAGATTTGGGCTGACTATTACAGCTAGGCGCTCAGGGCTGTTTCACTGGACTCCGCCCACCAGTGAAACAGCCCTTTTGGCTGCCCGCACGGTGTCGGCAAGGGGGTTCCTCCCCGGGTGTACTCCTGCAACCAGACACCCTCAGCCGGCTGGAATCTTCACCTTTTCTGACCTGTGCTTTTCCCTGACAGCCTCTTCGCTGGCGCGTGTGCTGGCGTGAAGGAGTACGCCCATGCTCGCTGATGACTGCGCCCCCTCACATGCTGAGTCGCTGGCCGAATCTCTGAAATACGCGCACGGCTACGCCGATGAATTGCGGCTCATGCTCGCTGAGGGGAAGCCCGATGCGGATAGGGCAGCGCAACTAGTGCAAGCCATTCGGAACATGCTGTGTGCTGCGGAGGATGAGCTAGACCCACTGGATGACGTACAGCAGGAGATAGACGCTGTGGCGGCAATCCATGGGCTATCCGATGCTGAGCTATTCAGCGCCATTACCACCCCCGAAAATCCGTAGGTGACCCCCTATGCCGAGCAAGCCCCCGCGCCCTTGCGCTCAGCCTGGTTGCCCTGAGTTGGTGCGAGGCAGGGAGACCACATGCCCTGAGCACACAAAGCAGCGAGCAAGCCAGCGAGAGAACAGGGGTGGCAGTAGCTATGGCCGTCGCTGGAATCAGGTGGTGCAGCCACAGTTCATCTATCGCAATCCGTGGTGTGTTCTCTGTGGCCAGCGAGCGAATGTGGCCGACCATTGGCCTATCAGTCGACGTGACCTAGTGGAGCGAAACGAGTCGAACCCTGATGCCTTCAAGCACATGAGGCCACTATGCAAGGCATGTGATGCGAAGGAACGGCCTAAGCGTGAACCAGGCGGCTTCTACGCCGAACAGAGATCACAGCAGGAAGCCGCAGAGCGCGAATACCGACGCTGGGCTGATGACGTTCCGCCGTTCTGATATCCGCTGATCCCACCCCCCTGGGGGGTGACCCCCTCCACCCCTCACAGGAGCGCGGCAGGGAGGGAAAAAGCTAGCGTCGCAACTCAGAGCGTTTGCGCGGGACGAACGCTTTACTTAGACCTCTGTCTGACTGGGATAAGGAGTGCCATTTTCGTCTGTGACCTCTGCCAACATTGCTGGCTGCACTTCGACTCGAAGCATGGGCCATGGAGTTGGACCCTCCGCACCCCCACCCTTCAAAAGCATATGGCGGACATAAGCACCCACCAAGAAATCGCGCTCAGCTAGACGACTGATGTACTGCTGAAGGGTCTTCTCTGCGTCACGATTCTCTCGGACACCTACAAGCTCCCCGGCAATGTCGAGAAAATCCCTCAGCAGATCCATGAACTCGATAATCAAGTCTTCATCGTCGTCATTCAGATGATCCGGCAGGCCGTATTCAAACGTGACGCTTTCTTTGACCATGTTCCAGAGCGGGTTTCCACGCGTGATCAGCTTTAGCACCTTGGGCTGCGGGAACAATGGATCGGGCACCAGTCTCAAGCGGCTTTTATCGGCATCCACCACGGAACACAGCCACATTTCGTGTTCTGATTTGATTTGCCGAAGCCGCTCCACGGTGAAGTGGTTAGGCTGATCATCCACCCGCTTGTGATCCTTGCTGCACAAGAGAATGAGATTCGTGTGGTGGTTGATCAGATCCTCTGTGAGGCTTCCCGCCCGGGGGCCACCGCCTGAGCGTGCAACGATGTGCGCTTCTTCGCCAAACACGGAAGGGTCATCCGATGCAGTCCCAGGAGTGATCACCTGCTCTTTACAGATGGCGCAGAGACCACCAGCCTGAACCCACAGAATCTTCCGGGTTTTCTCGGAAACACCCATGTTCCAACCTCGCAAGGGAATGAATCTTCACTTAGCCCCGCACCCGCTACCTTCCCCGGTGGCAGGTGCGGGGTTTTTCGCCTTTCTGACGGTCCGTCAGTTCTGCCTGAGTGCGTCATCGTCTGAGCCAAGTGTCCCGCACGCATGCCCTCTTGACGTGATCCGTCAGGCGGGTGATGGTCGTGCAATCGGGCGCAATCGCATCGACGGAGGGACATGACATGCCGCTACGGTTCCTGGGGATCATCCCGAACACGCCTGACACAGACTCCCCAACCATCTGGCTGGACGAAGACACCGGAGACCTGTTGATCCAGTCGTACAAGGCCACGGAAGCGGAGGTGAAGTCATGTCAGGAGATCGGCTCAATCCCGGGGCACTCCACTGACGTACCGGATCACGAGACGATCATCCGGCTTCCCAAGATCATGCTTCAGTACATCCCCCGGCCTGACAGCGAGTAGCAACCATGACGAACCCCGTGCTTGACGGTCTGGCGAAGGCCCGTCATTCCGCCGTGCACTTGGAAATGCGCGACGCGTACCAGCCGACCGACCCTGAGTTCATCGCGTGGCAGAACGGAAAGCGCCTTGACCCTGCCGCTGACCGGTCGACGTGGTGGCGTCCGTTTCTCGATGTGGTAACCGAGTCGACAGTGCGCGGAGTTGTAATGCGGCGTGCCCGGATAATCTCGGAACCAGTAACGGACTACATCAAGTACGAGTACGACGTGACGTTTCCGAATGTTGCAGCCGGCGAGTTGATCCGCTGGCTTCCCCGGCGCAAGGCAGCCGACATTCCCCTACCCGGAACCGACCTTTGGATGTTCGACAACTCAGCCGTGCTGTTCACCTATTTCTCTGGAATCGGGGAGGTGGTTGACCGCGAGTGGTGCACCGAACCGGCGGTCGCGGCGCTGGTGAGTACGGCATTCGAAACGGTCTGGGAACGGGCCACGCCTCATGAGGAGTACAAGCCGGTCTAACCGGCGCGTGCCATGCCCGTATCAGGATCATCAAGTGTTCAAGCCGCCCGGAAAGTCCTTGCCGATCGTCTTCGGGAGATATGTAAGGACTCCGGGTTGGACGGTAAGCGACTCGCTGAGGCGTGCGGGTGGCATCCTGCCAAGGTCTCTCGGATCTCTTCCGCGAAAACGTCGCCTTCCGCTGAGGACATCCGCGCATGGTGTCGCGCTTGTGGCACGGAAGACCAGGCAGAGGACCTGATTGCCTCTCTGCGCGCCGTTGAGGGCATGTGGGTGGAATGGCGACGGATGGAGCGGGCGGGGCTACGGCAGGCGCAGGAAGCACGCTTGCCGCTGTACGAACGAACGCGCTGGTTCCGCTGCTACTCCCCGGGGCTTGTGCCGGGATTGATTCAGACCTACGGCTACACCGAAGACGTATTGCGCGCTGTGCAGCGTCGCCGTGTTGAGGTTGATGATGTGGCCGATGCCGTGGCCGCACGTATGGAGCGTCAGCGGGTGCTGTTCGAGGGACAGCGCCGTTTCGCGTTTCTGGTGGAAGAGTCGGTTCTCAGGAACGCACTCGGTGAGCCAGATACGCAAGTTGAGCAACTTGAGCATTTGCTCTCGGTCTCTGCGATGCCTAACGTCAGTTTGGGCGTGGTGCGTACGAGAATAGGCCGGGCTCGAATGCCGGTTGAAGGATTCTGGATATTCGACACGGCGCAGGTGAATGTCGAGTTGGTCTCCGGGTATCTGACGATCACTCAACCGCGAGAGGTGGCCACCTATGCCGACACGTTCGCCGCACTGGCTGGCGTTGCTGTGTACGGCGCGAAGGCCCATGCTCTGATCCGGGCGGCTGTCGCTTCGCTGGGATGATTGGCGTGCAATCTCGTGCAATCGGCTGTGAGTTGGGGGTCCACTGTTCCTAGCGTGGTTGTCATTCGGACCATGCGAGGGGACGGCGGGCACATGGCCAGTCAGACGAAGACGGATGCCACGGATGCGCGACAGCGCGAGTACACGACGTACGCGCCCCCTGGTGAGAAGTGCCGGAAGTGCCGGAAGCCGTTCAAGTCGTTGGAGACCTGCCGCAGGGTGGCCAATGAGCGGGCGTCCGGGGGGACTTCGGCTGACCGCTACGAACACCATGAGTGCCCGGCGTGACTGCCCCAGCGAAGCGCGTCAGCGCCCGTCTGAGCGCCTTACCGGCCCCGGAGTTGGTGAGCCTCACTGATGACCCGCTGGGGCCGTACGCGAACTCTCCTGACGGCTGGTGGGTGGAGTACGGCGGAGCACTCGACCTGACTTCTGGCGTGGTCTATCTGCCCGGTCCAGGGTTCCCGCCGTGCCCGTTTCCTTGTGTCCGCTGCCAGGGGGCGGATGTCGAGTGATCACACTGCTTTTTGATCTCCGGACGCCCCGACCCGGAAGAGTCGACCCCGATACGTGCCCTGTCTGCGCGATGCTGCGAAATCAGGTAACCGAGACAGTCAAGGCACGTGATCCGAAAGCGGCTGGTGCAACTGTCCGTGCCATGCACGTGCACATGATCTACGGCCATCCGAACGACCCCCGCAACGTCCAGCGGTGATGAGCTTCCGTCCTGGTGCACTGCCCGGATCTCTAGGGCGGCTTCCGGGGCGGATTGCAAGACGGTACGGGGACCGATTCCCCGCAGTAGTCCAGCGAAGGGATAGGCACCATGAGCGCGATCCCGGAATTCGACTTCGTCAGCGCGGCAGCCTGCCGTGACAAGAAGGTGGGCAACTGCCCGCAGGTGGCCGTGAACGTCCCGGGGGTGGTGGCGTTGCGCGACAGCGAGCGTCCCGGGACCATCGTCACGATGACCCCGTCCCAGTGGGAGACCCTGACGGGTGCCATCAAGGCCGGTGAGTTCGACCTGAGCGCCTGAGAGTAGGTCCCGTGGAGAAGTGCCCGCGCTGTTCCGCTGAGTGCCCCACAGACCCGGAGAACGGGTTGCCCTGGTGTGCTCGCTGCGGGGACTTCTTCAACCTCTCAGCGCCAACCTGCAAGGGTCTGTGGTGGTGGCGCAACGCTGCCAGCCGTGCCCCGGTCCAACCGCGCAAGCACTGAGCCCCGTAGCGCTCCCTGGGAATGTCCCGGAGTCGCTACGGGGCTCTTCGGCATTCAGCGCTGAGTCAGGAGTGACCGCAATGCATCTTCCAGCGCTCTTGCGGCAGGGGAGTTGAGGCGTTCCCCGCGCATGTCCGCAACGCTGGCAACGTCTCTGACAGCACCAGCCAACTTTGCCACCAGGCGGCACAGCTCATCCCGCGAGATTTCCGGACGCTGGGACATGGTCAGCGCGTAGGCAGCATCGTTGCGCGCTGTATTGATTGTGTGCGCTTCCGTGCGGTCGGTAATGCGCTGGTGCTCAGGGATAAGCTCAGTCATGCCGACTCCCAATCAGTCGGTAAGCCCCGGTCTGGAAGCTCTCACCCTTCCTGCCGGGGCGCTTTTGTGACCTGATCAGGTTACGTGCGCTGACGTTGCATCAGACGCTCTGTTTTGGTGGGTCCGTACGCCCGTGCTGGCCCTGAAACGGTGCGCTGACCAGGGGCTTTGTGCTAGAACTGGAAGTCCACTGCCTTCGGATCGTCGAAGATCATGCAGCTCGGGACGGTCGACAGCAGCCACCGCACCTCGGGGTCCAGCCAGGACTCGTAGTACAGCCAGGTGTACTCCTCGAAGTCCGCGACCTCGGCGCCGGGCGCGTCCGCGAGGCCCCGGCGGGCCCGTATGCGCTGCTTGACGGCGTCGGAGACCTCGTCGGCGTACACCTGGTCGCCCAGCAGCAGGAGCGCGTCGGGCCGTTCGGCGGCGGGGTCGGCGGCGAGCCGGGCGGCCAGGCTGTCCAGGGCGTCCGGGCCGACGGGGTCCTCGGAGTCGGCCGGGGGCGCGGCCCAGCGGCAGGACCCGAAGGCGACCCGGACGGTGCCGCCGCCGTCCGCGGCCGGGGTCCGGATGACGGAGGGCGGGAAGCGGGAGTCGGGCGGCGGCCACACGCGGCGGCCGTCGAGGAGCACCTCGTACGCCGTCGTCGTCCCGGGCGTCAGACCGCCGACCGGGACCAGGGCGTAGTGGTGGCCCGCCACCTGGAAGGTGCGGGCCGTGCCGCCGGTGCCGTCCGCGCAGCGCACCTCGGCGGTGCACGGACGGCTCGCCTCGACCCAGACGGTCGCGGACGAGGCGTCGGCGTATCTCAGCAGGGGGCCAAGCCGCAGTCCGGCCACGAGATCACTCTCCTCCGTCGCCCCGTACGGTACGCAGCGGCGGAGGAGTGTGGGGAGGGCCCGGCACCGGCCGTTCGATCAGCAGCTCGCGAGGTAGCTGGTGAGCGCGGACTTCTCGGCCGAGTCGACGGAGAGGTCGTAGTAGTACTTCACCTGCACCCAGGCGCGCACATAGGTGCAGCGGTAGGAGGTGAGGGACGGCATCCACTCGGCCGGGTCCTGGTCGCTCTTCGACTGGTTCACGTTGTCGGTGACGGCGAGGAGCTGCGGGCGGGTGATGTCGTTGGCGAACGCCTGGCGCTGGGCGGTGGTCCAGGCGCTGGCGCCGGAGTCCCAGGCCTCGGCGAGCGGCACCAGGTGGTCGATGTCCAGGTCGGAGGCGGCGGTCCAGGTGGCGCCGTCGTAGGGGGAGTACCAGCTGCCGCTGGTGGCGGTGCAGGCGGAGTTGGTGACGACGTTCGTCCCGTCCCGCTTGAGGATGTACTCGCGGGTGTTGCAGGTCCCGCTGATGGTGATCCAGGTCGGGAACAGGTCGCGGTCGTAGCCGGTCCGGTTCTCGGTGGCGACGGTGAGCGAGGCGAGGTAGGTGCGGGCGGTGGACGCGCTGACCGGGGTGGGGAGCGCGGCGGAGGCGGTGGGGGAGTTGAACAGCGCGGCGGAGGCTATGAGACCGGTGAGTGCCGCGAGTATGCTCAGGCGTCGACGCGCGTAGAACTTCGGCATGCGAACTCCCTTGAGGGGTGGGGGTGTTGGAGCGCGAGCGGTTGGAATGCTCGTCGCGCCGCATTGCGGGGAGATGTGTGTCCGGTAAGAAGTTAGTGACGGGTACATGACACGACAAGGTTTACGGCGAAACGATCTCTGCCGGTTTCTCGTACACTGGGGGGAGCAGAAGGGGAGTAGCTCTTCGCCGGACCGTCGACATACTGCTCAGCTCGTCTGAGCCGGCGCCCGGAGGCAGGCCCGTTTTCCCGGGCCGGCCAGCGAGACCTTCGGCAAAGCAGTGCACATCCGTGCCCCACGGCACGGATGCCGTGCGCTGCCGTGCCGAGGTGTCATTGCTCGCGAAGTGCGCGGACTCTCGGTGGGGCGGCCCCCGACCGATTGAGGAACCTTGATCAGCTTCACCGTCACGGCGGTCGTCTTCGGCGTCGTCTTCCTGGCCGAGCTGCCCGACAAGACCGCGCTCGCCGGCCTCGTCCTCGGCACCCGCTACCGGGCCTCCTACGTCTTCGCGGGCGTCGCCGCCGCCTTCGCCCTGCATGTCGCCCTCGCCGTGGCGGCGGGCAGCGTGCTCACCCTGCTGCCCCAGCAGATCGTGCACGCGCTGACCGGCGTGCTGTTCCTGGGCGGCGCGGCGGTGCTGCTGTTCAAGAAGGACGAGGACGAGGAAGAGGTCCGGCGGCCCGAGAACCAGTCCTTCTGGAAGGTCGCGGGCGCCGGATTCATGCTGATCCTGGTCGCCGAGTTCGGCGATCTGACCCAGATCATGACGGCCAACCTCGCGGCCCGCTACGACGACCCGCTCTCCGTCGGCCTCGGCGCGGTGCTGGCCCTGTGGGCGGTGGCCGGACTCGGGATCGTCGGCGGAAAGGCGCTGATGAAGAAGGTGCCGCTGAAGCTGATCACGCAGATCGCCGCGCTGCTGATGCTCGCGCTCGGCGTGTGGAGCCTGTGGGAGGCGATCGCGGGCTGAGGCGGGTCCGCCGGGCGCCGGGACGGGCGCGGGGCGGGCGTCGGGCCGGGCTTCTGGTCGGGCTTCGAGCTGAACGCTCGGTGAACGCTTTCCGGGGCGGGTGGCGGCGGACGCCGATTGTTTTGTACCGTGGGTGAACAAAGTGGCTCCCGCCCGTTTTCCCTGACCGGCGGGCGGGGCCGCCTTGTCTTGTACCGCCTTGTCTCGTGCGAACGCTTCTCATCTCGTACGAACGCTTTCGTGGGGAGCTGCTCATGCCGGTCCTGTCCGCCCGTGCCCTCCTGCTCGACATGGACGGCACCCTCGTCAACTCCGACGCCGTCGTCGAGCGCATCTGGCGGCGCTGGGCCGACCGGC
The DNA here is from genome assembly GCF_040630405.1 of Streptomyces sp. NPDC005811. NCBI lineage: Bacteria > Bacillati > Actinomycetota > Actinomycetes > Kitasatosporales > Streptomycetaceae > Streptomyces > Streptomyces sp. NPDC005811. The sequence continues at coordinate 433,956 of NZ_JBEXXK010000001.1, forward strand.
ACGGGCTCGACGGCGACGCGGTGATGCAGGTCGTCCACGGCCGCCAGGGGTACGCCTCGATGGCCGTCCTGCTGCCCGGCCGGCCCATGGAGCAGAACTTCGCGGACAACGCGCGGATGCTGGCGGAGGAGACCGCCGACCTGGACGGTGTGGTGCCGGTGCCGGGGGCGCCGGAGTTCCTCACCTCCCTGATCGCCCAGGGCGTGCCGCACGCGCTGGTGACCTCGGCGGACGTACCGCTGTCCACGGCGCGGATGGCGGCGGCGGGGCTGCCGCTGCCCGCGCTGCGGATCACCGCGGAGTCGGTGGGCGCGAGCAAGCCGGACCCCGAGGGCTTCCTCAAGGCCGCCGCGGAACTCGGGATCGCGCCGGAGGACTGCGTGGTGTTCGAGGACTCCGGGGCCGGCATCGAGTCCGGGCACGCGGCCGGGATGCGGGTCGTGGGCGTCGGGTCGCGGGCCGGGCTGCACGGGCCGGACGTGGTGGTGCGGGATCTGCGCGAGGTGCGGGTGGAGGCTGTGGCGGGCGGGGTGCGGATTCACGTGGGGTGAACGCCGTCCGCGGCTTCCCCGGCTTCTACGGTTCCTTGGTCTCCGACTCCAGGCTCGCCCTCGTCGCCGCGCCGTAGACCCCCAGCTCGTCCTCCTGGAGGCCGCGGGACCACTGGTAGTTGCGCAGGGCGGTCTCCACCTCGCTGGTGAAGGTGCCGTTCGCCTCGCCGTTGTACAGGTACAACTGGCGCAGCCGGAGCTGGAGTTCGGTGACCTCGTCGCCCTTGTCGCCCAGGCGCAGGACGGGCGAGGCGATGGTCTGCCGGCCGTCGTCGGCCTGGCTGTCGGCGCCGATCGTGCCGGTCGCGCGGGCCGTGGGGGCCGTGGTGCTCGCCGTGGCCGACGGTGCGGCCGAGGGCGGGGCGCTCGACTCCGTGGGGGTCGGCGAGGGGTGCTCGCTCCGCTCGGAGGGCGGCGGGCCGCTCGACTCCGAGGGGGTGGCGGAGTCGCTCGGGGCGGACGCGGAGGCCGCGCCGGTCGAGGAGTCGGGCACGGAGGCCCGTACGTCCTTCGGGGCGGCCTCGTCACGGGTCGGCTTCTCGTAGGTGAACAGCCCGCTCGCGAAACCGGCCGCGGCCACCACCGCCACGGCGGCCCCGGCGGCCGCGATCACCAGGACCCGTCGCCGCCGCCCCCGCACCGGCCCCTCGTCACCCGGACGTGGCCGGCCCGCCGCCTCGGCTCCCTCGAACGGACTCGCCTCGATGCCACCGGCGTCCGACGGGATCCGCCGGAGCGGCCGTGTCTCGTCCGCGGCACCCGGGAGGAACCCCGCGGTGCCGGGCGGGATCCGCTGGAGCCGCATCGTCTCGTCGGGGGCGGGCGAGGCCCCCGGTGGTGCGGTCGGGTCGGCGCCGGGCACCGCACGCAACGTCATGGTCGCGTCGACGGCGTTCCCCGCCGAGGCTCGGTCGGCCCCCGCGCCCCGGTCCCGCCTCCCGTTCGCCGTCCCCGCGCCCCCGTCCCCGGGCCCCGGTTCGGTCGTTCCCCCCAGTTCGACGTACGGCCGTATCCGCAGGGGGTCGAAGTCCTCCGCGGCCGCCGCTTCCGCCGTGCGGGTGTCGCGGAGGGCGTCCGAGGCGCGCCGGGCGCAGGAGCAGGACGGGGTGTTGTCGGGTGCGCGCAGTGCCCCGCACTCGGGGCACGGGTGCCCGTGCGGCGGCCCCGGTCGCCCCGGCCACCCCGTCCGATCGCTCACGTGTTCGTCCCTCCCCATGAGAACTCCAGAGTTTATGCAGATCCTCCACACGGCCGACTCGCCCCGCCCCGGAATGCCGCGTTCCGTGGGGTTTTCCCTCGGTTCCCATGAGGACTCGGGAGGCCATAACCGGTCACACCGATCACGATGGACAGTGGCACGAGAGCCTCAGGAGGTATCCATGGCCTTGGACGCGCACAGCAGGACCGCGGATCCACGTGAGGAACACGTGTCCGGAAACGTCCTCGTCTCCATCGGCGCCCTCCTGCTCGGCATGCTCCTCGCCGCCCTGGACCAGACCATCGTCTCCACCGCCCTGCCCACCATCGTCAGCGATCTGGGCGGTCTCGAGCATCTGAGCTGGGTCGTCACCGCGTACCTGCTCGCGTCGACGGCCGCGACACCGCTGTGGGGCAAACTCGGCGACCAGTACGGGCGCAAGAAACTCTTCCAGGCCGCGATCGTGCTCTTCCTCATCGGCTCGGCGCTCTGCGGAATGGCGCAAAACATGCCCCAGCTGATCGCCTTCCGGGCGCTCCAGGGGCTCGGCGGCGGCGGGTTGATGGTGCTGTCGATGGCGATCGTCGGCGACATCGTCCCGCCCCGCGACCGCGGCCGCTACCAGGGCCTGTTCGGTGCGGTGTTCGGCACCACCAGTGTCCTCGGCCCGCTGCTCGGCGGCCTGTTCACCGAGCATCTGAGCTGGCGCTGGGTGTTCTACGTCAACCTGCCCGTCGGCGTCGTCGCGCTCGCCGTCATCGCGACCGTCCTGCGCATCCCCCGCAAGGGCACCCGGCACGTCATCGACTACCTCGGCACCGTCCTCGTCGCCTCCGTCGCCACCTGCCTGGTCCTGGTCGCCTCCCTCGGCGGCACCACCTGGGACTGGGCCTCGCCCCAGATCGCCGGACTCGCGGTCCTCGGCGCCGCCCTCGCCGTCGCGTTCGTGGCCGTGGAGCGGCGGGCCGCCGAACCGGTCCTCCCCCTCAAGCTGTTCCGCATCCGCACCTTCACGCTCTCCGCCGTCATCAGCTTCATCGTCGGCTTCGCCATGTTCGGCGCGATGACCTATCTGCCGACCTTCCTCCAGGTCGTCCAGGGCGTCTCCCCGACCATGTCCGGGGTGCACATGCTGCCGATGGTGGCCGGCATGCTGCTGTCGTCCACGGGCTCCGGACAGATCGTCAGCCGCACCGGCCGCTGGAAGGTCTTCCCGGTCCTCGGCACCGGCGTCACCACGATCGGCCTGCTCCTGCTCCACCAGCTCGACGAGAACAGCTCGACGGGCGAGATGAGCACCTACTTCTTCGTCTTCGGCCTGGGCCTCGGCCTGGTCATGCAGGTCCTCGTCCTCATCGTGCAGAACGCCGTCGGCTACGAGGATCTCGGCGTCGCCACCTCCGGCGCCACCTTCTTCCGCTCCATCGGCGCCTCCTTCGGCGTCGCGATCTTCGGCACGATCTTCGCCGGCCGCCTCGGCGACAAGCTCACCGACGCCCTCCGGGGCACCGACCTGCCCTCCGGCCTCTCGGTGCAGGGCCTGGAGTCCGACCCGCGCGACATCGCCGAACTGCCCTCCTCCCTCCAGCCGCAGGCCCTGCACGCGTACGCGTCCGCCATCACCGACGTCTTCCTGTACGCCGCCCCCGTCGCCCTGCTCGGCTTCGTGCTGGCCTGGTTCCTGAGGGAGGACCCGCTGCGCGGCTCGGTCACCGCGCCCGACGTCACCGAGACCCTCGCCACCAACCCCGTCGAACGCTCCTCGTACGACGAGGTGTGCCGGGCGCTGTCCGTCCTCGGCACCCGCGAGGGCCGCCGCGAGGTCTACCGCACGATCACCGCCCGCGCCGGACACGACCTCCTCCCGGGGGCGAGCTGGCTGCTGCTGCGGATGAAGCGGTACGGCAGCGTCGAGCCGGGCGTGCTCGCCGAGCGCACCACGGTTCCGTTCCCCGTGGTCATCGAGGCCGCCCGGCAGGTCGAGGAACGGCGGCTCGCGGTCCGCGAGGGGCTGGACCTGACGCTCACCCCGCGGGGCCGGGAGGTCGCCGAGGACCTGGCCCGGGTGCGGGAGGAGTCGCTGGCGGAGCTGCTCGGCGACTGGTGGGGCCCCGACCGGCCCACCGACCTCGTGCAGCTGGTCAGGGAACTCAACGACGAGCTGTGCGGCTCCGACCGCGAGCAGCCGCACGAGGGGCGGTCGCACGAGGGGCGGCCGCAGCCCGGGATCAGCTGAGCCGCTTGCTGAACCAGTGCTCGGCGTACGGGTCGTCGTTGTGCCGTGCGGTCTCCGTGTAGCCCAGCCGCGCGTACAGCGCCCGCGCCTCGACCAGGTCGCTGCGGGTGTCCAGGATCATCCGGGTGGCGCCGAGCGCCCGCGCGGCGTCCTCGGCGGCCCGCACCAGCAGCGGCGCCCCGCCCTTCCCGCGCAGTTCCTCCCGTACGAACACCCGCTTCAGCTCGGCGGTCGCCGCGTCCAGCAGCAGCACGCCCGCACAGCCGCCCGGCTCACCGTCGTACCGGCCCACCAGCAACCGGCCGCCGGGCGGGGTCAGTTCCGCCCAGGTCCGGGCGGCGATCTCCCGCTCCAGCTCGCCGGGGTCCGTGCGGTGGCCCTCGTGCAGCAGGTACCAGCGGTCGCTGACCTCCGTGTAGTACTCCCGCCAGAGGGCGGCGGCGACGGCGGAGTCGGCGGGTTCCGGGGCGACGGTCCAGGTCATCCGCCCATTCTGCGGAGAGGGTGGGCGCGGCGCGCAACCGGATATGCGTGCTCTCCGGCGCGCTCGACGGCGTCCTCCCGGTGCGGCGTCCGTTTGGGAGGGGTTCCCCGGGCAACCCGGGACGGGAACCGGCCCGTGGGGCCGACACACCGGAAGGCAACCATGTCCACAGGCGTGATCATCGCTCTGATCGTGGCCGCGGCGGCCGTCGTCGCCGTGGCGGTGGTCCTGTCCGTGCGGGCCCGGGGCGCGCACGGCGGACGGAGCCTGAAGCAGCGCTTCGGGCCCGAGTACGACCGGGCCGTGGCCCGGCACGACGGGGACGTCAAGGCGGCCGAGCGGGAACTCGGCGGGCTCGTGGAGCGGCACGGCGGGCTGCGTGAACGGCCGCTGGAAGCCGCGGAGCGCGAGCGGTTCGAGGCCCGCTGGACGGCCGCGCAGGAGCGGTTCGTCGACTCCCCGGGGGCGGCGGTCGGCGAGGCCGACCGTCTCCTCGCCGAGGTGGCCGGCGCCCGCGGCTATCCGGACGGCACCCGGTACGAGGAGCAGCTCGCCGCCCTCACCGTCCACCACGCCGACCACGTCCACGGCTACCGGCGCGTGCACCGCGCGGCGGGGGTGCGGGCCGGCGTCGGGGGTGGCGGGGACGCCGGGGCTGCCGGAGGCTTGAAGGACACCGGAGGCCTCGGGGGCGAAGCGGGAACGGACACGGGGGCGGGCGAGCGGCACAGCTCCGCGCCCGGGACCGAGGACCTGCGGGCCGCCGTGGTCGAGGCCCGCGCCCTCTTCGACGACCTGCTGGACCGGCCCCGCCGGCACCGGCGCCAGACGAAGGAAGCGTGAGACGCGATGACCGACACGAGCCAGGACGCGAGGGACGCCATGGACGCCGGGGACGCCGGGGAATCTCAGGAGGCGGAGGACCGCCGGCCGCTCACCCCGCTGGAGAAGGCACGGGCGGCGGTGCGCTCCCGTACCACCGCACCCACCCGGCCGACCCGGCAGACCGGACCGACCGAGACCACAGAGACGACCGGGACTACCGGGACGGCCAGGACGGCTGAGACGACCGGGACGACCGGGATGGCCGGGACTACCGGCACGGCTGAGACGACCGGGGCGACCGGGGCGACCGGGGCGACCGGGACGGCCGGGGCGACCAGGGTGACCGGGACAGCCGGGGCGACCGGGACAGCCGGGACCGCCGGGGCGACCGGACCGACCGGGACAGCCGGGACGGCCAGGACGACCGGGACATCAGAGAGCACCGGGAGGAACGGGTCCGCCGGGACGGCCGGGTCCGCCGGGTCGGCTGAAGGGACCGAGGGGGTCGCGGGGGGTCCGACCGAGCGGGCCGAGGCGCTGCTGCCCCGTGCGGAGTGCGACGCGCTCGCCTCGCGGTTGCAGCACGCCGTCGTCGGTTTCGTGGACGAACCCCGGGACGCCGTCGCGGAGGCCGACCACGTACTGGAGGAACTCGCCGAACGCGTCACCGACGCCGTGAACCGCCGCCGTCGCACCCTGCGCGGCTCCTGGCAGCCCGCCGACCGCGACAGCGAGGCGACCGCCCCCGACACCGAACAGCTCCGGCTGGCCCTGCGCGACTACCGCGCCCTGTCGGAGCGGCTCCTACACGTGTGACCCGTCGCCCGAGATCCCGTCCGCGGATCCCTTCGCCGCCCGGCGCTCCCGCCACTCCCGTACGACCGCTTCCACGTCGTACGGCTTCATCCCCAGCGGGGGGCCGGGCGGTGGCCTGAACATCATGTCCCGGAGCTTGACGTTGACGTCCGTGACGATCTTCCGGACGATGCGCTCCGAGGGCGCCGCGTACGCCGCCGCGAGGGCGTCCTCCGCCTCCTTGCGCAGAGCGAGCGTCGGCGGCAGCACCGAGAGCCCCTCACGGGCCATCTTGCGCTTGATCCACCACAGTTCGTCGTACGTGCTGTCGGTGCCCGGCGGCAACGGCTTCCCCGCGCCCGGCAGTTGATCGAACTCCCCACGCCGTTCGGCGTCACGGATCTGTTTGTCGACCCACGACTCGAACGGGACACCCGGTGGCTTTCGCTCGGTCATGCCTCCATTGTGCCGGACGTGACCGGCCCGGGCGATTTATCATGCCGCCGCTGTGCAAACACTGTTCAGCGGCTTTTCCAGTCGTCATCCAGCCGTCGCATCACGGCTTCATGAAGGAGCGCATGTGCTCGAACTCACCATGGCCACCGTCTCCGGGGCGGAAGAGGGCGCCACGGCCGGCATGCTCATGGCCGACGCGCCCAGTGACCCGGGCGCCGTGCTGCGGGTGGGCCGGGACAAGTCCGTGTGCCGTCTCGTGACGCCCGAGGACTGGCTGTTCGTCTCCCGGGTGCACCTGGAGTTCCTGTGCGGCCCCGAGGGTACCTGGCAGGTCTCCTGGCTGCGCGGCTCGCAGGACGAGCCCTCCTCCGAAGTGCGGCTGCTCGTCGGCGAGTACGCCCAGCAGATCGCGTACGGCGGCACGGTGCCGCTGCCGCGCGGCGGCTCCGGCGAGATCGTCGTCGTCGACCGCACCGGGCCGCGCAGCGTCAACGTGGGCTTCTACCACGAGATGTAGGCGGTCCCCGGGCCGCCGGAGGGGCTACGCCAGGACGCGGGCCAGCGCGAAACCGTCGTAGCCCTTGGCCCCCACCGTCTGGATCGCGGTTCCGCTGAGCCGGGGGTGGGAGCCGATCAGTTCGATCGCGGCGCGGGTGCCCCGGACGTCTCCGTCCGTGCTGCCCGCGTCGACCACCCGGCCGCCCCGTACGACGTTGTCGACGACGATCAGGCTGCCCGTGCTGGTGAGTCTGAGGGCCCACTCCAGGTAGTGGGGGTTGTTGGCCTTGTCGGCGTCGATGAAGACCAGGTCGAAGGGCGGCGGGTTCTCGTCGGCCAGGCGGGGCAACGACTCCAGGGCGGCGCCGACCCGCACCTCCACCACCTTGTCCAGACCCGCGCGGGCGATGTTGCGGACGGCGACCTCCGCGTGCCGGGGGTCGTACTCCAGCGAGATCAGCCGGCCGTCGGCGGGGAGCGCGCGGGCCAGCCAGATCGTGCTGTAGCCGCCGAGCGTGCCGATCTCCAGGATCGTGCGCGCGCCCTGGATCTCGGCCAGCAGGCGGAGCAGCTTGGCCTGGTTCGCCGTGACGTTGATCCCGGGGAGCCCGGCGGCCTCGCTGTCGCGCAACGCGGCTGCGGTCACCTCGTCGTCCGGGGCGAGGTGGTCGGTGAAGTAGGCGTCGACGGCCTCCCAGACCTGCGACTCGCTCATGCGCTCTGCCTCCCGTGTGCCTGCGACTGGTCAGAACCGCTGACCGGTCCTGTCAACGTGCCCCGCCGCACGCGGGTTCCCGCCCAGGGGGCCTCTCCGTTTTCCCGCCCCGCGAATTCACCCGTTCGGCCCAGGCGTCACGGGGAGAGTGAAGGGCTTCGGGGACGAGGGGGAACGCGGGGGAGCGGCGGGGGCGGGGGAGGGGTCCGGAGGGTTGTACGCGGTCGGCGGGTGGAGCGGGGGCGGGGGTGTCTGCGGGGCCTGGTGGGCTTGGGAGGAGGCCTCGTGGCTCTGCCGGGCGGCTCGTTGCGGCCACTGCGGCCACCGTGGCCGCAGCGGCCGTTGCGCGGACTGCGCGTGACGCGCAGTCGGCTGAGGCCGCGGGCTCTGCTCCGGCTGAGCGGGCAGGGGAGGCATGGGCGGCATGGGGGGTACGGCAGCCCCGCTCGGGCGGTTCGTGGGCCGCGGCGGGACACCGGCCGCGGCCGGCGGAGCCGTGGGCATCGGAGGAACCGGGGGGACACCGGGCATCGGAGGAACCAACGGGACGGGCCGCTCCGGCCGCCGAGGCCGCGCGCGAACTCCGGCCACCTGCCCTGAACCCCCACGCGGCGTTTCGTTCGCAGCCCCACCAGGCGCCCAGGCCTGTGCCGCACCCGGGCTCGCACCCGGCACTCCCCCCGGGCTCCCACCCGGCACCCGACCAGGCTTCCCACCAGGCGCCGCACCCGGCACCCCACCCAGCCCGGCACCGGCCGTTCCACCCGGCGCCCCACCGGCCGTTCCAGCTGGAGCAGCACCCGGCGTTCCACCCGGCACCCGACCAGGCGCTCCGCCTGGAGCCGCACCCGGCGTTCCACCCGGCGCCGCACCCGGCACCCCACCAGCCGCTCCCCCCAGAGCCGCACCCGGCGCTCCCCCCAGAGCCGCACCCGGCACTCCCCCCGGAGGGCCTCCCATCGCCCCGCCCCCTGTCGCCGCATGGTGCCCCGAGGCGTGGCGGGGGCCCGGTTGGGTGGTTCGGTGGGGGCGGCGCCTGTGGAGGGCGAGGGCTACGGAGGCCGCGACGGCCGCCGTCAGGCCGCCCACCACCGTCAGCAGCCACACCGGTATCCCCAGCACCCTGAGCAGCCGGTCCTCGTAGATCACCTGCCGGAAGGCCGTGTCGGCGGACGCCCGGCGCAGCTCGTGGTCCCCGGAGATCGCCGACGGGCGCGGGAACTCCTGGGCGACGGCCGTCAGGAACGGCGTGCCCTGTGCCAGCTCACCGAGCGGGCCGCCGGCCGAGGCGCCGACCCGGCCCGCGAAGGTGACGCGGGGCCGTTCGCCGCCGATCCGGGACACCGGCTCCATCCGGTGGGCGGCGAGGACGTAGAGGCCCAGCGACTGCGGGGTGGCCGCGAGCCGGGACAGCCGCATCGGGTAGACGGGGGCGTCGGCGGCGAAGGTGAGGTGCAGCGGCTGCAGCTCGCCGCCGAGAACGCCGCCGGCGGTCTCGGGGGTCAGCTTGACGGCGACGTACTCCCACCGCCGGTCGACGTACGGCCGCAGCGCGGTCTCGAGGCCGGCCGGGAGCGTGAAGTCGTTCGAGCTCAGCCAGTCGTCCAGGGCGGCGGGATCGGTGGCGGTCAGCCGGGCCACGTCGAACGGCCCGAGCCGCTCCCGTCCGACCACGCCCACCTCACCGCTGCCGGCCGGCGGGGGCGGCGGGCCGCGGCGGCCGTCCCCGGCGGTCAGCGGCCAGTCGCCGTCCTGCGGCCAGAAGTGGGTCCGGGCGCGCTGCACCGGCGCGGTGGCGGTGGCCAGCTGGTCGAACAGCTCCGCGTTCCCGAGCTCCACCGTCGCCCGGTGCGGAACCGGCATGATCCAGGCGGCCCGCTCGGCGTCGCCGCCGACCCGCAGGCTCATCACGATCTGTTCCTGCCTGCCGTCCCAACGCACGACGGACACCTCCCGGCCGACCGAGAGCTGCCGGCCGTCGCCCGGGACCAGCGCACCGCAGGCACAGGCGTACGCCGGCGCGACGAGCGACCCGAGCTGGAGCGCCAGCAGCGCCAGAAGGACGGCGACGATCCGCGCGTGCAGCCGCGCCCCGGCGCCCCGCCGCTCCGCGCGCGGTCTCACGCGCCCCCTCGGTGAACCGATCGTGCCGACCAAGCCGCCCATGTGCCGCAGCCCCTCCGTGGGTCCGTCGCCGTCCGTCCGTCGTCCGCCGCTGCCGGTCAAGGCCCGCCGCTGTCCCTCTTCACCACTGTGCGCCCTTTGTGTGTATATGGCCGTCCGTCGGCTGTCCGCCCGTCCGTTCACGACGCGCAGCCGTCCCGCTGCCCTCGGTGTCGTACGGGCGTACGACGGTACGGCTGAAGCGGGCGTTCCGTTCGTGCGAAGTGCCAGTTCCGGCCGTGCTGTGACCCACATCGCGCCCCGCGGAGGCAACCTCGCCCCCGGCGCACTATCGTCTTCCGGACAAAAGGAGAGTCGACGTCAGGTGAAGCGGGGATGGCCTGCGTCTCTCTCCGGGGGCGGCGCGAGCCTCATAGGGTTTGTCGAGGACACCCACGCGAAGGCGTGTGGGACGCACGGGGCGGGAGGCCGACGAGGCGTGGCGAATGCGGAGCACAGCGGCCGACCGGCGGAGGCCTTCGGGGCGACCGCGGTCGGCACGACGAGGGCGGCACGACTGCGCGCGGCCCGTCTGGGCCTCTGGATGCTCGCGGCGGTCCTCGCCGTGCGCCAGGTGGCCGTCGTCCTCGGCACCCCGCGCGGGGAACGGCTGACGGACCTGGAGACCTGGGTCGGACCGAACGGCGTCCTGCACGTCAACGGCTCGCTCTACGACTCCACGCGCTTCACGGGCACCCCTTTCGGGGGACTCGTCCTCAAGCCGCTCACCAAGGCGGCGGAACAGGCCCTCGGCTGGGGCTGGACCTTCGGCACGCTGCTCCTGGTCGTCGCCCTCGGCCTGGTGGCCGCGCGCGCCCTGCCGCAGCCGGTGAGCAGGCGGACGTCCCTGCTCGCCGCCCCCGTCGCCGTCAGTCTGCTCATGCTGTCGCTGCCGGTGCGCAACACCCTCTGGCTCGGCCAGACCAGCATCATCCCGGTGCTGCTGGTGCTGCTCGGCTGCTTCGTCGTACGGGGCCAGAAGGCGGGCGGCGCGCTGATCGGCGTGGCGGCCGCGCTCCAGCCCCCGGTGCTGCTCTTCGCGGCCCTGCTGTGGTTCACCGGCCGCCGCCGTGCCGCCGCCGCGAGCGGTGCGACGTTCGCCGGGCTCACGGCGCTCGCCTGGGCGGCGATGCCGCACGACTCGTACACCTACTGGGTGCACCACATGGCGGGGGTCGGCCTCGGCGGCGACGCGGACGCCCTCGCCAACCAGTCCCTGCACGGCGCCCTGCTGCGCCTCGGCCTGACCGGCCCGCTGGAGATCGGCCTGTTCCTCGCGCTCGGCGCGGCCGTCGCCGTCCTCGGCGTCCGCCGGGCCGTCCGCTACGCCCGTGACGGCCAGCTCCTGCTGGCGGTGGCCCTCACCGGCTGTGCGGCGATCGCGGTCTCCCCGACGACCTGGCAGCACCAGCTGCTGTGGGTGCTGCTCGCGGTGGTGGGACGGGTCGGCAGGCGCGCCTCCGACCGGTACGTCTGGCCGGTCGCCGTCGTCCTCGTCATGACGCTCCCCGCGAAGATGATGCTGCCGAACATGCCGGCGCTGTACCCGCTGCGGGACAACGCCGTCCTGCTGGCGGCCATCGCCGCGGCGACGGTCGTCCCGTTCCTCCCCCGCACCTCTCCCCACTACCGCGCCCCGATCCCCACGGAGTACGCGGATCCGGTCCCCGCCCGGCTCCGCCACGTCCCCCTGCTGCCGTTCCTCCGACGCGTCCTGACCCGCCCGAACCTCCTCCTCGAACTGCTCCTGATCCGCGTCACCTACGCGGCGTACCAGCAGGTCCGGCTGGCGGCGACCGGCGGCTCGAACTCCGCGGGCCGGGTCCGTGCGGAGGCCCACGGCCAGGAGATCCTCGACCTCGAACGCTTCCTGCGCATCGACATCGAGCACACGGTCAACCACTGGGTGGTGGGCGTCGGCTGGCTCCGCGACTTCTTCGACTTCTACTACGAGTCCTTCCACTTCGTCGTCCCGCTGACCGTCCTCGCCGTCCTGTACTGGCGCCGCCCGGTCGACTACCGCTGGGCCCGCGCCTCCCTCGGCTTCGCGACCCTGCTCGCCCTGGTCGGCTTCTGGCTCTACCCGCTCGCCCCGCCGCGCCTGATGCCCGCCCTCAACATCATCGACACGGTCCACGGCGTCCAGGACTTCTCCAAGCCCGACTACGGCACCCTCACCGCCCTGACCAACCAGTACGCGGCGATGCCGTCCCTGCACTTCGGGTGGTCCCTGTGGTGCGGCCTGGTCATCGCGATCGTCGCCCCCCGGTGGTGGATGAAGGCCCTCGGCCTCCTGCACCCGTTCTTCACGGTCTCGGCGATCGTCGCGACGGGCAACCACTGGGTCCTCGACGCGGCGGGCGGCGCGGTGGTCGTCCTCGCCGGCTTCGGCCTGTCGTACGTCCTGATGGGCCCCCGCGCCCGCTCGGCGAAACTCCCGGAACGCACGGACCCGGTCCCGGCGACGAAGCAGCCGACCCCGAGCGGCTGAGACCGAACCGTTGGCCTACGGCCCGCTCCCCGGAGCGGGCCGGCAGGGCATGCTGCGGGGGAGGAAGCAGAACGAAGGACGGGGGACGGCCGCATGACACCGACGCAACGCACCGCCACCGCATGGACCTTGCTCCTCGTGCTGGTCGTGGCCGGCACCTCCGGCTGCACCCGCTTCCTCCCCGAGCACCCGGCTCCCCCGCCGCTGGGCGCCAGGTTCGACGGGGACACCCTCGTCGTGAAGTTCCCGATGTGCCCCACCGACGAGGTCCGCCGCGTCGAGGTCTACGACTGGGACGCGGCCGAGGACGACAGTCCTGTCGCCCTCTGGTGGGCCTCCGACCCCACGGTGTCGACGATCCGCGAGGACGGTGTGGTCCCCCTCTGGACCGGTGAGGGCTTCACCCACCACATCGCCCCTCGCCCCGCCGCCACCGCCGCGACCACCCTCGACGTCTCCTACACCGCCCCCGACGGCAACGGCGTGGACGGCGTCCTGCCCCTGACCGAGATCGAGAGGGCCTCCCTCGGCGAGGGCGAATACTGGACCTCCGACGGCCCCCGCACCGCCACCGAGATCGACGCCCGACTCGACTGCGGGACCGGGGCGCCGAACTCCTGAGCGGCCGACCTCACAGCCGCTGGATGATCGTCCCCGTCGCCACCGCTCCCCCCGCGCACATCGTGATCAGGGCGAACTCCTTGTCCGTGCGTTCCAGTTCGTGCAGGGCCGTGGTGATGAGGCGGGCGCCCGTCGAGCCGACCGGGTGGCCGAGGGCGATGGCGCCGCCGTTGACGTTGACCTTGTCGAGGTTCTGGTCGAAGACCTTCGCCCAGGACAGGACGACCGAGGCGAAGGCCTCGTTGATCTCGATCAGGTCGATGTCCTTCAGGGTCATCCCGGCCTTGCCGAGGACCGCGCGGGTCGCGTCGACCGGGCCGTCGAGGTGGAAGTGGGGGTCCGCGCCGACCAGTGTCTGGGCGACGATGCGGGCCCTCGGCTTCAGTTTCAGGGCCCTCGCCATTCGTTTCGACGCCCACATGATCGCTGCCGCGCCGTCGCTGATCTGGGAGGAGTTGCCGGCCGTGTGGACGGCGGTCGGCATGATCGGCTTGAGGCTGGCGAGGCCTTCGGCCGTCGTGTCCCGCAGGCCCTCGTCGCGGTCGACCAGGCGCCACATGCCCTGGCCGGAGGCCTGTTCCTCCTCGGTGGTGGGGACCTGGACGGCGAAGGTCTCCTTCTTGAAGCGTTCCTCCGACCAGGCCACGGCGGCGCGCTGTTGCGACAGCAGCCCCAGCCGGTCGACGTCCTCCCGCGTCAGGCCCCGGTGGCGGGCGATGCGTTCCGCCGCCTCGAACTGGTTCGGGAGGTCGACGTTCCACTCCTCCGGGAACGGCTTTCCCGGGCCGTGCTTGGAGCCCGAGCCCAGGGGGACACGGGACATGGCTTCGACGCCGCAGCTGATACCGACGTCGATGACGCCCGCCGCGATCATGTTCGCCGTCATGTGCGACGCCTGCTGCGAGGAGCCGCACTGGCAGTCGACCGTCGTCGCCGGGGTCTCGTAGGGCAGGCCCATGGTCAGCCAGGCCGTGCGGGCCGGGTTCATGGACTGTTCGCCGGCATGGGTCACCGTGCCGCCGACGATCTGTTCGACCGCGTCGGCGGGCATGCCGGTGCGGCCGAGTAGCTCGCGGTAGGTCTCGCCCAGGAGGTAGGCGGGGTGAAGGTTGGCCAGCGCGCCGCCGCGCTTGCCGATGGGGGTGCGGACTGCTTCCACGATCACGGGTTCGGCGGCCATGGGTGCGGATCCTCCTCCGAGGAACTAGTACGTGTTCTAGTTCTTCCGAGCAGTCTGCGGACGTGATGTGCGTCACCGCAAGGGTCTTGCAGCCTTCAGTGGTCTGAACTACCTTCTCGGCAATCTATTTCTGATGAACCGTCAGAAAAGCTGCCCTCTGGCTGGAGCTGCCGATGCCCTGTCCAGCGCTTCCCGACGGGTTCGACTTCACCGACCCCGACCTGCTGCAACACCGTGTGCCCCTGCCGGAGTTCGCCGAGCTGCGGCGCGCCGAACCGGTCCGCTGGATCCCGCAGTCGGGCAACGCCGCCGGCTTCCAGGACGAGGGGTACTGGGCCGTCACCCGGCACGCGGATGTGAAGTACGTGTCCACGCACCCCGAACTCTTCTCCTCCTACCTCAACACCGCGATCATCCGTTTCAACGAGCACATCCAGCGGGAGTCGATCGACGCCCAGCGGTTCATCATGCTCAACATGGACCCGCCCGAGCACACCCGGGTGCGGCAGATCGTGCAGCGCGGGTTCACCCCCCGGGCCATCAGGGGGCTGGAGGACCGGCTGCGGCGGCGGGCCCGGGCCATCGCCGAGGGCGCCGGCGCCCACGACGGCCCCTTCGACTTCGTCACCTCCGTCGCCTGTGAGCTGCCCCTTCAGGCCATCGCCGAGCTGATCGGCATCCCCCAGGACGACCGGGCCAAGATCTTCGAGTGGTCCAACAAGATGATCGCGTACGACGATCCCGAGTACGCCATCACCGCCGAGGTCGGCCAGCAGTCCGCCGCCGAGCTGATCTCGTACGCGATGAACATGGCGGCGGAGCGGAAGCAGTGCCCGGCGCAGGACATCGTCAGCACCCTGGTGGCCGCCTCGGACGAGGGGAACCTCAACTCCGACGAGTTCGGGTTCTTCGTGCTCATGCTCGCCGTCGCCGGCAACGAGACGACCCGCAACGCGATCACGCACGGGATGCACGCCTTCCTCACCCATGCCGAGCAGTGGGAGCTGTACAAGGAGCGCCGGCCCGAGACCGCCGCCGAGGAGATCGTGCGCTGGGCCACCCCCGTCGTCTCCTTCCAGCGCACCGCCACCCAGGACACCGAACTCGGCGGCAAGCAGATCAGGAAGGGCGACCGGGTCGGGATCTTCTACGCCTCCGCCAATCACGACCCCGAGGTGTTCGACCGGCCCGACGAGTTCGACGTGTTCCGGGACCCGAACCCGCATCTCGGGTTCGGCGGCGGCGGACCGCACTTCTGTCTCGGCAAGTCGCTCGCCGTCCTGGAGATCAACCTGATCTTCAACGCGGTCGCCGACGCCCTGCCGGGGCTGCGGCTCGTCGAGGATCCGCGCCGGCTGCGGTCGGCCTGGATCAACGGGGTGAAGGAACTGAGGGTCACCGCGGGCTGAGCCGGTCCAGGAAGTCCGCGATCAGCGGGGCGATCTGAGGCAGATGGGTCTCCAGCGCGAAGTGCCCGGTGTCGAACAGGTGCAGTTCGGCGTCGGGCAGGTCGCGCAGATACGCACGTGCCCCGGGCTCGGGGAAGAAGGGGTCGTGGCGGCCCCAGACGATCAGTGCGGGCGGGGTGTCCTTGCGCAGCCAGGCCTGCCAGCGGTCGTACCGCTCGACGTTGGAACGGTAGTCGAAGGCCAGTGCGACCTGGGCCTCCTTGCGGCCCGGCAGGTCCAGGAAGTGCTGGTCCAGGGTCCAGCCGTCGGGTGGGATCAGCTCGGGGTCCGGCACCCCGGTCTCGTACTGGCCGCGCGTCCCGGCGAGCGTGAGCATGCCCCGTACGGCGTCCTCCGCGCCCGGCGCCCCGGGGGTGAGCGCGACGAGTGAGCGGGCCGCGTCCGAGAGGCCCTCCTCGTAGGCGTTGCCGTTCTGCACGACCAGCCCGGCGATCCACTCGGGGTGGCGTTCGGCGATCCGGAAGCCGACGGGGGCGCCGAAGTCGAAGACGTACATCACGAACCGGTCCAGACCGAGCCGCCGGAGGAGACCCTCCGTGATGTCGGCCAGGCGGTCGAAGGAGTACGTGAAGCCCCCGGGGGTCTCGGTGTGGCCGAAGCCGGGGTAGTCCGGGGCGATCAGCCGGTAGTGCGCGCCGAGGACGTCGATCAGCCCGCGGAACTGGTGGGAGCCGGACGGGAAGCCGTGCAGGAGCAGGAGTACGGGCGCGTCGGCGCGGTCGGGGAGGGACTCCCGGTAGAAGACGCGGACCCCGTCGACGTCGAGGTGGCGGTGGAGGGTGCGGGCGGGAGAGACGAGCATGGCTAATCCTTCCATTGCCGTTTCATGCGTTAGGTGCGAGGAGGTGACGGTATAGCTCGGTCGGCTAATAGGTCAACGTGGAGATGTAGCATTAGGGGTATGAGTGATCTCGCGCCTCTCGTCGGCGAACCGCTGGCGCTGGACCTGGTCAACACCCGTTCGGCCGCGGGTGATCTGCTCGCGAGCCCGGGTGATCTGCTGGCCTGGTGGGAACTGGAGGCCGACCGGCTCCCGGAGGCGGCGCCGGCGGAGGCCGGCGCCGGGGATCTGACCGCCGTGCGGGAGGTGCGGGAGCGCGTGGCCCGGGCCCTCGGTCACGTCCTGCGGGGGGAGCGGCCGCCGTCCGCCGACCTGGAGGCGCTCAACCGGGCGCAGCGCGCCTCGCCCGCGATCGACGAGGCGGTGTGGGACGGGGAGGCCGTGACCGTCGTGCGCCGCCGCGACGGCTCGCCGGGCCTGCGGCTGGCCGCCTGCCTCGCCGAGGCCGCCGCCCGGCTGCTGGCCGATCCGGCGGTCACCGCGATCCGCACCTGCGAGGCCGACGACTGCGTGATGCTCTTCCTGCCCACGCATCCGCGCCGCCGCTGGTGCTCACCCACCCGCTGCGGCAACCGGGTCCGGGTCGCCCGTCACTATCAGCGACACAAGACCCAGTAGGCCTGGCGGCCTGGCGCCCCGGTAGGCCCGGTGGCCTGGTGGCCCGGCGGCCCAGTAGGCCCGGTGGCCTGGCGGCCTGGCGGCCTGGCGCCCCGGTGGCCTGGCGGCCTGGTGGTCCCGGCAGGCCCGGTGGCCTGGCGACCTGGCGACCTGGCGACCCGGTGGCCCGGTGGCCCGGTGGCCTGGCGGCCTGGCGGCCTGGCGGCCCGGTGGCCCGGTGGCCTGGCGACCTGGCGGCCCGGTGGCCCGGTGGCCCGGTGGCCCGGTGGCCCGGTGGCCCGGTGGCCTGGCGACCTGGCGACCTGGCGGCCCGGTGGCCTGGCGACCTGGCGACCTGGCGGCCCGGTGGCCCGGTGGCCTGGCGACCTGGCGGCCCGGTGGCCCGGTGGCCTGGCGGCCTGGCGGCCTGGCGGCCCGGTGGCCTGGCGGCCTGGTGGTCCCGGCAGGCCCGGTAGGCCCCGTGGCCTGGTGGCCCGGCGGCCCAGTAGGCCTGGCGGCCTGGCGCCCCGGTGGCCTGGCGGCCCGGTGGTCCCGGCAGGCCCGGTGGCCTGGCGGCCTGGCGGCCCGGCGGCCCGGCGGCCCAGTAGGCCCGGTGGCCCGGCAGGCCCCGTGGGTAGGCCCGGTGGGCCCGGGCCGGGTGCGCGCTCACTCCTTCCCGGATGCCAGCAGTGCGAGGACCCCGGAGGTCACGGCCGCGGCGAGCAGCGGGAGCGCGATGCCGTGGTGCAGGACCAGGGCCGCGCCCAGCACCGCTCCGGAGAACATCGCGACCACGGCCCCCGTACGACGGACGGTGTGGCTGCCCGGTCCGCCGCCCGCGTGCGAGTCGGAGGCCAGGCCGGTCAGGGTCATGGTCAGGACGGTGGTCGTGGTGAGGGCGGGCACGGCGAGTTTCTGGACGATCGCGTTGCGCAGGCCCATCGCGCAGGCGGTGAGCGCGATCACCGCGTAGACCCGGACCCGGCCGTGCTCGGCGGTGACATGGGCGACGGCGGAGGCGGCGGCCAGCAGGACGGCCTCGACGGCGAACGTGATCCGGGCCCGGGTCCGGCGGGAGCCGTCGCCGACCCGCCGGCCGACCCGGCCGCCCGTCGCCGCGCCCACGAGGAAGAAGGCGAGGGAGGTCACGGTGTGGCCGGCGGAGAAACCGGGGGCGCCCGCGGCGGCGAAACCGAGGACGACCACGTTGCCCGTCATGTTCGCGGTGAAGACATGGCCGAGGCCGAGGTAGCTGATCGCGTCGATCAGACCGCTCACCGCGGTCAGCGTGAGCAGGACGGGGGTGAGGCGGGCGCCGCGCGCCTCGGGGTCCTTCGCGGCGGGCTCGGTGGTCACCGGCCCAGTGGACCACGCCGAGGTGGGGAAACGGCGAAAGGCGGCGGCCCCCGGGGATCGGGGGCCGCCGCCTTGGTGGGTCATGCTGTGGGTGTGGCTCAGTACCAGCCGTTGGCC